>NZ_JAMYTN010000003.1:0-484725 GCF_040322455.1 Mesorhizobium sp. M0139
CATCGCCCGGCGCGGCATCCGTGATCACGTTGCCGCTCGCCGTGCCGCCTTCCGTGACGCTGTCCGTGTCGGCAACCGCCGTCGGCACGTCGTCGACGATCTGAACGGACAGCGTGCCCGGAAGGGACACGTCTCCGTCGGTGTCGGTAACCGTCATCGTCATGTCGTCGAAGATGGAATCTGTCCCCGCGTCGGGGTGAGTCGCGCTATGGACGAGCGTGTAGCTGTAGCTCACCTGGCCTGTGCTGGCGTCGTAGCCGTTGACGGTCAGCGTGTTGCCGAGCGGCGTGATGATGTCGATCGGCGTCGATGCGCTGTTGGCAAGAGCCGCGCCCGAAATCACCTGGCCGGCGATGGTCAGCGAGCCGACACCGTCGGGAGAGGCGATGGTGAAGGTGCCGGTGTTGTGTTCGGAGATGTCGCCGTCAACGCCTGGCGCCGACGCTTCGCCCGAACCTTCCGGCCCAGGGCTTTCCGGCAGGCCCTTTTCATTGACGATGGTGTCGCCGCCCTCGACGGAAGGCGTCAGGTCGATGATCGACGGTGTGGAATCCGGCCGCAGGCTTGGGAACAGCTCGCGATGATCCGGCTGGCCGAACGCCAGGTCTGTCGGAGGCAATAGTGCCGAAAGACCGAACCCGTCGCCGATGCCACCGGGGGGAACCGAGAAGTCTGCGCCGGCGCTTGGGTTCGAACCGCCCGGGCCGGCCGAGATCGAACCATCGGCACCGAAGGCGACATCGACGTGGCTCGCTTCAAGAGCGGCCAGCAAGGCCACGCGCGGAACTTCGACATCACCGATGATGAAGGTCGGCACGTTGAGCGCGCCATCCTTGATGAGGATGACTGAACCGTCGGGCTGTTCCAGCAACAGATTGTGGCCGTCGACCTTGATGTTGTCGATGGAGACGTCCGCCGGAAGTTTCACGATGTTGCTGGCGTCGGCCACGTATTCATGCGGCGCGGCTGCCGCCGGCGCTTTCGCCTCCGCGGGTGCTGCCGGCTGAACGGGTGCGCCACTGCCGACATCGACCGGCACCGGCTCGGCAGGCGCCGCCTGAGCGGCCTGCGCTACCTGGATGCCTGCCTGCGATGGCGAGCCGCCATGTTCATGTGAAGAGTGCTCGTCCCAAGAATTCGAGACGGTATCTAAATCGTTACTGGTCGTCATCGCCAAACCCCTCCGGCATTTCCCGGATAAAGACAGTGACGACTTCTGCTTTGCAACTGTCCCGCAATCAATTTCATATATCCCGGTATGCAAGTCTCGGCATTTTTTACGTGTGGTAAACCCGGAAGATATAATCTGATATACATTGGCCGCGCCGCGCTTCGTTTGATATCCGCCGGCTGAGCTGGATTGGTAAACAGAAGTATAAATTTGAATAAAGTTTTACACAAAATAGGTATTCCCGATTGAAGGAAACTTATCCACCTTCCTTTCCAGTAATTTGAGACAATATTGGTACCGTCCACAGTCAAGAGGTGGGCGTCATGAAAAAAGAAAACTCTGCCCTGGGAATAACCGGGCTCAGGCTCCTCCTGCTGGCAATGGCGATTGCAAGCCTGCCGCAGCCATCATCCGCGAAAGCAATTGCCGTGAATGCCGGCGCTGCCGCTGGAGTTCTGGCGGCGGTCGAAACCCCGTCCAGTCTCGGCGGCGTTTCGCTGGCTCGGCCGCAGCCATGGCAGCCGGTTTCAGCCTACCGGATCGGCATGATTTTCAGCAGCTCTGTTGCCGTTGATGAAAAGCGTGGTTCTTCGATCGCGCCGCCCGCCGCCGGGATCGACCTGATCCAGACGGCGGCGATCATTCCCGGCGTGTTCGGTTCTGTTGCCCTGTCGATGCGCAATTTCCCGGTTTCGGCGCGCTGGGCGCCGGTCTACAAGGCAATTGTCGACTGTACCGCGAGCAGCGCGTGCGAACGCAAGAACAGCGCCTTTGCCGAGATAGTCAAGGCAGCCGGGAACAAGAGCTTCATCGACAAGTTGTCCTTCGTCAACTCAAGTATAAATCGCGCCATCGCCTACAAGAAGGACAGCGTGGTTTACGGCAAGCTCGACTACTGGGCCAAGCCCCGGGAAATCCTTGAGCGGCGGGCAGGGGACTGCGAGGATTTCGCCATCCTCAAGATGGCCGCGCTGCTGCATGCAGGCATCCCGGCGCAGAGCATGTCGCTGGTCGTCTTGCAGGATCGCAAGCGCGGTTTCTTTCATGCCGTGCTGTCGGTCAGCACCGGCAGCGGCGTCTTCATCCTCGACAGTTTGAGCAATGTAGTTTCCCGCGACACAGACCTGCCGACCTACGTACCGCTCTATTCGTTCAGCACCGATCGCGCGTGGATCCATGGCGCGAAGACCGGTTCTGCTCAAATAGCCGATATCAAGGGCGGCCTTTCGACGGTCGCGCCTGGTGAAGGTGTGCAGCCGTAAGCTCCCATCAGAGAGTCTTGAGCGCTCTATCTCTTGTTTGACGCAATTTTCCACGAAAACCGCTCACACTTTTCCCGGAATTGCTCTAGCCGCCGAAGACGAACGCCATCAGCAGTTCCGGCTCGACCACCGGCGCCCGCACCGCGCTCAGTTGACCGCGGTAGCGGCGGTCGCCGGCGCCTATGACGAAACCGGTCGCGACCGGCGTCTCGCCATTGGCGTCGAGCCTGGCGAATATGTCGGCGACATTGAGGTCCAGCGCCAGCTTGAGATCCTGGCGCGCGTCCTCGTTCGGCGCCACCGGCAATTGCCGCCGCACCAGTTGCTGGAACGGCGCATTGAAGGTCAGGATCTTCTTCGACGATGCCAGGGCAAAGGCCGGCGAGGGACAGGCGACGAGAATGGCGCTGATGGTCTTGATCGACGCGAGCCTCTGCAAGGTGAGGTTTTGGTCGGCCAATCCACGCATGCAGGCTACGCGAATTGCCGATGTCAGGTTTCCGGCGTTGGCGTGGCTCTCTGCAATTTCCTCGATCAGTGTGCCGATGGTGCATTTGCGGCTTTCCGCCATCTGCTTCAGCGATGTCCAGAACGCCCGTTCCAGACGAATGCCGCGGCGCATGCCGCCACGCGCCACAACCCGGAACTCCAGTCCGAAATCCTCTGCCGCCAGCGGTGGCAGCAGCCGGTCGCGATCGGCAGGAAGGGAGACCGCGCTATCGCTCACTCATTGCCTCCTCTCGCGCCTTGTTGATCGGCTTCATAAGGTAGGTGAGAATCGTTTTGCGTCCGGTCTTGATGTCGACCGAACAGATCATGCCGGGGATGATCGAATAGGTCTTGCCGTCGCGTGTCAGCGTCGATTTGTCGGTGGCGACACGGACCTGATAATAGGGTTCGCCGGTCTTCTGGTCGACCAGGCTGTCGGCAGTGATGTTCGAGACCTTGCCTTCGATGCCGCCGAAAATCGAGAAGTCATAGGCGGTCACCTTGATCAGGGCATCCTGGCCCGGCCGGATGAAGGCGACGTCCCGCGGTGAGACCCGGGCTTCGACCAGCAGGGTCTCGGACGTCGGCACGATACCCGCGACGACCGCGCCGGGCTGGACGAAGGCGCCGACCGTGTTGATGTCAAGCGTGTTGACGATACCATCGACAGGCGAACGGATATCGGTACGCGCCACCTTGTCGGTGGCACCGCGTATCGTCTCGTCCACCACCGAGAGATCGGCCAGCGCCTGCGTCAGATCGCTGAGCGCTTCCTGTTGCAGCTGGAGGCCAAGTTCGTCGACCTGAAGCTTGGCTTCCGTGATGGCAGACCTGGCTTTCTTGATGGTCTCTCCGGCAAGCGTCAGCTGACCATTGAGCTCGGTCTGCTCGCGCTCGACGCGGAGCTGCTCGGTTCGCGCCATCAGGCCTTTCTTGACCATCGCTTCGACCAGCTTCGCCTCCTGGTCGCTGACGGCCAGGTTCTTGGTGAGGCGATCGGCATTGGCGTTGGCTTCGTCGAGTTCCTTCTCACGCTGATCGAGCCGCGACTTTAGAACCGACAGTTTGACTTCGAAGTTATCGCGCCGCGCGATTAGCAGCTTCTGCTCGTTGTCACAGATTTCCGGCGCCACCTTCTGGATCTCTGACGGACAGGGAAACGCGCCCTCGAGGCTGCCGGTCTGTTCGAATTGGAGCCGTGCAATGCGCGTCTGCAGCGCCCGCGCCTTGGCCTGCTGCTCGCCAAGGCTGGAAGTGTTGAAGGTGTTGTCGAGACGAATGATGAGGTCATTCTTCTTGACGACCTGACCGATCGTCACGGCGATTTCCTGAACCACGCCCGGCTCGCTGGCCTGGATGATCTGGGTCTTCGACGCCGGTATGATCTTGCCGTCGCCGCGTGCGATTTCATCGACCTCGGCGAAGGATGCCCAGGCTACCGAACTCGCAAAAAGCGCCCCGATAATGAATATCGAAGCCGACGCAAAAAGCGGCGGACGGTCTTCCCTGGCTAGCATTTACCACGTCCCAACGTGCTGTGTTCACGCATAATTCTGTTCGTCAGGCGCTTGTTTTCTGCAGCGCTTGTATCACTTGGTCTTTCGGTCCATCGGCAACGATCTTGCCCTGCTCGATGACGATCAGGCGGTCGGCCAGCTCGAGCATGCTGAAGCGGTGCGTCGATACGATCAGGGTCGTGTTGCGATCGAAAGCCACTTTGAGCTGCTTGATCAGCTGGCGCTCGGAAGCCAGATCCATCGAGCCGGACGGCTCGTCCAGGAACACGATTTTCGGTTTGGTCAGCAACAGGCGGGCAATTGCCATTGTCTGCCTCTGACCGCCCGAGAGATTGGTGCCGCGCTCGCCGACATTCATGTCGTAGCCTCGCGGATGGCGGGAGACGAAGTCGTCGACGCCGGCAGCCTTGGCCGCCTCGACGATCTGCTCATCGGTCGCCTCCGGGCACGCCATCAGGAGATTTTCCTTGATGGTGCCGGAAAATAGATCGTTGGCTTGCGCGACGATCCCGACCGCGGCGCGAACCTCAGATGGGTGGTATTGGCGGATGTCGATCCCGTCCAGCAGCAGCTCGCCGGAGGTCGGCAGGAAAAGCCTGCCGATCAGCCTCCCCATGGTCGTCTTTCCCGAGCCTATGCGGCCGATGATGCCAATCCGCTCACCGGGCTTCACCGAGAAATTCAGGCCGGTCAGCACTTCGTTTTCGGAACCCGGGTAGACAAAGCCGACATTCCTGAATGCCATTGCACCGTTGCGAATGGGGCGGTTGACGAAACCAACCGTGTCCGGCCGATCCTCAGGCTGCGCCATGATCGAATTCACCATTCGCAGGGACAGCATCGCCTGGCGAAGTCTGGACAAGGTGATCGCAATCTGCCCAAGCGGGGCCACCGCCCGGCCTGCCAGCATGACGGTGCCGATGATGGCGCCGGTCGAGACATGCCCTTCCGAAAAGGCATAGGCGCCGGCCACGATCAAAGCGACGGTGACCATCTGCTGGATGGCTTGGGTTATGTTGCCGGCGGCAGCCGAAAGCTGTTTGATCTTCTCGGACGTGTTGGATGCGTTCTTGGAATGCTCCGCCCATTTTCGCAGAAGGTAAGCCTCTGCGCGCAGCGATTTGATCGTTTCCAGCGTGGAGATGGATTCCACCAGCAGGGCCTGGCGCTGCGAAGCCTCGTTCATGGAAGCGGCAACGCGTTTGCCGATGCGCCGTTGCGTGATCAGCCCGACGATCACCGAGGCCACAAAGGCAATGGCCGGTATGACGACCAGCCAACCGCCTATCGCATAGATGACAAGAAGAAAGACGAAGACGAACGCTGTGTCGATGAAGACGCTGATGGTGTTCGACGTGAAAAACTCACGCACGAACTCGTACTGGGTCACCCGATTTGCATATTCGCCGGTTGAGCCGGGCCTTGCCGACAAGGACGAATTCAGCACCTTCTCGAAAAGCATATAGGAGATGCGAAGATCGGCCTTGCGCCCGGCATAGTCGATCAGTGACGCTCTGGCGGTCTTCAAGAGCAGGTCGAACAGAATGACCGCGCCGATCCCGATCGACAGCACCCAGAGCGTCGATATCGCCTTGTTCGGCAAGATCCTGTCGTAGACGTTCATGGTGAAGATCGGTGAGGCAAGAGCCAGCAGATTGATGAATACCGCCGACAGGATGACCTTCGAATAGGTGCGCCAGAACGGCCCCATCGTGCCGGTCAGCCAATGTCGCCGCTCGATCTTGGCCGCCGAACCGACGCTCATCGCCTCTACTGCGTTGGCATAGGTTATCGAGAAGGAAACGCCGCCACTAATATAACTTCCGGAAAACTCGGATTTGCTAATTGTGGTGCGCCCGTCTTCCTGGGGAGCGGTCGTAAATCCACCGTCCTCGGTCTGGGCAAGCAGCGCAACCGGCAACTGGCTGACGCGAAACAGAATGGCGGGAAGGTCGATGCGTCCGCGAAGAAAGTCGCGATGGCTGAATTCCGTGATTTCAAGACCGATGCGTTCGGCAAGATGCCGGATGGCGTCGATATCGATGCGGGTGTCTGACAGCGGCACGCCGGCAAACAGCACGGTCTCGGAACTCGGCCTGCCGAGGTACCCGGCAACAGCGGAGAAGCAGGCCTTGAACGCCTCTTTTGGGGAGAGGATTTTGGGTTGTGGGTTCACGATCGGCCCGCAGGACTATCGTTCGTCCTTGACCTTCCTACTTCTTTCTTACCGGTGCGAGGATGTCGAAAGGCAGATCGTTCGTCTGCTCCGACGGCGTGCGCCCATACGTTTCGGTGTCGGCCGTTTCAGGCGCATTGAACTCGGCCTTGGCATAGGCGGTGGCCTGTTTTGCCGGCTGAAGATTCATGGTCTTCAGCAACTGCCCGGTTGCCGCCAGCAGCCGGTACTGCGCGAAAAGCGACGCGTAGGATGCGGTGTCGGCAAGCGTAGCTGTGTTGAACCGCGTGTTCTGCGCGTCGAGCACGTCGAGCAGCGAGCGCTGTCCGACCTTGAACTGCTCGCGATAGGACGCCACCAGCCTTTCGTTGGCGGCAGCCTGAAGCTTCAATGTCTTTGCCAGATCGGCCTGCCGGAAGCGGCGATCCCATGACGTACGGACGGCTTCCTCGATCTCGCGCAGAACCTGGTGCAGCACAAGGCGCTGCTCGCTGGTGCGGCGGACCTGCTCTTGCTCGTTGGCTTTGTCGATGCCGCCGCGATAGAGGTTCCAGCGCAGCACCAGCCGCGCCTGCAGGTCGCTAGCGTCGCCATCGTCGCCGTCGATGTCATAGCCGCCGCGGGCGCGGCCTTCGGCGATGACGGAGGGCCCGAATTTCGCCCGCGCCGCATCCACCAGGGAGGCGGCGGCGTCGATATCGCTGTTGGCCATGTGGACGCGCGGATTGTTCTGTCGCGCCAGCCCTAGCGCGTCGTCGAGCGACCTTGGCAGCGCGCTCGAGACATCGCCTGGCCTTGACGCGTTGGTCAGCGGCTTACCGACCGTCTTGAAGAACCGTATCTTGGAAGCCTCCAGTTCTTCGGTCGCCTCCTGCATACGTGCCTTGGCAGCGAACAGCCGCTCCTCGGCCTGCTGGCGATCAGCCTCGTTCAACGCGCCGCCTGCAATACCTTGCCGGATGTCGCCGAGGATTGCCTGGTGAAAGCCCAGATTCTTCTTCGCTTCTGAAACGATCGAAGCCTGCAGCATGTATTCGAGATAGTCCTGGACGACAGACAGTCCAATGAATTCAGACCGTTCCAGCACCCGGAACGATGCGCCGTCGACCCGCGACGCCTGACGGTTCAGTTCCGCCCGCCTTGCGCCGCTGTCATAAAGCGTCTGCGTGACAACGACATCGGCTTCCGCCGGATAGAGCGCGTCATCCTCTATGGACAGCGAACGCCGGGAGGAATTGTCGAGACGACGAACCCCCGCCGACGCCTCGACATCGACGCTGGGAAGATAAAGTCCCTTCGCTTGGCGTAGCTCGAATTCGATTGCTTCGCGGTTTTCGATCGCTTGGCCAATTTCGGGGTTGGACTCCACGGCAACCGCCATCGCCTCCTGGAGAGTGAGCGCGTGAGCATTCCCACAACTCAATATGGCGACCGTCGTCAGCAGGCCGAGGCGCTTGCCTATCGCCGACATAGATGTCGTATTCATTTCACCCCACCCCAACGTTCCCCTGCGCCATTATTGCCAGGCGTTACAACTCAACCGTGATTGTTCACAAATTTGCAAAATATGGGAGCACTTATTGATTTAGTGACCGCTAAAACGCTGAATTCAAGCAAAATTCTATAGAATGTCGCAAAAATGGCACATAAAATACCCACTGCGGTGTTTGGGTAACAGCCGTCCGAGTTTGAACAGGCAAGCGAAACCGCTCCGGGAAGGAGGACCGCAAGGCCACCTTATGACCTATTTGCTCCTGATGGCTTGACTATTTCTGGGTGTACTTTTTCAGCGAGGTGACCGACAACATCTTGGTTGGCAGCTACAATCGGCAGGATAGGCCAGCGTGCCAGCATAGGGCTCGTATGACGGCCGATCAACGAGTGGGTCAACCGAAGAGGTGACGGTACTTTTTGAGGCGGTTCGGTAGGCCATCGAATGCCGCAAGGTCCAAAAATCGCTCGATTGATCCCATAGCTGGTGAAACCTCAAAATATTTCTTGCGGCGATTTTCCGTTAAAATCAAAAGCGTAATTTTTTGACGGTTCTAGTGTCGGCCTTTCGCAGCTCAGAAAAAAATTTGACTGTAACGAGTCATACGCTGTTTAAACAATGCGGAACGAAGTGGTCGGTAGCGCCACCACTTTGCGGGACGACATACGAGAGTTGCAGGACGAGCGGTCAAACATCGAGGGGCCGCCGGCTCGTTAGATACCGCTACTCGTTCTTCCGCGCCATTCCAACAGGCTGAACTTCGAGGCAAGTGAGCCCGTCCTGGTCCGGCGCCTCGACTCGTAAATCCATTCCACCGATTACAACTGCCTGCAAGCTGCCGCTTGTTTGTTACTTCCCAAGTCTCATCGGCATATCGAGGCGCTAGACCGTCGGCTGGTCGCGCGCTGTTGCCGCAGCTGCCGATCTGCAACCGTCCCCATTTCCGCCGTTCTGGACCCTGTCTCCCAACGTTTGCAAAACGAGGTCAGCTATGGTCGGCAGTTTGGGGTCGCGGGAGCATACGGAATGATACGGGACCTTTCAGATTTTGGCCCACCAAAATTCAGCAAAATCAACAGTTTCCGTTCGCCCTCCGGGCCCACCAATAACTCACGGCTTACGCCGAACTCTTTGTTTTGTGAATTGAGCGCTTTCCCGAAAGTATGTGCCTTTGGATCGACATAGTCGTCAGTCCGTTCGTCGATTCACCTTCTGGGGATGCCACCTGTCACACGTAACCCAAGAATTTCAGCTTCGAAAGACTTCCAGCGATTCGTGCGGCAATCGGCGGCTACGACGTGCAACAGGATGGGTTCACACGACCGATGGCTCAAACCACGGGAAGGCGCTCGTTGACAGTCACTATGGTTGTCACGGCCTCACGCTTCAGCTGTCGCTCTCCGCCCCGCCGGCGCTGGGAGGGTCACCACCGAACTTTGGATGGTGTCTCTGGCCGGGGGATATCCAGGTTTCTATGAAATCCAACGGATCTACGCTCCCCGTCATTTCCTTCGCGAGCGTCAGACGCTCCTCCAGGCGCTGCTCACGCTCCTCGTTCGTGCACTTGAGGCGCTCATGCGCATCCGCGAAAAAGCACTCTACCGTCAAAGCCTTTCCCCACCTCTCGATAATTTCGCAAGCTGCTGCTGGCTATCGGCGGATCGTTGATGCGCAACTGTGACGGCGGTCGTTACCGTGGCTCGAGTGTCAGCAGATGTGGTAAGGTTGATTGTCGGCGAGTAGCAGAGGGGTCCAGCAACAATGACTTTGAGACGAACCAGAGCTTACGGCGGATCCGGCTTGGTTCTGGCGGTTTGCACTGTATTTGCTTGGCAAAACGCCACCGCCGCTCAAGATTGCTACGCAGCCGCGACGCCTGGCGTCAATTGGCAGGAGTGTGACAAAAAGCTTCTCATCCTGGAAGGACAGGACCTGAGCGGGGCAAACCTGTTCGGTGTTGATTTCACTTCGACCGACCTCAGGAACAGCAATCTCCTTGCGGCAAATTTTGAGAAGGCAACGCTTGTGCGCGCTTCCCTGGCCGGCTCGACCGCCAAAGGCGCCCGGTTCGACAAAATCGAGGCGTACAGGACCGACTTCAGCCAGATGGACGCGCAGGGCGCTGTGTTTACGGGCGCGGAAGTGCAGCGCTCGAATTTCCAGAACGCCAATCTGGTCAATGTTGATTTCACAAAGGCGGAATTGGGGCGTGCGCAGTTCCATGACGCCGATATCAGCGGCAGCCACTTTTCGTTTGCCAATCTCGCGCGGGCGGACTTCCGAGGAGCGAAGTTCACCGCACCGATAGACTTTGAGGGCGCTTTTTTCTTTCTGACCCGTATCGAGGGCCTCGATCTATCCAATTCGGCGGGTCTGTCCCAGTGGCAGCTCAACATGGCTTGCGGGGACGCCCGGACCGAGTTGCCTTCTGGCATGACGAGGCCAGAAAATTGGCCCTGTCAATTCCAGCAGGAATAGCCCGCCCGTCCGCTTCCCGCCCAAAGGCTGCCGGGCGGCAAAGCGCCTCAATCAGTCCTCGGCCGCGGGTCAAAGCACGACACTGCGGGACATTTCCGGCAATCTCATTTACCGGCGAACGACAACGGCCAAATAGAGGACGGATGCCCAAGGTCAAAGGTGATACCGCTCTGGACAAGGAGCGCGCCAAAACAGAGAAGCTCCTCAAAAAGGTTGGATACACCGCCTTGAAGGAGGCCGGTGTGGTATCCAAGCGACCCGACCTCCCAAATCTAAAGGTTGAAAAGCGAGGGAAATAGCGCGGACACTCGCATGCTGACCTGACGAGGGCACGCCCAAAATGTAGACGTCTGCTTTGCCTTCTCAAGCTAGGAGCGTGCAGGCGGCGCTTGCGAGAACCACAAGGCGGACTGCTGGGCCGGAAGAACTGTCGTATTTCCGCCCCGGTGCGATCCGATACTTCACAACTTTTTCACTTTCAATTGGGGGGCCATATCATATGAACGAAGAGACCGGCGTTCAGAAGTTGGTGCGCACGCTGCGTGCTCGAGCACCTGATGACGCAGCTGAATTGCTCGCTAGAGAGTCTCCCGAGTTCATCCGCGACACACTAAAGCTGTTGCCTGACGGGCACGCCCGTAAGGTGGCCGAGCATTTGCCACTGCATATGCGGCCCATCAGCTCTCATGATGGTGACATGGGTTTCGCGATCCCCGAGTCGCTCGTCGAGGTGATGGACCCGATCCCCGCCAGCGTTCCTGTCGGGACGACGGTTGCTGCCGCGGTGGAAGCTGTCAGAGGCGCCCAGGTGCCGACCGAGCTCACTTATCTCTACGTCACGGACAAGGGCAATAAACTGGTTGGCCTGGCGGTCCTGCGCGATCTGATGCTGAGCGAACCCGACGCGATTGTCGATCACATCATGCTGCCCAGGCCGTTCGCTCTTGATGTCGGTCTCTCTTTGAGTAACGCATGCAAGGCGGCGGTACGGCGTCACTATCCTGTTTATCCGGTGGTGGATGCGGAGAACCGGCTGCTCGGGCAGGTTCGCGGCTGGCGATTGTTCGAGCAGCAAATCATCGAGATTTCCGCCCAGTCTGGACAGATGGTAGGCCTCCAGAAGGAGGAGCGCTCTTTTACGCCGCTGTTTTCAGCCTTCCTGAAGCGTCATCCGTGGCTGCAGTTGAATCTCCTGACGGCCTTCATGGCCGCATTCGTGGTCAGTTCGTTCACAGGCACGATCGAGAAGATCGTCGCTCTGGCGGCGTTTCTCCCAGTCTTGGCCGGGCAGAGCGGAAACACCGGCTGCCAGGCACTGGCTATGACGCTGCGTGGCCTTGCCCTGGGGGATGTGGACAAACGACCGAAGCTGCACTTGGTGATGAGAGAGGGCGCGCTCGCGGCCGCCAACGGCGCGCTCGTCGGCGTTGTTGCGGCTGCGGCGATGTGGTTCTATGCCTCGATGCAACCGGCGTCGGCGGCGCAGGCGCCGATGCTGGCACTTGTGATCCTGCTTGCCATGTCCGGATCGTGCCTCATGTCCGGCATCTCCGGCGTGCTGATCCCGTTGAGCCTGCGCCGGGTAGGCGCCGATCCGGCGGTCGCCTCGGCGATCTTCCTCACCACCGTGACCGATATTGTAGGCATGGGCCTGATGCTGGGGCTGGCAACCATGCTCGTGCTGTAGCAAGCTGCGTGCGGTGACGCGTCCCTGGGAGTTGGGGCAATGAGCTGACCTCGCGTTCAAAGAAATTGCAAGACCCGGGCCGAATCGCACACGCGTCGTGAGAAGCACCTCCGGCAGCTCTCCGCCCCCTGCGAAACGCGACGGAAGGCCTTTGGAGAAGCCGTGGGTCACCTTGAAGCATGGTGACCAGATACGCAGAATCGCCCACCCAATATTAATCTTCTCGGCTGGGCGATCCACTACTGATGAGATTTGAGTTTGTTAAGCCTTGGGCCAAATACTTCAATCACGTGCAGCAATGTCGAGAAGAGTTTTTGACAATCAGCGCAGCCGAAATAGGAATAAACCCGATATCTTGTTGCGCAGCTGCAACAGCTGCTGAGGACTCGCATAAGTCCGGCGACCGTTCAGTCGCCTTTTTCTTGCAGTCGTGCTAAATCTCTCGCACTAGTCGGGTTTGGGGTGGGTTCTCGGCATGCAATCTTCGTTTCGAACGATCTTCGGCGTCGCCGCAGCGCTGCTTTGTGCCGGCGTGTTGCCGGCCGGCGCACAAGGTCTTTTTGGGGCCTATGACGATGCGTTTGCGGCCCGCATCGCCAGTCCGGCCGACAATGGAACGCTCGCCCAATTCGTCACGGTTGCGGTCAATGCTGGGCAATACGATCAGGCGATCTCCTCGATCGAGCAGTATCTGATCCAATACCCGCGCGATGCGCGCGCCCGGCTTGCGGCCAGCCGGTTGTATTATCATGTAGGGTCCTATGAATTGGCCCGGCGGCAGGTGCAGTACGGCATCGAAGTCGGAGGTCTGACCGCAAGTGAGCAACAGGAAGCTGTTCGCCTGCTCGCCCGCATCGAGCGCGCGTTGCGTGGCGTCACCTGGGAACTCGCCCTGACCGGCGGGGTATTCAGCGCATTCACCGATTTTGAGCCAGGCGGGGCGCAGGACGACGACAGCTTCGTCTCGCCTTACGGGCAGGCGGAAGGTTTTGTGCGGTGGGACCTCGGCACGCCAAGTGCCGACGCGCTCGTTCTTTCGGGGTCGTTGACCGCGACAGAGCGTCTCTTCACGGAAGACCTGTCGGTTCCGGGTGGCGAGAAGACTTTTATTCACGGCAACGCAGCAATTACCTGGGACAAGGGACTGCCCAACAGCGGGATCGATTCGCTGCGCCTGCTGCTTTCCGCGTTCACCGTTACGGATCGTTTCGACAGCGATATTTACGAAACCGGGATCGGCCTCAGTGGACGTTTCGTCGTTCGCCCGACGGTCGAGACGACGCTCTTCGCCGGTGGCGGCTACATCGATCTAAGCGCCTCGCAAGGCATTTTCGCCGATAGCAGGGTCTTCTATGAGGCAGGCGGCAGCTACCGCTTCCGCAATGGCCAGGCGCTCGGCTTGCGCTTTGTCGGCTCGAATGACTTCGCTTCCGGATCGGGCGAAATCAGCCGCAGCTATACGGGCGAGGTCCGCTATGGCGGCCTGTTGATGAAGGTACCGGATCTTTTCGCATGGTCGCACCAGATCGCCTTATCGGCCGGCCACAGCGACACTCCCGATCTGTCCGTCGGCATCGGCACAAATATCAAGAGCGACTTCTGGCGCATTGCCTCGGAAAGCGATTTTCAGCTGACGGAAGCGCAGAAGATCAGCGTCGATCTCGCCTACCGCAAAACCAACTTCGCCCTCGCCAACCGCGACCGAAAATCGTTCGAAATGCTCATGAGCTATACGTTGACGCTCAATTGAAAGAGGCCGCGATGAGGTATCTTCAGATCGTCATTTTTGTCGCCTGCCTCGCCTTCGCGGCACCATCCGCTGCTGAGACGGTCGGGTCGATGACGGCCTATCAGACCATCATCGTCCGCAATAACGGCGGGACGATGAACGTTGGCGCCGGCGTCGAACTCGGCGACCAGTTGCGCAGCAATCCCACCGGTCTCGGAATGCTGGTGTTCCGGGATGAATCGAGCGCCAAAATTGGTCCAAACACCAGCCTGACGATCGATGAGTTCGTCTACAATCCGGGCTCCGGGTCGGGAAAGATCGACATCGGGATGAACAGCGGCCTGGCCCGTTTTTATGGCGGCCAGGTTTCGAAAGGGGGCGTCATGCAGGTTGCGACGCCGCACATGGTGCTCGGAGCGAGAGGCGGCATCATCGAAGTGCTGGTGGCAGCCGGCCAGACCGTCGGCATATTGCGCGCCGGCCGCATGACCTGCACGATCAATGGCAAACGGCTGGTCATCACGAACCCGGGCTACGCCTGCACGTCGGACGATGGCAAGCTTCTGGCCGGCTACGGCGGCATCGACGCCTTCCCGATCTTGGACAGTATCGACCGGATAGCGGGAACCGGCCTGCCGGGCGCACCGGGTCCTGGGTTGGACGTAAGCGCAATTTGTGCGTCGGCTCTAGGCTCCTCGCTCAAAGTCTGCGGGTCCAGGGACGGCGCACTGCCAGGAGTGGTCATGGAATTCCCTGACAGCCCAACGCCACCTGCGGGCAGCGGGGGCCGGCGGGGCGAGTGTGAGGGTTGCTGCTACTACTACAACTGCGATTAGGCCTGGCTGCACGAGATGAGCCACTCGGTCGGTAGGCGCTGGGCTGATTGGCGGCAAGCCGGCAGGCGCAAAATATCCGGCCTTTTGGTCGTGCTCCTGCTGCTCGCTTGCCATTTGGCTTTTGACGGGCCGTTGTCGCGCCTGCGTGAGCGGACGTACGACTTTTATCAGTTTCTCGCCCCACGCCAGGCGACGAGCAATCCTGTCGTGATCGTCTCGATAGACGACGACAGCCTCAAGGCACATGGGCGATGGCCCTGGAACCGTGGCCTCTTGGCCGATCTGGTCGATGGCATCACGCAATCCGGCGCGGCGGTGGTCGGGCTTGCGCTGGTACTCCCCGAGGCTGACACCTCGCCTGAGGGCATGGCCGGAGACAAGCGCCTGGCAGCGGCGCTGTCCAAAAATCGAACGGCGCTTGCCGTCAGCCTGGGCAATGAAGCGACGGTTTCAGAAGCAGAACCCAAAGCCGGCTGGTCGATCGTCGGGCAAGTACCCGATACACTTCCCGGCTTCACCGGTCTTACCGGGTCGCTTGCCGAATTCTCGAACGCCGCCGCAGGCCTAGGCGTGATTCGCACCTTGCCCGATCCCGACGGCGTACTGCGCCATGTGCCGCTGCTCTGGCTTCGCAACACCCCTCAACGCGCGCAGCTGTGGCCGTCTTTCGCACTCGAGCTCCTGCGCCTTTACGCTGGACAGGACGGTTACACAGCCCGGATGAATGCAGCCGGGTTCGACGCACTCAGGATGGCAGGCGCCATTGTGCCGCTCGAGCCGGAGGGGAGCATCCGCCTCTGGGAAACCGCCACCGACACGCCTCGCCTGTCTGCCAGCACTATCCTTTCGGGCCATGGCGATCCGCGGCTGCGGGACGCCATCGCCATTGTCGACCTGTCGGCTGTGGGCCTGACGCAGTACCTGCCCACGCCGACGAGTCCAGCGCGACCAGGAGCGGAGATCCACGCCGATGCGATCGGCCAGATGCTTGCCGGGCGCTTCCTGGCAGAGCCAGCGCACGCGCGTATGCTCGAGCGGCTCTGGTTTCTCCTCAGTGCCGTCGTTTTCATCGGGGTTTCCGGAGTGCTCGCCGGGCGTGTCGTGCTTGGCGCCCTCTCCCTGGCGCTGCTGGCCGTCACGCCGTTCGTGTTCGGCGCTCTCGAGTACAGCCTGCAGGGTGCACTCTATGACCCGCTGCAGCCGGCGCTTGCAACCATCATGGTTGCGGGCTTCGAAGGCTATGTCCTCTACAGGCGCAGCGAGCAGCGCCGGTCCACCCTGACGCGACAGTTCTCCCAATATCTGTCGCCCTCCGTGGTGCAGCGCCTCGCAAGCTCGGACACCGAGGCAATCCTGTCCGGCGAGAAGCGCGAGATCACCATTTTGATCAGCGACATACGTGGCTTCACGACCATGAGCGAACAGCTCGACACCCAAGAGATCGCCAAGGTGGTCAACCATTTCCTCGGCATTGCGACCGATGAGATCCTCAAGCGCGACGGCACCATCGACAAGTTCATGGGCGATGCGGTGCTGGCCTTCTGGAACGCACCGCTAGATCAACCCGATCATCGTGAGCGTGCGCTCGACGCGGGCCTGGCCCTTATCGAGCGGGTGAGGCGCGAAGACGCCGCCTTCACCGCGGATGGCCATCGCTCCATCGAAATCGGCGTCGCCATCGAGACCGGCATCTGCTCGGTAGGCAATTTCGGCTCCGAACGGCGCTTCGATTACACCGCGATCGGCTCCCCCGTGAACCGCGCGGCACGGCTCGAATCGACGACCAAGAAGTTGGGCATCCCCCTGGTGCTTGGACCCGGCTTTGCGGCAGGAGCATCGATGCCGGTCGTCCAGGCGGGCGCCTTTGAGCTCCAGGGTTTCAAGGGCGAGGTGCCGGTTTTCACCGTTCCGGAGATGCAAGCTGCTCAACAAGGTATGAGCCGCGAAGTAGAGAGCCAACGTGGTGAGCAATCTGGCGCCCCCGCCATGGTGGTTGGTTCGCCGCCATCCGTGCAAATGGCGCCGCTTGACCTGACACCCCGAACCCGGAGCATCCGCTGATCGGATCCAGCGGATCGCAAGATGCGATTGTCACGGGCACAGACGGACATCTCGTTTCGGCGACCATCGAGGGATGCGACGGCTTGCGTCACTCGTCCTTGAAAGTCACCTTCATATGTTTGTGCACCATTGAGGCGAGGTCCTCGGCATCCCAGTTCGTTAGCCTAATGCAGCCGTGAGAGAAGGTCTTCCCGATCTTGCCGGGTTCGGGCGTGCCGTGAATGCCGTAGCTTTCGATGGAGAGGTCGATCCAGATTGATCCCACGGGATTGTTAGGGCCGGCAGCAATGGTGAAGGGCCGCTTGGTTTTGACTCCCTTGAATGCAAAATCGGGATCGTAGTGATAGGTCGGGTTGTGCACCACCCTTTGGATCTCTGCCTGCCCACTTGGTGCCGGCTTCTCGTCGCTCCCGATCGAGGCGGGGTAGACGGCAAACGCTTTATTGGAGGGGTCGAGCACGCGCACCTGATGAGCGCCTTTGTCGACTTCGACGCCGGCAATGGTGGCGGGAGGTTCACCCCGGCCAACATCTGGTACCAGCAGCGTGGTTCCAGCTTTCCTGAATCCGGTGCCTGGGTTTAGCCTCCTGAGCAATGGTTCGCTCACATGGAAGCGCTCCGCCAGCTTCTCGATCGAGTCGTGATAGCCAAGCCTTCTCAGGCGAGCCATCCTCTCCATGCGCCCCGGAATGCGTTTGGTGAAGGGGCCGCGTACATCTTTGCGGGTCAGTTCATAGGTGATCAGAGCTGGGCTGGTGGAGGTTGCCATCAGCTTGTCCCAAGTCGCCTGGGTGAGCTTGCCATCTGGCGCCAGTCCGTTCGACGCCTGGAAGGCCTTGACCGCCTTGGCGAAGTTCTCTCCAAGGCGGCCGTCGATGAGCCCCGGTGAGAAGCGCGCACGATCCAAAAAAATTTGCGCCTTCAGCACGGCAGGATCGAGCCCTTTCGGATCGCCGGCGGAGAATTGCGCCTGATTTACCGCGGCTAGGTCCAGCTTGGCCGCCTCCGTCCCGCCGCATGCGAAGGCGAGTGCAATGGCGAGGAGGAGAAGGAGCCTGATCATCGATTTCACTCCTTACGTTAAATCGCACCTGATCTGCTTCTATGACGCGCTGTGGCAGATCTGGTTCCATTCGCCGGTAGGGGATCATAGGCAACCAGCCTTACGCTGCCGACCGGTCCGAGACGTTTGATGCCCATGCCTTGCCCCTCACGAGAGGCGTTGCTGGCCGCGCAGATCGGCAGTGTAAAAATGGTCTGGCCATGTTGACGTGAGCTTCTACCTTCAAACTGCCCACTACCTGGACCGGCAGTCAAATGGTCTCAGGGCAGCAAGTGAGGAGATGCGCTGGGAACCGGCTTATCGGGCGGGTATTCTATTGATCTTCGGTATCGATAGATCCATGTTCCGTCGTCACTGTGATCGCGTTGTCGCCCGCGATTGCCCTAGCGTATTCGAAGCGCTCCAACTTCTGTTCTGCCGATAGGCCTTTGAACATCGCGGTGGCCGAGTTCGTGATTTTGAAGTCGCCGCAACTCGGACAGCGAAACTCCCGGATGTCACCAACTGTCTCCGAATTAACGAGCGCCTGCTCATCTGTAATCGGGCAAATTGCGGCCATCCAAGCCATCGTGGTCCTCCGTCCTAAGGCCGTCCCCGATTACCCAAAAGGCATCGTCGAGTGCAAAATCCATTTCTGCCGACGCTCACCCCACCTGGAGTACTCCACCGAGTAGATTGCGCTCTCCACTCTCCAACCCAGAATGTGGATTAAAGCCAGTTCCTCGGCGAGCGATTTGCTGGTGAGCGGTAGGCGCTCTCGCTCTGGAGCCTCTCCCAAACGATCGGAGATGTTCATGTAGCGTCGGGCAGGACCGAAGGGCCGGAACGTGGCGTTTTCATCTCTTCGGCAATCACCAGTAGCGCCTCCAGAGCGACGGCGATCCCCGACATCACCGTACTTATGTCTGCGCTGCCGCCGAGCGTCGAAAGTTCGGCCGCTCGCGTTTGCATGCTTTGGCTCAGCTCTTGTAACTTCAGGCGCAGCTCGTCATCCATGGTATGTTCTCCAAGCTTGACGCTGGAGGAACGCGCCTGCTTACAACCCGTTCCGCCGGTGGCCGCAGAGAACCAGAGACACCGCAGATGCTACAACTTGCGCTGTGGCGGCGCTTAGGATGGGCGGTGGATTGAGCCTCAGCGAATGACCGTCGGCAAATAGCGGATGCTTCAGTCTCGAAAAGGTGCTGGACGGCTCGATATGCACCGCCCCTTGGCCCAGGGTGCTGGTCCCATGCACAGTAAGGCCGTGCAAGTGCGCGCGGCCTCTGGGCTCAACATTCCAGTAGTCATGGTCCAAAGTTGTC
Source organism: Mesorhizobium sp. M0139 (assembly GCF_040322455.1). Lineage (NCBI taxonomy): Bacteria > Pseudomonadati > Pseudomonadota > Alphaproteobacteria > Hyphomicrobiales > Phyllobacteriaceae > Mesorhizobium > Mesorhizobium sp. M0139. Next base: position 19,266 of record NZ_JAMYTN010000003.1, read on the forward strand.
CCAAGGTGGGTTCTCACCAAAGTGGGCGGCGAGAAGCGTCACGAAGCTTTGAACTTTGGCGGAAAGATGCCTTCTTGACGGGTACATCGCGTAGATCGACCGGCTTACCGGCTTGAACTGGGGCATCACTGTCTCCAGTTGGCCCGAACGAATGGCTTCTCCAACAAGGAAAGTGGGGCAAAGTACTATGCCTGCTCCACCCAGCGCCGCATCGCGCAGGAGCTGCCCGTTCGTTGCCGTCATCCGTGCAGTGATTTTTACCGCCACTTCCCCCTTTGGTCCGTCGAACCGCCATTTTCCGCGGCTGGCGCGCAACGCGTAGTCCAGACAATCATGGTCGTGGAGATCCGACGGCTTTGTGGGACGCCCGCGTCTGTCCAGATAATCGCGCGAAGCGCAGACCACCTCGCGTGAAGGCGCGATTCGGCGAGCAACCAGATTGGAAACCGTGAGTGGAGCGATGCGTACCGCGACATCCAGGCCCTCTTCCACGATGTCAACCACACGGTCGTCCAACACCAACTCAACCGACACCTCCGGGTAGACCGCGAGATATTCTGCAACGACTCTCCCAAGGTGCATCGCGCCGAAGGAGATCGGCGCGCTGACACGCAGTGAGCCGGTTGGACGTGTCTTGCTCTCGGCCGCGCTCGTACGAACTTCCTCGACATCCTCGATTATGCGCAGACTGCGCTCGTAGACGGAGGCGCCGAGCTCTGTCAGGCTTATGCGCCGGGTCGTCCGGTTGAGAAGGCGTGCGCCAAGCCACTCTTCCAGCATCTGGACATGTTTGCTCACGGCCGCTGGCGATAGTCGCATCCGCTTGGCCGCTCCAGCGAAGCTGCCTTCACCGACGACGTTGGCAAACACGGTCATGCTGGTCAGCCGGTCCAACTGCAATCACCTCTTTCATTCACGTTTCGTGAATTCACCATCCATATCTCCCTCGATTATCAATCCGCAGTGGACAGATTATCTGAAACCAGGCCGGGATCAATTGCCCGATCCGTCTCTCTAACGTTTGCCCGAAACGTTGGCGTCGAGTGCCTTCTCGCGGGCTGGAGGTGATCATGTCTCTGACCAAAGCAGCCCTTCGGGAGAAACAGGGAGCCACTTTTCGCATGTGGCTCTCCGTGCTCACCGTATCGCTGGGTATTTTTTCGATGATCACTGCGGAGCAACTCCCTGTGGGGCTGATTCCGGCAATTTCTTCCGAGTTGAATGTCTCTATTGGGAGTGGCGGTCTCACGGTGACGATACCCGGCGTAATTGCGGCGTTCGCTTCTATCGGTTTGCCGTTGGCAGTGGGGAGGCTCGACCGGCGTATTCTGATGGCGGGCCTGCTCGCGGTAATGGCTGCGGCGAGCGTGATTTCAGCGCTCGCAACGAACTTTCCCGTTCTGCTCGCGTCCAGGCTGCTCGTCGGGATCACCATCGGTGGCTTTTGGGCGATAGCCGGAAGCATCGCAGTACGCCTTGTTCCTGGACCGTCCGTGCCGCGCGCCATGACTACTGTCTTCGGCGGTGTAAGTGCCGCTGCGGTGCTGGGCGTGCCGGCCGGCACGATCATCGGTGATCTAGTCGGCTGGCGCGGCGCGTTCTGGTCTCTCGCCGGCCTGAGCTTTGCCATACTGCTCGCCGCCCTGCTTGTGCTTCCGAAGCTGGAGGCGGCGCAGCCTGTGGAGGTGAAAGCCCTGCGTGCGCAATTGCGCAATCCCGCCCTCCTGTCGGGCGTGGTTGCGACCGCACTGCTGGTGGCTGCCCACTACGGTGCCTACACCTTCGTGAGCCCGGTGTTGCTGGAGGTCTCAGGCGTCACTGCAGGGAGCATAGGCTGGCTACTGTTGGGGTATGGCATTCTCGGAATGATTGGCAACGCCGTCGCAGGCGTCTGGGCCGCAAAATCCGTCGGTCGCACATTGGCCTGCGTCGTCATTGGGCTCGGGGCCACGCTGGCTCTTTTCCCGTTGCTCGGGGTCACGCCGCTCACAGGAACCATCCTGCTGCTGGTGTGGGGCTTCGCGTATGGCGCGGCGCCCATTACGCTGCAGACGTGGGTGCTGAGTGCAGCATCAGAAAGCGCGGAGACCGCGACGGCCATCTACTGCTTCACTTTCAATCTTGCCATCTCCGTGGGTACCCTAGCGACCAGTCAGATCGTGGACACGATGGGCGTGAACAGGGTCCTCTGGGTCGACTCCGCCATCATCCTGCTGGTGCTGCTGCCGGTGTGCCGCGCACCCATGCTTAACCGGAACATCGGAAACTCGTAGACAGCAAGCCATCCTGTGCCGCCCATCTGGCAATGATGTGATAGGTTGAAGTAGATCTTCGTTTCCTCTGTCTTGAAAGTCACGCGCGTCACATCAAACGCGGGTTCCGCCGCACCGTGCGGGTGCCGATGCTTTGCGCCCCCGGAGGACAACTGGCTACTTGAAAAAGGACTTGATCCCCTCGTCGATATGTGTGCTGATATGAGATCGATCTCATGCCGCGCTCTCAATTGCTATTTCTCTACGGGAGCGCGCTCTGGGAAGCATATGTCTGAATGACGATGAAGAGGGAGGTTCAAGTGAGGAAATTGATCGCGTGGCTGGCCTTGGCCACTACCACGCTCGCGTTCGCGTCTGCGGCGTCGGCGGGTGAAACCATCGACCGGGTTACCTCGAAGAAGGCAATGGTGGTCGCCACAAACAGCGGTTGGCCGCCGCAGAGTTTCCTCGACGACAGCAATCAGTTGGTCGGCTTCGATATCGACGTCTCGAAGGAGATCGCAAGGCGCCTCGGTGTGGAGGTCAGTTTCGACACGCCGGACTGGGCGACGATGACGGGCGGCCATTGGCAGGGACGCTACGATCTGGGTGTCGGCTCGGTGACGCCGACCAAAGCGCGGGCCAAGGTGATCGATTTCGAAGGCATCTATTATTATAGCCCCTACGTTTACGTGGTTCACAAGGACAGCCCGGCCAAATCGGTCGCCGACCTGAACGGTAAGATCATCGGCGTCGAGACCGCCACCACGTCGGAGGATTTCATCCGCAGACAACTCGAGATCGATGCTCCCGGCCTGCCGCCCATCGAATACAAGCTGGAGCCCGGTGAGATCAGGACTTTCGCTGACTCAATGCTGCCGTTCGACGATTTGAGGCTCGGCGACGGCGTGCGCCTCAACGCGGTCATCGCACCAGAACAGACGGCTCAGAACGCGATAAAGAACGGCTACCCGTTGCGTGTCCTGGAAGGCGGCTATGCCTTCCGTGAGCCACTGGTGGTGATCGCGGAAAAAGGTGATGCCGAGTGGAATGCCAAGATCGGCGCCATTCTCGACGAGATGAAGAAGGACGGTACCCTCGCGAAACTGACCACCAAGTGGTACGGCAAGGATTACAGCGCCGACTGAGGAGCGTCGTGGATAAAGCTTGAGCGGGATGCATTCAATTGAACATCCCGCTCCATCTGTTTTGTTTCAGCCCCATTTCCACGACACCGGGCGGCTCCGCCTGCCTGCAAAATGCTCTAGTGCCGCCACCTCATCGTATTGATCATGACATGTCCTGACACCTATTACCGACGCACGCTTGCTGACAACACCATCAGACCGCCGCTGAGCGGCGTTTCCGAGTGCGAGACAGTCGTTGTCGGCGGCGGACTGGCCGGCCTGACGACGGCGTTGCAGCTGGCTCGCGCCGGCCAGCAGGTCGTCGTGCTTGAGGCGCAGCGGATAGGCTTCGGCGCTTCCGGTCGCAATGGCGGCTTCGTCAATCCCGGTTTCGCCACCGGCACCGACAACATCGCCGCGATGGCCGGCGTCGACGCGGCACAAAAACTGCACCGCCTGTCCATCGAAGGCGTCGACTTCGTGCGGCAGACGATCCGCGATCTCGACATCAAGGCGGCAGAGCCGCGCTCCGGTATATCGAGCGTGCTTCGCCACGATGGTGGCGCCGCGCTCAAGGCATATGCCGAGCAACTGGCGCGGGATTTCGACTATCGGCTCGACTATCTCGATCGCGACCAGGTGCGAGCGGTGCTGCATTCGGATCGCTACCACCAAGGCCTGCGCGATCCCAGCGCCTTCCACATGCATCCGCTTAACTATCTGCGCGCCGTTGCGGGCGAGATCGAACGGCTGGGCGGCAGGATATACGAGAGAACGGCTGCCGTTGAAGCCAACCTTGACGGCGCCGAAAAGGTCTTGCGCACCGACAGCGGCGAAGTGCGCGCCCGCCAGGCCGTAGTTGCCACCGGCGGATATACGGGCCCACTGGTCGGCCGGCTGCAGCGGGCATTCCTGCCTATCGCCACTTACGTTATGGTGAGCGAGGAGGCGCCTGACCTCATCGCCAAGGCGATTACGACGACCGACGCCGTCGGCGATAACCGTCGCGCAGGCGATTATTACCGTGTTGTCGAAGGCGGCAGGCGGCTGCTCTGGGGAGGGCGCATCACCACCCGGGCAGCCTCATCGGGCGTGTTGGCGAGGCAATTGCGCCGTGAGATGGTCACTACTTATCCGCAGCTCGAACACCTCAAGACCGAACTCGCCTGGTCCGGGCTCATGTCTTATGCCCGGCACATGATGCCCCAGATAGGCCCGTTGCAGCCGGGCGTCTGGTACCTCACGGCTTTTGGTGGCCATGGCATCAACACCACGGCGATCGCCGGCAAGTTGATCGCCGAAGCCATACTGGGACAATCGGACCGTTACCGGCTGTTTGCACCATTCGGCCTTGCCTGGGCGGGCGGCCCGGCTGGACTTGCGGTTGCGCAACTCACCTACTGGAAGCTGCAGGCGCAGGATTGGTGGCGCGAGCGGGCCCGCTGACCGCAGGGAGATCGAAGACGTGATCGGCCGACTATTGCTCAACCACCCGGACGCGGCGCGCCGCGTTGGCGTGTTCTTCGTGCTCGCCGCCATCGCCGCCGGCCTGTATGGGCTCGGCATCAAAGCCAGTTGGCTCGGCAAGCTCGTTCCGGGGTCGGTCGAGTGGCTCGCCGCCAACCCGGACGTCGGGCGGGCGGTCTCGGCGGTGCTGATCGCATTGATCTTGGTGGCGAACTGGAACGCGCTGCGGTATCTCAGCCGCAAACAGCAGATTGTGGCAGTCTGGATAGAGCTGTTCGTGATGCTAATGTTGTTTTTCTATTCCTTCGACTTGTCCTTCGCGTTCATCGCCAAGAAGATCGGCTTCCTCGTCTCGAAGGGTGTGGTGACGACCCTCTACATTTCGGCCATTTCGATCGCCATCGCCACCCTCGTCGCCTTCGTTGGCGCCATCGCCAAACTTTCCCGCAACGGCGTGGTCTATGGCTTGGCGACCTTCTATACCTCTCTGTTTCGTGGCTTGCCGTTGCTGATGCAGATCTACATCATCTATCTCGGCCTGCCGCAGATTGGCTACGTGATCGGCGCCGTGCCGGCCGGTATCATGGCGCTGTCGCTCTGCTACGGCGCGTACATGACCGAGATCTTCCGGGCCGGCATCGAAAGCATCTCGCGCGGCCAGACCGAGGGTGCTACGGCACTCGGCCTTAGCGCTAACCAGACGATGTTCCTGGTCATCCTGCCGCAGGCGATGCGGGTCATCGTGCCGCCGACCGGCAACCAGTTCATTGCGATGCTGAAGGATTCTTCGCTGGTCTCGGTGGTCGGGGTCTGGGAGATCATGTATCTCGCACGCACGCAGGGCCAGACCGAGTTCCGCCACATCGAGATGCTCATCACCGCCTCGATGATCTATTGGCTGCTCTCGATGGGGCTCGAGTTCCTGCAGTCGCGGATCGAAGACCGGTTCGGGCGCTCACTCAAGCGCTGATCGTCATCCGTGATTTTCGCCAAAGCGAGTTGCACAGCACCGCAACAGCCAGCTTCGGAGAGCAGCTGCAGATTGTACGCCACAGCACGCCGTTCGGCGACGCCGTCAAGGGTGAATCAACCCGGTATTTCATCGGCTTAGCCTGATCGGAGGGCAGAATAGAGCAAGTGCTGGACGAGCATGTTCGTTGGCCGACTGCCCGGCAACTTCGACCGATTGCTGGATTTCACCCGCGCCAACAAATCGATAAAATCAACGACTTTAACATGTCCTCCGGGCCAACCATTATCGCTATGTATCGATGGTAGCCGAGTTCGCCACGTGGTTCGCCAATAGGTTTGTCAGGCAGTGGTTTGCGCGTTACCAGCCGCACGACTCGGTCCATGCCCTGCACAGCCAAACGCACCGGCGAGGCTTCCCGGGAATGAAGCTCAGCATGGTGTTTCGTTCCCTTGAAGTGGGCGTGTTTGGGGGAAGACCGTAGTCGGCGCGTTCGCGCCCGATGGAATTTTCGAAGAGTTGTTTCCAACGGCGGGAACGAACCAAACTTCCATGCATTTAGCTCTGGCTTCGTTCATTCACTCTTTCTTCTGGGAGCTGGACCATTGTCATCCGGAGGCTATCTCTTGGCCGACCAACAAACCAATGACGTTTCCATCGTTGATCTGATACCTGCCCTGCGGGCTTTCGCGCGCACCTTCTGCCGCGTTCCAGACGATGCCGACGATCTGGTGCAGGAAACGTTGACCAAAGGGCTCGCCAACATCGACAAGTTCGAACCCGGTACACGCATGAAGTCGTGGCTCTTCACCATCATGCGCAACACCTACTACACCCGGATCAAGATCGCTGCACGGGAAGCGCCAGGCCTTCTCGACTGCGCGTCTTCGAGACCGATTTCGGAAGCTACCCAGGAATGGACCGTTCAGAGCAAGGAAGTTCACGGCGCCATCCAAAAGCTGCCCGAACATCAGCGCGAGGTGCTGATGCTGATCGGCGTTTTAGGAGTGGGCTACGAGGAAACCGCCGAAATCTGCGGCTGCGCGGTAGGGACGGTCAAGAGCCGGCTGAACCGTGCCCGCGCCAACATCCTTGAGCTACTCGGGGAGAGCTCTCTGCAGACATTGATAGAGAGACGAAATCAGCTGTCGGATGGTCAGCTCGATATAGAGGTCGACAACCGCAGATAGTCAGCTCTTCACGTCTCGCCGACGCTTCTCGACGAGAGCGTTTTGCAATTCGATCGCCAGCTTGGAGAGGCGGTCCGGTATCTTTTCCTGCTCTATGGCGGCCAGGAGGGAAGCAATCTCCTGATCCACTGCCATCTCGACACGCAGATCCGTGGTATCGTCGCTCGAATGAGACATCACGTTCTCTTGATAGCATCCCTAGATCCAAGTCTGATGATGAGCGCTCGGCACTACAAGGCGTTGTCGACCGCCGAGAGGCTCACCGGCGGCCCTTGCACAGTTTTTCCTCCGTGCCGCGGCAAGACGCGGCGCGGTGGCGTCAGTCCTTCAGCAACCGGTTTGCGGCGTGATCCTGAAATTGATCGGACTTGATTCGATTGCCGTCCAGCCCGCGCTCTCGGCCATGTTGCTTCCTGTCGCGGTTGGACAAAACCGCGTTTTCCTCGATCTTGTCCTTGTCCAAGGTGGTCATTGCGCCGGCGCCGGCACCTTTGCCTTGGCTGCCTTGGCCGAAATGCTTTTTGCCGCCGGATGCCATGATCTCCTCCTTCGAATCCAGGACACCGATCGGTGCCGACGCCCGAACCGGCATCGCGCTGTAATGTTCCGTCTCACCCAGCAAGCAGGAAGGCGTCGCCATCCCATGACCGAAACGGCTTCTCGCCGTCGATGACGACCCGCAATTGGTGAGCTTGCGCAAGACGGCCGATGTCGGCCCGGTCCAAAGAAAGCGATCCGCGATAAGAATAGTTCAGCAATGCGAGCCGGCCCGGCCGTTTGAGAACGCGCGCAATTTCATCGAAAAGCCGCTCAGCCATGCCGGCCAGGACCAGGTAGGGAAAGCTGTCGACCGCCAACACGCAATCGAAACTGTCGTCGTCGAAGTCGGCCAGATCGAGACCGGAGGTTTGGCGCAGTTCGACATTGCCGAGCGCTTCGCATTGCTCGGAGGCGATAGAGATCATCCGCGATGATATGTCGATGCCGACCATCCGCTTGAAGGAATTGGACAGCGCGCGCTCGAAACGTCCGATGCCGCAACCGATGTCGAGAATGTCTCGTTCAATTCCGGTGAATTCTCGCGCCTCGAGCCATTCAACGATTTCGTCGGTCATGGCTGTCAGCCGCTCGTCATCGCCAAGGGATCCTAACTGGACACTTGCGGCTGTCGAAATTGCTGCCGCGGCATCAAAACTCGAGGCCAGCCTCCTGACCACGGCGACATCCGTCTCGCCGTTACCGCGTTCATGCCGAACGGCGCCGCCTGTCGCTCGCAAAGTGGCAAGGACGCCCGGTTTGTGGCGCAGCAGTCCAGCGACCTTTCGCAGTCTTTCAGCATCGCCGGTATCCGCCGGACGGACTTTCAGCACGACCTCCGCCAATTCCGCCGCTTCAATTGTGGGCGGCAGGTGAAGCGCCAGCCTGACGAGAACAGCTTCGGCGCAGGCACCACCGGCCACACAACCTTCGACCGCCCGTCTGACCGATGTCCGGCGCTGCGCGAGCACACTCATGACATCAACTCCGCGTCCAGATCCTCCGCATCGTCCACCTGTCGACGGCGCCCCAGCCATATTTGTAGGCTTCCTGGCCGCGCAGGAAGTCGAACTCGCGCGCATCCTCGCGGATCGACTCCGCGATCGCGTGGCCGATCAGGATCGCACCTGGGCTCTCCTCGGCATAAGCAGGATCGAGGCCGCCGAGATAGGCATAGGCGCGGCCGCGGTGGTGAAATCCGTAATAGGCGGCGACAGTCGTGCCATCGATCGCGAGCAACCAGCATCGGACCAGACCGTGAGCATCGAGCAAGGGAAGTGAAAGCCCATGGAAGTGCTGCACGGCGGGGTCGGCCAATACACCACCTCCATGTCCAACCCAGCGTGCATGGTGCAGGCGGATCAATTGGTTCAGGAAGTTCTGGTCGCCCCGGGCTGACGCCAACGCGAGCCGGCCGCGTCTGCACGCCGCTTGGCGCGCCCGGCGCAACTGGCGCCTGCGCCGAGCGGGAACGCAGCCGGCCAATGTTTCGTCGCCGGCAACAGCAAGCACGGGGCAGGCTGCATGAATTGCCGGCCTCTCGACCGTTAAACCGGGATGCGCGATCGTAAGACCGGCACTGTTTTGCGGCAGATCAGACAAGATCCATTGTGACCACCCGACCGAGCAGATCGTTTCGGCAATTGTGGACACGACCGCCGCCTCGATATCCCGGACAGCCAGGATGTCCAGATAATCGCTGAGCGAAATACCGACCGGAAGCAGCTTCGAACCGGCCGTTCCATGCTCGAGATAGAGTGGCGCCAGCCCGACCAGATCGCCGCCACGCCAGACCGCGACTGTCGCCAGTTCACCGGGTGCGAATGCGCGCCACCATGGCACCAGCCAGGCGGGGGATTGGAACGGCGTCGCAGAGGAGCTCTGCTCCCATAGTTTCCACCAGTGCGGCGTCAAGGCATCGAATTTTACGGGGTCATCGATGATTTCGCTGCGCAACACTGCTTTTCTCACGGTGCCGCAGCGAAGCGCCGGCAATCTGTGCCAAGTTGTGCCAGCGCCTGATAGGCAGCCATATACGACGAGATCATCCGTTCCAGCGAAAACCGCCGTCGCGCCTCCACCCGGCACGCCTCGGCGTCCAGGCTGGGCGCCGCAAGAATGGCTTGGGCCATTTCGTCGACTGTGTTGACGAGAAAGCCCGTCCTGCCGTGCTCGATGACATCCGCAAGCGCGCCATTCGGGAATGCGACCACCGGGGTACCGCAGGCGAGGGCCTCCATGGCGACAAGCGAGCTTGTCTCGGCGGCGAGGCTCGGAATGACCAGACAGCGGGCTGCGTTGAGAAAGCGCCTCTTGGCGTTAAAACCGAGCGGGCCCAGGAAGCGGCGGCGAGCATCAAGACGGGATTGGACCTCGTCGCGAAAGTAGCGCGTATGTGTTTCGTAGGGGTAGACCTTGCCGCCGATGATCAGGGGCACGCCCGCCTGTTTGGCCGCGTCCAGGGCCAGGTGAATGCCCTTTTCCGGGCAGACTCGGCTGAGAACCAGGGCAAAGTCTCGCTTCGGCTGCACCAGGCTCAGTGCTTCGATGTCAACGCCGTTGGGAATCGGCGCCACCAGTCTGGCCCCTGGTGGCGCCGTTTGCTGCTGGGTGGGCGAGACCGCATGGAGCCACAGGTCGTCGCGCGTCGGTCGCAGAGCCTCGGCCGGATACCAGTCCAAGGGCAGGTGGAGGCTCACCAGGGTCGGACCATCGTCGGGCAGATAGGCATGAAAATCGATGCCGTGCAGATGAACCACATCGATCGGCCATCGGGCGCGGGCAGCGGCGATCGCTTTGCGATGAGCCTGCTGCGCGCGGCTCTTCGCCGCCTCGTCGAGCACGCCGTTTTCAGCCGGTATTTCCACAAGGGTACCGCTCGCGCTGGAGCCGCGGCAGCCAATGACGATAGAGCGGTGGCCGGCGCGAACCAGCCCCCGATCGAGAATCGACAGAACCTGTTCGGCACCGCCGACAGCATCGGGTCCGACGGGTGCGAGAGGGTAGGCGACATTGAGGATAGTGAGCGCCGCGGCTGGTTGCGCCTCGGTCCCGTATGCCGGACCACCTGTCGATGATGCCGCTAATTCGTCCAATGTGTCAGGCGTCTGATGCATGGCAGCATGACACTTTCACGCTGCCGAGGCCCGCCGCGTCGGGAGCGAAGCGGACGTCATGCCGGGCGCATAGCGGCGGATCATGGTTGCGCAGAATTCCGCGAACTCCTCCGGCACCAGTGGCGGGCTGGTGTGGTGGGGCATCATTCCCCGATGCTGCGGTGTAAAGCAAAAGGTGACCGTCACGTCGAAATCGGCGAGTGCCTCCATCTGCCGGTCGAACCAGTCCAGCGCGTTCGGCCGGAAGCTGTCTGCCCAGGAAAGCCCCGTGCGCATATTGGTGACGCCCAGCCGCTTCATCCAGGCGACGGCATCGTCCAGCCGGGGGTCCTCGAAATGAAACCACTGCACCAGCCCCATTGCGGGCGAGTAGCGCAGGAACTCCTCCAGCGCTGGTTTTGGCGTGCCGTCCTGGCGCAGCAGCCCCATGTGGAAATGTCGATAGTAAGAAGAGCCCTCCGCCTCGCGATGCCGCGTCGTTGCTTCCCATTCGCGCGGAAGATCGTAGAGGCTGTACCACTGGATGCGTGATGCGTTGCCAATCAGCAACTCAGCGGTGCGCTTGAGCCCCCAAACCTGGATTTCTTCCGCGCCGAAGGTTGATACGCCGACTTCGCTGACCCAGATGGGAAGGTTGGTGACGGTCGCGATCTCGCCGATCTTCTGTGGCCATTCGTGGATCTGCCACAGGTTCCAGTCGAGCGGAAAGCCGTGCACGGCGACGGCATCGACATGGTCCAGCACGCCGAATTCCTTCATGCGGGTGATAAAGCCCGGATCTATCGGCGAGATGCCACCGAGTACTTTCGTCAAAGACGGGTTCTCCGACGCGATTGCGTCAGCCGACAAGATCGCCATCCTGGCAAAGCGGCTCCAATCGGGATCGAGCTCTGGGTCCCAATGCGATTTGTTGTTGGGCTCGTTCCAGATCATGGCGGCTTCAATCATGGAGCTGTCCTTTCGAGGGGTAGATGGCGCCGCCGCCGGCCGGGTCCCCGGCTGCGCGGCAGAAATAGACCTCCTGCTCGGGGTGCAGAACGATCTCGAAACCGGCGCTGCGCAGCATCGCTTCGGTGCAGGCGCGGTTTGGAATCCACCAGTTGGTGGGATCGTCGGCATAGCGGTGCTCGATAAAATGCAGCTTGGGAAACTGCGGCTGGTCGAACAGGTCATGCGTCCAGAAATGATAGTTTTCTTCCAACTCGGGCAGATCCGCGCTGCCGCGCTGCATGGACTGGAAGATCATCAGGTCACGGGCGACATGTTCGCGGATCAGGTCGAGCGCGAGCAAGGGGTGGCGCAAATGGTAAAGCACCCCCATGAACAGCACGACATCGAACGTCTCGCGCAGCGAACCGACGTCGTAGACCGAAAGCTTCTGGAATTCGATCTCGCAATCGGCAACCTCGGCCGCAAAGCGAGCTTGGGCCAGATAGGCGTCATCGAAATCGATGCCGAGGACACGGTCAGCACCTCGCCGTTTCATCTCGATGGAGTAAAATCCTGCATTGCAGCCGATATCGAGTACCGCCTTGCCCGTCAGATCAGCGGGAATGGCATTGGCAAATTTGCGCCATTTGATCAGCGGGTAGTTGCCCAGAAAATGGTTGGGAGCGGTTTCGACGCCGGCAAGTTCCATGTTGTGGAACCATGGGCCGAGCGCATCGATGCGGCGGCGGATTTCGGCATGGGAATGCAGCATGGCTCAGGCTCCTTCGCCAGGAACGACGGGTACATGCGACTGCGCGCCGGGCATGATCATGGTGGGCCGGCGGTGCGCGGATGGGGCGTCGTTTTCAAGCAACCGCAGAGCTGTTCGATAGCCGTTGAAAGTGCCGACATCGACATAGTCCGACCCAGCCCTGACACCAAAAGCTGTACCGCCGGCCGCAATATAGGCGTTGACCAAAGTGCCGATATATTCGTCACTGCGCTCGCGCTCACGCCAGAGTGCCGCAAGCTGATGCAGGATATGGCCCGGCATCTTGAACGCACCCCAAACCCAGTTCGTGGCGGCATCCTGTCGTTTGACCTGGATTTCGATCACGCGCTCGTGGACGTCGGTGACGACGGCGTCGAAGAATTCCGGCTGATCCACCGGGAAAAGCAGAAATGAGAGCTGATCGTCGGGCAAATGGCGGAAACCGTCCTCGGGAAACCAGATCGTATCGGGAAGGCCGACCAGGACGACCTCGTCGGGCGCGACGAGGGGCGCCGCCCGGAAGATCGCATCGCACAGACCGACGGGGTTCGGCTGCACCACGAAGAGAGCCGCCGCGTCACCGTAGCCGGCGGCGTAGTATTCAAGGATGTCGGATTTGCCCGATCCGATGATGAAGCAAATCTTGTCGACGCCGGCCTGCACCATGCGCCGTACCAGATACTCGCTCACGGCGCAGGGACGCTCGGTCTGTCCATCGATCCGGCTACCGACCGGCAGCAGCTCTTTCGAGAAGCCGAGCGGCTGAATGCGGCTGCCGCGCCCGGCAGCGGGTACGATGCCCAACATCAGACCGCTTCCCTCATCGGTTCGCCGGGAGATCTTTGAAAGGCATCGTTCAGGATGCGATCCAGTTCCGCCGCGCGCCGTGCGGAAGTGTGTTCGCCCAAGACCCGGTCGCGGGCACGCCTTCGAATGCCGTCGAGCTCGCGCTCCGGCAATCGCAATGCGGCGACCACATCATCGGTGTCATGCGCCAACAAGATTTCGCGGCCGGGTTCGAAAAATTCGGCCAGGCCCGGCCATGCATCGGTGACGATGGCAGCCCCACACGCGGCCGCTTCGAAGAGCCGTCCCGACGGGCACCAGCCCTTTTGCGCCATCGCCTCCCGGGTGACGTTCAATGTAAGGCGAGATGATGAGAAGAAAGCCGGATGATCGGCGGGCGGAAGATGCCTGACAAAGAAGATATTGTCGCTCCATGGGAATTCCTGCGGATATTGCGCGCCGCCAATGATGAAGCGGTGGTCAGGCAGGCGCGCGGCCGGGCGGACCAGCAGCTTTTCGACGCCGGCCTGGCGATCCGCCGCGTAGGTTCCGAGATAGGACAGATCACCGGCGAATTCCGCCCGCTTCTCTGCCGGCCGGTGTTGGTCGGGATCGACATGCCCATAGAGCGGCACCACGTGACGCGCGCCCAAAACCGACTTAAGCGCCTCGATCGCAGAGCCGCCGGTGTAACTCAAAACGAGGTCGAAATCGGCGAGACCCTCAGGTCCGAAATAGGGCGGACGCTCGCCTTGCTCGATGCGGGCAAGCGTGACCGGAGTGTCGAGATCGTAGAAGACACGCAATCCGCGACCTGTCTGCTGCGCCAGCCGCGAGGCCTCCACGGCGTCGGCACAGTAGGAGGTAACGACGACGACATCCGCTTGCTTCATTGCCCGCTCCGCAACGCGACGGATGTCTTCCCAGTCCGGATAAATGACGACGTTGCCGCCATCGAGCCGATCGAGATCACGCGTCCCGGCATAGTAGGGGGTATCGCGTTCGAAGAAGGTGATGGACCATCCCAGCCGACCCAGGGCGCGGATCAGTCCGCGCCAGAGCGTGGCATGGCCGTTGCCCCATGATGATGTAACGGTGAGACCGAAAATGACCATCTGCATCCGGAAAGTCCTCGTCAGGCAGCTTCGTTCATTCGCAGGAGCTTGGAGCCCCAGTCACCCGACACGATCGTCGTGATCGAGGCTGGATCGATGTCGAAGCGGAAGCAGTCGCCGACCGGCAAGCCAAGCACCTTGCAGACGGCGGCCTTGATGACGTCGGCGTGGCTGACCAGGGCGACACACTGGTTCGGATGCCGCTCGCGCACTGCGTTCATCAGTGCGACGATCCGCTCCTGGACATCCAGCATGGTCTCGCCGCTCGGTGTCCTGGCCTCCTGCCGCTGGTCGTTCCACGCCCGCCAGCCGGCGTCGCCGTTCAACTCGTCGAAGGTCTTTCCCGACCAATCGCCGAAATCGATCTCGTCGAGTTCGGCGCAGATCGCGATTTCACCGACGCCGCAGGCAAGCGCGATCGGCACGGCCGTCTCTTGCGTACGCTCACGCGGGCTGCACAAGATGGCTTCAATCGGCTCCCGGGCCATGCGGCCACCAAGATGCGCGGCCTGCGCCTTCCCAGCCTCGCCAAGGCAAACGCCGTCCATCCGTCCTGCAAGATAGGAGCCGACATTGTCGTGCGCTGCATGACGGATCAAAAAGAACGTTGTCGTCATTCCGCGGCATCCAGCAAAGGCTCGTCCTTGCCGGCGATGAAAGCGAGCGTGCGCTGCCGCGCTTCGGCGTCGGTGAACTGTTCGGGAGGCGACTTCATGAAATAGCTGCAGGGGCCGGTCAGTGCTCCCGCTATGCCGCGATCGAGCGCAAGCTTGGCGCAGCGTATCGCATCGATCACCACGCCGGCTGAATTTGGAGAATCCCAGACTTCCAGCTTGAGCTCGGCGTTGAGCGGCACGCCGCCGAAGGTCGTCCCTTCCACTCGGATATAGGCCCATTTGCGATCAGTCAGCCACGGTACGTGGTCGCTGGGTCCGACATGAATATTGCCCGGCTCCAGGGGAACATCGAACTGGCTGGCCACGGACTGGGTCTTGGAAATTTTCTTTGATTCCAGCCGCTCGCGTTCCAGCATGTTGAGGAAGTCGGTGTTGCCGCCGAAATTCAGCTGATAAGTGCGATCGATGCGCACGCCGCGCTCGCGGAAGAGATTGGCCAGCAGGCGGTGAACGATGGTCGCCCCGACCTGGCTCTTGATATCATCGCCGACCAGCGGCAGCCCTCGCTGCTCGAAGCGCCGGCGCCATTCCGGACGTGAGGCGATGAAAACGGGTATGCAGTTGACGAAGGCGCAGCCGGCCTCAAGCGCGCATTCGGCGTAGAAGCGCGTCGCCTCCTCGGAGCCCACCGGCAGGTAAGAGACCAGCACGTCGGCGCCGCTGTTGCGCAGGATTTCGCTGACGTCGGCAACCGGCTCCGGCGCCTCCTCGATTTCGTCGCGCAAGTATTTTCCGATGCCGTCAAGTGTCGGTCCGCGCTCGACGCGAACGCCGTTTGCCGCCGAATCGGCAAAGCGGAACGTGTTGTTCGGGGCGGCGTAGATTGCTTCAGCGACGTCGAGGCCAACCTTGCTCCTAGCGACGTCGAATGCGCAGACAATCTCGATGTCGTCGACATGGTAGCCGCCGAGGTCGGCATGCATCAGCCCTGGGATTGGTTCGTTGCTCTTTGCGTGACGATAATAGGAGAGGCCCTGCACCAGGGAGGATGCGCAATTGCCGACCCCGACGATACCGACACGAACCTTTTTCGATCCCACGAAACTGCCGCCCTATGCTGTTCAAAGGTAAGTTCCTGCCGCCGAACCACCAGCGTGCCGGAATGTTCCTTGGCCTGCCGAAAAATTGCGCAAGACAGCATGGATCGAAGCAGCGCTCGCTGCGTTGCCGCAAGGCAAAGCATTGGAAAACCGATCGATGATCGTTTACGGAGACCAGAAGCGGAGGCAGAGCGCAGAACGGCTTCGCGAAGCTGCCAGCGAGATTGCTCAAAGTCTGGACCGCATGGCTCATGGCATCCGACGCCATGCCGCGTTGGTCGGCCTATTCATCAGCGTATCGGAACTGGTTCGCGCGCTTGCCGATGTCGATTTCGAGAACAGGGGCATCGACATCTTTTCGCCGCGGCAACAGCAAGGCGCCAGATTGCTGGTTGGTCTTGCGGCAGAGGTGGCGAAGTCGTGGCGAAGCGGTTTCGCCGTGGGCGGTGGCATCGAGCCGGGACTTCTCCAACTGCTGGACGGGTTGGATTGCGAGGCTGAGGTTCTGACCGGTTCTGCCGAGGGTTACGCGCATTACGCGCTTTATCCCGAAAGCTATTTGGGAGCGGCGCAGGAGTCAGGTCTCGATGCGAACACATGCGTGATCGGCATCCGCAGCATCGGCCTGGGGCTTGCCGCCATAGTGGCTGCCGCGATTGGCGCGCCGGCGCCGTTCAGCGTTCGTCCGGTCGGCCATCCTTTCCGCAGGCACATCAATGCCGATCCGCGCTCGATCGCTTCCTGGAAGAACAATCCATCGGCACGCTTCGCCGTTGTAGACGAAGGTCCCGGTCTGTCCGGCAGTTCGATGCACGCCGTCGTCGCGTGGCTGCGGGAACTGGGTATTGGTATGGACCGCATTCACCTGTTTCCCAGCCATCCTGGCAACCCGGGCATCGAAGCGTCACGGGAGGCCAGGGAGACATGGTCGCGCTGTCCGAAACATGTGGCGACGGCGCTCGAATGCACCTTCCCCGAAAGCTCGAACATTCCCACGCTGCGCGACTGGGTGGCCGAGGCGGTCGGCAGCCCCGAATTACGCCTGACCGAACTGTCTGGTGGCGAATGGAGGAGCGTCCACTACGTCGACGAAAAGCATTGGCCGCCGAGCCCGCGCGGCATCGAGCGGCGTAAATTCCTGGCGTCCGCGGGGTGTGGTCGCTGGCTCGTCAAATTCGCCGGCCTCGGCGAAACCGGACGGCATAAGAAACGAGCCGCGGAAATGTTGGGGAAAGCCGGGTTGGGATCGCAAGTGGTCGGGCTTTGCCACGGCTTTCTGGTCGAACGGTGGATTGACGGCACCACGATAGACCAGGCGCCGCTGCCAAGAGGAAGGCTGGTCGCGGAGTTGGCGCGCTATCTAACCTGGCGGGCGCTCAATCTCCGAACCTGCGAACCGGGTGCATCATTGCTCGCACTCGCGGAAATGGCTGTTTCCAACACATCTGAAGCCCTGGGCGAGAACCGAGCGGCGACGTTGCGCGGCTGGCTCTCGAAAAAAACCCCTGCGCATATTCTGCAGCCGGTGGAAATCGACGGAAAGCTTCACGCGTGGGAGTTTCTCGTTTGTGCCGACGGCTCGGTGGTCAAGACAGATGCCGTCGACCATTGCCGGGCACACGATTTGATTGGCTGCCAGCCGATAGAGTGGGACATTGCCGGCGCCCGTGTCGAATATGGACTGTCCGACAGCGATGTGACGACATTGGTCGAGGGGATGGGGCTCGATATTGACAATGGCCACATCGATTTTTTCGAACCCTGCTATTTGGCGTTCCAAATCGGGCTCTGGAGCACGGCTGCGCAATCCGAAAATGGCCAGGAAAAAGCAAGGCTGGCCGCGACCGCAGACCGATACAGGGCGGGGCTGATACGGTTCCTGGACGAATCTCAGGTGTAGCGTTTCGATCAATCCAGCCTTCGTAGCATGTCTGCTTCCTGCTCGAGAATAGCGGCCACTTCCTCGCGCTGCAGATGCGTCATCATCAGGCTGACGCAGCACTCGAGATAGGTGATGGAGGAGCGCCGCAGATAGGCAGCCGCCTCGCGTTCGGCAATCTTGTCGACATCCTTCGCGGGTCGCTTGGGTTGCATGAGGATGATCCTCCGTGTCGGGTCCCTCCCGCCAAACTACAAGGTTGGATGGATGTTCCGCACGATCTCCGGGCAGGTCCGGCCGCGGCCCACGTCATGCAGGAAGGTTCTGCAGCCCGCCTGCGGGTCTCCTTTTGGCAAGGCCTGTCATCTGATCGCCGATGCCGGTGCCTTCGAGTGCCGCGAAATAATCGATCGTCAGCTTGAGCCCTTCGTTGAGCGGCACTCTCGGCGACCAGCCGAGCAGCGTTTTCGCACGCGAAATATCAGGCTGCCTGCGCCGAGGATCGTCTTGCGGCAGGGGCAGAAATTTCAGATCCGACTTGGTGCCGGTCATCGCCTTCACCAATGCCGCCAGTCGCACGATGGTGAATTCTCCGGGATTGCCCAGATTGACCGGCTTGCCCGGATTGGGGTCGATGTTCATCAGGCGCATCAATCCATCAATCAAGTCGGAGACATAGCAGAAGGATCGCGTTTGCTGGCCGTCGCCGAATATCGTCAGCGGACGCTTCTCGAGCGCCTGCATGATCAAATTCGAGACGATGCGACCGTCGGCCGGATCCATTCTCGGACCGTAGGTGTTGAAGATGCGCGCGACGCGGACGTCGGCCTTGCCGGCCCTTAGATAGTCGAAGCAAAGCGTTTCGGCGGTGCGCTTGCCCTCGTCGTAGCAGGCGCGTGGGCCGGTGCAGTTCACATGACCGACGTAGTCCTCCCTTTGCGGGTGTTGTTCCGGATCGCCATACACTTCGCTCGTCGAGGCCTGCAGCAGTCGCGCGTCATTGCGGACAGCGAGTTCGAGCAGGTTGAGGGTTCCGATCACGCAGGTACGCGTGGTGTGTATCGGGTCGGCCTGATAACGCGGCGGTGAGGCGGCGCAGGCCAGGTTGAAGATGTGATCCACGGGCTCGCCGAGATCCAGTGGCCGGCAGATGTCCTGCTCGATCAACCGGAAACCCGGCCGGTCCATGATCGAGATGATGTTTTCCATGCGCCCGGTCAGAAAATTGTCGACGCAGATCACGCGCCAGCCGTTGCGGAGCAATACTTCGCAAAGATGCGAACCGAGGAAACCCGCGCCGCCGGCAACAAGCACCGTCTTTGCCCTGTGCGCCTTTCTTGTCTGTCGCATCGCTGTTTTCTCCTGTCTGCCGTTCATGCTGCACTTCCAATGTCGAGATCGAGGGCCGTCGCCCTTGGTTGGGTCAGCGCCGCCACGAATTCGCGAGCCCTGGCCCCACCGGTGTGGGAAGCGAGGACGAGTTTGCGAGCCCGGCCGGCCATGGCCAGGCGTGCGCGCTCGGACTCGCCAACGAGGATATCGATGACTTCGTCCGTCTCCGCGGCGGTGTGGATCGCCGATGCGGGAAAGAAGCTGTCGAGCCCTGGCCAGTGGTCGCTGACGATGGGCGTGCCGCAAGCCGCCGCTTCGAACAGGCGCACGCTGGGCGACCATCCTGCGGTGATCATGGAACTGCGTGTGACATTCAGCGTGTAGCGCTGACGGCTATAGAACGCGGCGTGATCGGCTGGCGGCAAATGTTCGATGCGTTCGACATTGTCCGGCCAGATGATGTCGGATGGATATTGGGAGCCGGCCACGACGAAACGGAGGTTCGGCATATGCCGTGCGGGCTCGAGCAGCAGAGCGTTCAGCGTTGTCTGCCGGTCCATGCTGTAGGTGCCGAGATAGCCGAGATCCCAGCGGATCGGATCTCCTGTCGGGTGATGCCGTTCTGGATCGACCGAACAATAGAGAGGTTCGGCATGGCGCGCGCCGAAGTCTTGCGCCAGATGGTTGAGCGTTGGTCCGCCAGTGAAGGAGAAATAGACATCGAAATACGGAATTTGCCGCGAACTCAGATAATCGCAATCGTCGGCTGAAAGCTTGGCCAGGGTCACCGGGGTGTCGATGTCGTAAAAGCAGAGCTGCCCCTTGCAAAGCGAGGCGACGATGTCGATGACCTGGCGTCCTTCTGGAACAAAGGATCCGATGACGATGATGTCGGCCTGCTCCAGGCACTGTGCGTAGTCGCGTTGCAGCTCCGCAGTGGTTTCGTAGTAGCGCAAGGCGCAGAACTCCGGTTCGCGCAGATCGCGGTGATTGGCGTACCATGGCACGTTGCGCTCCAGAAAAGTCACGTGGTGACCGAGTCCGTGCAAGCCTTTCAAAAGACCTCGAAAAGTGGTGGCGTGACCGTTTCCCCACGATGAGGACAGCGACAGGCCGAGAAAGACGATGTCCAGTTTCTTGGTCATTCCGCTGCCTCCACGGCCCCGTGCTCGAAATGACGTTTGAAGACGGCATCCGCCACATCCGCCCGAAGCGCGTAGGTATGGTCCGCCAGCACGCGGTGAAGTGCGGCTTGGCCGATTGCCTTGGCCCGACCGGGGGTCAGCGAGCGCATTATTTCGGCGACATCGCCGCCGTCACGCGCGACCAGGATCTCCTCGCCTGGTTTCAGGAACAGTTCCACGCCCAGCCATGCATCCGTGATGAGACAGGCGCCGGCGCCAGCCGCCTCGAACACTCGCGTGGCCGGTGAAAAACCGTTGGCGGCCATGCTATCGCGGCTGATGTTCAACACGGCTTTTGGGGTGACATTGAAGGCGTTGTGATCGCGGGTGCCGACATGGCCGAGCCAGCCTACATTGGTGGGGAGCGGCTTGTCGCCCCAACCCGAGCCTCCGAGCAGGAAACGCTGTTTCGGCAGCTGGCTGGCGGGATCGAGGAAAAACGATTCGACACGCGCTTCACGGTCCGGCAGCCGGTTTCCGAGGAACGCCAGGTCGCAGGCAAAACGCGCTTTGCTGGCGACCGGATGGTGCGTTTCGGGATCGAGCGCATTGTAGATGGGCACGCACTCCTTGGCGCCCATGGCACGATAGGCCCAGACAACGGGATCGCCGCCACCATAGGTCAGCACGAGGTCGATCTCCTGCAGTGCACGATGGAGCGGGTGGTCCGGCTCGTCGCGCAACTGGGCAAGCGTGGCTGGCGCATCCACGTCCCAGAATACGACAAGCGCGTCGCTGCGGGCGTGGTCGAGAACGGCGCGAAGCAGCGCCTCGTCTTCGAAACCGACGCCACTCGCCTTGACGACGATGTCGGCGCCGGCGGCACGTGCCGCGACCTGCATCAGCGCATGCTGGGTCGCCTCATAAACGACGACAGTGCACCAGTCGGGAGCTTCGATGTCGCGGTTCTTCTGCCGGTCGTAGACATCGGGTTCGTAGAACGTGATCTCGTAACCCAATTGCGAAAGTGCCTTGAGCAAACCGCGATAGTACGTCGCGGCACCGTTCCAGTAGGACGACAAAAGGCTCGATCCATAGAATGCGATCTTCATGCGACGGCTTCCTTTGCGGCTGTCGGGACGGCGGTGTGTCGGTTCGCGCATTGCGTGAGCACGCCGAGCAACTCGTCGACGCGGTGGCGGCAGGTGTGCCGCGAGCGGATGGTCTCGAGACCCGAGGTCACCAGGGAGGCCGCAAAGTCCTCGTCGGACAACACCGTCCGAAGCTGTTGCCGCATTTGCGAGCCATTCTCGGCAAACAGGAAGTCGACACCGGGCCTGAAAAGCTGCTCGACATCGGACCATGGCGCTGAAATCAGCGGAATGCCGCAGGCGAGTGCCTCGAACATGCGGATCGTCGGGATTCCGGGCAACCTCTCGCGATAGGGGCGCCGTGGGATGTGAACGGTGACACGATGCGCGGCGAAGGCCTTCGGCACGTCGGCATTGGCGATCCACCCCTCATAGCGCAGTCCTGCGGTGGCCAGATCCGCAAGTGCGGTCTTGGGGTAGCGTACGCCGTGAACAGCGGCATCAAGGCCGAGATCGTGCACCGGCTCGATCAGAAACTCCTTGAGTTCGGCGGTCCGCTCATCATCGCCCCAGTTGCCGATCCAGACCAGATCGGAGGTGGGGTGGATCTCCGGGTGCGGCTTGAACAGGCGATCGTCCGCCGCTTCATGCCAAGTGAAGACGCGCTTGCCCCAGCCGGCGCGCAGATAGCTCTCGCGCAAGGTTTCGCCAAAGGCGAGAACGCCGTCATAGTGCTCCAGCCGGAGCGCCGAGAGTGCCTCGGTCGCAGACACGGCCCGGTGGTGGGTGTCGTGAAAAAGAAGGATGAAGTTGCCGCCGGCGGCCCGGGCACGGCCAATACGTGCGACGAGCTCCGGATCCGTCCACTCATGAACGATCACAACGTCGGCCTCGGCAATCCAGGCTTCGTGATCAAATCCGGCATCGTAGGTCACCGGCATCAGTTCGGGAAAATCCTTGCGGAAGCGTTCGATGGCGAACGACCCCTTCTCAGCCAGCAGATTCGACCGGCTCCAGCCATTCGCCGGCTCCAGCGCAATAGCCTGATGCCGGCGCTGGACCAGCTCTCGCATGACGCCGCGCAGGAAATGGGCATTGCCATGGTTCCAGTCGGAAACGACCGAGTGGGTGTAAAACACAAAGCGCATGATCAGCGCTCCGCCATCGCTAAGGCCGCTTTGTCGTAGACGCCGCGCATAGCCGCTGTCTGCTTTGTCAGCCTAAACCTGCGGCTGCGTCGGATGGCTGCCTGGCCAAGCTCTCGCCGGAGCTCGGCATCGCTGGAGAGACGGTTGAGGCAGGCAGCGAGATCGTGCGGATCGCGCGCGTCAAAGAATATCGCGGCCCCGTCCCATAGTTCGCGATAGGTGGCGATATCGGATAGCACCAGGGGCGTAGCCGACATGGCGGCTTCCAGCGCGGCCAGGCCGAATGGCTCGTAGAGCGATGGCGATACGAAAATACCCGCGCGAGCCATCAACGAACGCACCTCATCGGACGGCACTGCTCCCAGAGGAACAGCATGGCTGAAGCTGACATGCTCGCCGTTTGGGCCGTTCGTCGAACCGGCGGCAAACAGAGGCCATCGCGTCAGGGACGCCGCCTGATCGACCACCGCCGCATTTTTGCCCTCGTCCCACCAGCGGGCAGCGGCGAAGACGAGCGATTGATGCTTTTCGGCCTTCGGCAGAGGACGGGCACCATTTGTGACCACACTCAAGCGCGCGATCGGGCCGTAGCAGGTCTCTAGCATGTCGGCATGGCTGCGGCTCGGCGCGATGACCGCGTCGGCCCGATCCATGCCGCGTCTGTTGCGCTCCTTCTGCCAGGCCCATGCGCCATCCGCCGCCTGTCCTCTGACCGCATGGAACCAAGTCGTCACGCAGGAATGGGAGACCACCACGACCGGGCATGGCGCGTCGAATCCCGCCGCCTGCGAAGGCGCGTTGAAATGGACAAGGTCGATGGCGTGGTCGCGCATGGGCGCATGCAACTCTCGCGGCAGCGCGTCGAGATCACCGCCGTTGCGGGTCATCCAATCCGGCGGCGTGTTCAGCCAGATCAGCTTCGCGAAAGCCTCCGCCTCGTCGGCCTGCTGCCTGGACGGTGGCGGACCGAGACCGGCAAGCACTACGCTATCGCCGCCGTTGACAAGTTCCCTGGCTAGGTCGAGCGCATAGCGCCACACGCCGCCCACGGCATCGACCGTCATCAGGATGCGCCGCGAGCGCGGCGTCAGTGTCCGCAACATGTCGCCTCCAGTTCCGCCAGCGGACGCGGGCGCCTTTCCTGGATGTCGCTGAACTTCTGGAATGATGCGAGATAGTGATCATGGGCGCGCTCCCAGGCGAGGTCGTCGGGTTCGCCCCAAAGCTCGCGATAGCTTGGCGAACTCGGATATGGATAAAGCGGTACGGGTTCATTGGCCCACACGCCGTTGTCGATGAGGTGCGTTCGCCAGTAATCGACGAGGGCAGGGTCATCCTCGACGACGCCGATCAGATTGGCCTGTACGAATGGAACGTGACGCCTGGCATTGACGAGCAGCGCGGCGAGTTCCTCGGTACCCAGCCGGCAGCGCTTCGCCAGCATCGCACGACCTTCCACGGTCAGGCTTTCGAGACCGGCCTCGATGGAGACGCAGCCGGCCGCACCAAGCAATTCCAGCAGCTCGGGCTTCCAAAGGTCGATGCGGGTCTGCACACCGAACTTCACGTCGCGATGGATCAACGCTTCCAACAGCGCTTTCTGCGGCAGGAAGATTTCATCGATGAAATAAATGTAGCCGACGCCCTGGGCAATCAGCCGATCGATTTCCGCTATGACCGCCTCGTGGTTGCGGCGGCGATAGGCATCGCGGAAATCGATCTTGGCGCAGAAGCTGCAATTGTAGGGGCAGCCGCGCGATGCTTCGACCTCCGCGCCGAACCCAACCTGCTTGTCATCGAACCTGTGATGGTGATGCGAATGGGCTGCGATCCAGTCTGATGGCCATTGGAGTGGCGGATGATCGACAAACGAGCTGGCGTGGACGCCGCCGTTCAAAACCACCTTGGCGTCGCGCAGGTAAGCGGTCGAGGGGACCGCGCTCCAGTCGTCGCGCCGGGCAAGTTCCGCGACGATTTCCTCGCATTCGCCGCGCACAACAATGTCGACGCCAAGCTTGCGCAAGGTTGGCGCGGGCGTAGCCGAGCCATGCGGCCCGACCGCGACTGTGCGTCCACCGCGCCCGGCGAGACGGTTGAGGAAATCGGCCGGCACGCGCAACTCGGGTGGTGCGCAGCGCCAGAACAGATAAGTCGGGGCGGTACTGACGACCGTCATTGCAGGCGCGAAATCAGCCACACGCTCGGAGAGGTCCGAGTTGTCGAGCTTCTGCAATTGCCCATCCAGCATCAGCACCTCATGGCCGGCTGTTTCGAGCAGGGATTTCGAATAGCCGAGTTCCAGCGGGAGATGTGGTTGGCGGCAGCCGAAATAAATGCTGTCGTCATAGGTCCAGAACGGGTTTACCAGGGCGATTTTCATGCGACGTACCTCACGACTTCGGGGCGAGGCTGGAGCCGGTGTTTTTGCAGCCAGTCTGCGAGATCGCGAATGCCTTCGCGCCATGAAACACGAGCTTTCCAGCCAAGCATCGCTTTGATCTTGCGGGTGTCGGCGACGAAGAAGGGCTGATCGCCGGTGCGTTCGCCATCATGGCGGATCGAAAGCTCATGGCCGGTCAAGCTACGGATCTCGCTCAACAGCATGCGCAGGCTGATCGCATTATCGGGGCCGCCGCCAAGATTGAATGCCTGGCCTTTGGTCGTCTCGATACGATCGAGCGTGGCCCTGTAGGCGGCGACCGCATCGGAGACATGCAGTATGTCGCGCACTTGTCTGCCGTCGCCGTAAATGGTGATTGGACGTCCCGTGAGCGCACTCAGCAGGAAGTGCGCGACCCAGCCTTGATCCTCGGTTCCGAACTGGCGCGGCCCGTAAATGCAGCTCATCCGCAGCACCGCCGTCGGCATGCCGTAGGATTTGGCATAGTCGAGCACATATTGGTCCGCCGCGCCTTTGGAGCAGCCATAGGGCGTGCAGAAATCCAGGCTGTGGGTCTCGTCAATGCCATTCGCTTGGATGATGCCGTCGCAAGGCAGGTAACGATCGCCGTCCTCGCGCACCGCGACGTCGGGCAGGCTGCCATAGACCTTGTTGGTGCTGGCGAAGACCACCGGAACAAACTCACTGCTCAGCCGCGCCGCCTCGAGGACATTGAACGTTCCTCGAAGGTTGATGTCGAAATCCTCGTCCGGTTGGACCAGGCTCGTTGTGACTGCGGTTTGCGCGGCCAGATGGAAGATCGCCTTGGAACTCTTCAGAACGGGCGCAAGCGCGTTGGCGTCTCGCACGTCAATGGTTTCGACCATGAGGCGGCTGCCGTGCTTTTGCGCCAGCCATTCAAGGTTCTGTTCGACGCCGGGGCGGCTGAGATTATCGATCACCAGCACCGGCTCGCCATCCGACAACAGGCTGTCGGCCAGGTTCGATCCTATGAAGCCGCTGCCGCCGACAATGGCGACCGGGGCGGCGCGTCGATTGCGCGTATTCATGACACCAGCCCACGTTCTTCGAGCTCGCGTTTCATGTCGGCGCCGCGGTCGATGGCGGAAGAGTTGCGCACCCAGGAAACGAAATCGGCGAGCGAATTCTCCAGTTGTTGCCTCGGCTCGAAACCGAGCAGCTCACGGGCCTTGGATATATCGGCGAAGCAGTTGCGGATATCGCCGGAGCGCGCCTTGCCGAGCAGTTCTGGCGAGCGGTCCGGCGTTCCCATGGCCTCGGCAAGTACCCGCGCGACGTCGCTGATCGCATAGGCTCGGCCGCTGCCGATGTTGATGACGTGACCCCTTGCCTGGCGTTGCTGCAGCGCAAGACGAAAGGCGCGGGCGACGTCATCCACATGGACGAAATCGCGTTTCTGTTCGCCATCCTCGAAGATCATTGGACGTTGGCCGTTGGCGAGACGCGAAGCAAAATTGGCCAACACGCCGGTATAGGGGTTCGATAACGCCTGGCCGGCGCCGAAGACGTTGAACAGGCGCAGCGCGACCGTATCGATGCCATAGGCTTCGCCGAAGATCAGCACGGCGCGTTCCTGGGCGTATTTCGTCAGTGCATAGATAGAGGCGAGATCGACCGGCTTTTCCTCGTCCGTCGGCAGGGGGGAGAGGGGTTCGCCTTCCGGCGACAGCGGATTCCACTGTCCGTTTTTGATGTCGCTCGCCTTGCGCCGGGCATTGTCGATGCGCCGGCCGTCCGATGTAGCATAGAGGCCCTCGCCATAGACACTCATCGATGAGGCGACGACAATGCGCTCGACCGGGTGTTTGATCAGCGCCTCAAGCAGCGTCGCGGTGCCGAGATCGTTGGTGCCGACATAGCGCGCGATCTCGTACATCGACTGTCCGACGCCGACTTCCGCGGCCAGATGAATGACCGCGTCAACGCCTTCCAGCGCCTTGGCGACTGCCTCCCGGTCCCGAATGTCGCCCTTGATCAGCTCGGCCCCGGCGGGAAGGGCGACTGTTTCGCCTGCGTGCACCTGCTCCAGCAGCACATCCAAAATGCGAACCGAATAATCCTGCTCGATGAGTTCCTGGGCGACATGCCGGCCGATGAAGCCGCAGCCCCCTGTAACCAATATCCGTTTCACGACCACTCCTCAGACAGGTAATCTTGGCGACCCGAACTTTTCGGCAAAAGGTTTGTTCCCTTGGCTTCAACAAAGTTCCTTTGGCCGGCTTCGTCCGGAAGCAGCCACATCGCGCTCGCCGCGCCGTGCCGGAACATTGCCGCCCTTGTGCTGTTAGGACGCCGGCAGCCCCGACGATGCCCGATGTTGGCAACGCCGATGATCAAAGGAGATTTCAATGTCCCAGTCGCAAACGACCACCAATCACGACGAAATCCGCAAATGGGCCGAGGAGAGGGATGGACGGCCGGCAGTGGTTCGCACCAAAGGGGCGGGCGGCATCCTGCGGATCGACTTCGGCAAACCCGAGGAAGCATTCGAGCCGGTGGAATGGGACGAGTTCTTCCGCATATTCGACGAGAACGATCTGGCCTTTCTTTACCAGTCCAAGACTGGTGACGGACAAACCAGCCGTTTCAACAAGTTCGTTGAGCGCAACCAGAAAGGCGAATGACGCATTTCGAGCCGGCCGATTTGCCCGACCTGGTTCTCGGGCCAATTTTTCTGGATGCGGTGGAACAATAGGGGCTCCGATCCTTCCGTCGCTGAACCACAGCCGCAGCAACGATCGAAGGCCTTGGCCCTGAGCGCAGGAGGCGGCGGGGCTGGATAGGCGTCAAAAGCTGGAAACCCGCTACTCGTCCTGCCGTGAAACCAAAACGCCGCTCATCAGTCGTCCTGCTGCCTGCGGTGGCGGTGTTTTTCGATTTCCTCGGGCTCTTCATCGTCGATCCGCGTGATGTTCGAGGCATTGTGGTCTGATCGCAGGATCTCATCCAGTTTGGCGTGAATGGCCTGAGTGTCGCGGTGCTCGGCACGCTGGATGAACAGCGTCATGGCCCACGTAAACAAGGTAGCCGCTCCATGCCAGTCCAGGGTCTGTCGCTCGAAGATCATCCAAAGGATTGCGTAGACCAACAGGATCAGGAATGCCGCGGGGCGGGAGGTTAATGTGCCGATTGAGGTAAGCACGCCGGTGACGGGATGATTGGCCATGCGAAAGAACTCGCGGCAGTGACCGTGGTTCCCGACCGCAGTGCATCGCGCCGGCACGAGCCAGCTAGGCGCGACGGATGAATTCACGGCCCAGTGCTTGCCGATCGCAGCTACAACGATGACCACTCGATTGCCGGGCGCGCAATCATCAGCCAGAAAATGGCGAGCACGGCGCCGAAAGCTGGGAAGCCGAAGACAAACCAGCGTCTGAACAGCTGATGGTAGCGCTCGGGAGGAGGTTGGTTGGAGAGTGCGGCCTGTGTGGCTAGATTTCGCATCTCGATCTGCATCCACACGACAGGCAGCCAGAACAGGCCCGTCAAGATGTAGAGCAGGATCGAGAGAACGATCCATCCTTCGGACAGCGAATACCCCGCAACCCTAGCGAGGCCCAGTCCGGTCAGAGGTTGTGCGATAACGGCCGTAGCCGTGAACAGGAAATCAGCCAGCACGACAATGCGGGCGACGGCTGCGATCGTCGCGGCATTCCCGGTCCGGTGTGCCAAAAGCATGAAAAAAGCAATGCCGGCACCAGTTCCGAGCAGCACAGCAGCGCCGATTACGTGCAGGTATTTAAGCACGAAGTACGTCATCAGCGTTCCTCCAGAATGGCCAGCGCTGCAAAATGCAGAACGAGGATCGGGAGGATTTTGATCAACGGCCCGAGTGGCTCGAGCCAAAGATCCGGCCGCAGAATGCTCCCAGCGATCGCATAGAAAAGCGATACCGCGATTGCGCCGAAAAGACCAAGCCGGCTGGTTGGGCGCCAGGCGATAAGCGCCCCGACGGCGATGTCAGCCAGCGCGCCGGCGACTACCGCCGGTTCGGCCAAGGGGCCGGCAGCAGTGCCAATCAGCAAATCAACTCCGCTGCGCCAGCCGGCAGTGAGGGAAATGATGCCCGTCATGATCCAGAAGAGCGGCAAGATGACAAAGAGCGCCGGCTTGACGAAGTAAAGACCGGCGAACCATCGCTCCTGCACCGTCGCAGGATTTAAACGCAGTGCAGATGTAAGACTTGATGGTTGAATGCCGGTCGCCGTCATCCAGGGTTGGGGATCGCCGACAGCGCCTCGGGCAATCTCTTTTGCTGCATTGCTGCGCATCGGCGGGCGCCAGCCCAGCTGAGCCGCGGCATCCCCGAACCTGTATAAGATAGCTGCGGCCCAATTGGGCAAGATGAACTCCCGAGCACTGCTCCATCCGAACCAGCGGCGATAGCGACCCACGACCTCGCTCATCGAAAGTGCCTCGGGCCCAGCCAGGTCCAGCGTGAGGTGCGATGGGCTGCCGGGTTTGAGGAAGAACAGGACGGTGGAGATCACGTCATCGAGTTGGACGACTTGGAGACGGCCCGTGTCGGGCATCAACGGCAAGAGCGGCAACGCCGCGAGGCCGCGAAAAAGTGCACTTGCGCCGAAGGCCGGCCTTCCCAGTACTACGGAGGGGCGCAGGATGACCCAGTCAAGGCTACGTGCCATCAGTGCCTCATCGCCGGCGAGCTTGCTGGCGGAAAAGGCGGACGGCTGCTGGCGATCGACCCCGATGGCAGAAAAGTGGATCACCTTATTCACACCTGCGTGCTCACACGCGGTGAAGAGAGCCGAGGCGCCGGTAGAATGGACATGCCGGGTGTTTTCCCGGGCACTATCCTGCAGGACGCCGGCACAGTTTACGACGGCGTCCACACCGGCGAGATAGGGGGTCCAGTCCTGAGGTCGCAAGGCCCGCGCCATATCCAGGGAAACGGTTGGGATCTCCGGGTGGACGCCAGTGTCTGCGTGGTGAAGCACGCGGACCACTTCATGACTCTCGCCGGCCAGGCGCGCGCAAAGCGCGGCTCCAATCAGACCTGACGCGCCGGTGACGAGAATTTTCATTCCTTCCTCCAGCCGTTCGCCAGCGCGTGCCCGTCCATCAACCCAGCGGCTGCGCCTGGGAGAACTCTAGCAAAGCCGAAGCCGGTAGTCTCACGCCGGGTGGAACAGGTTCCGGGCATCAACGCAGCCAAAGGTGAGCCGGTACGGTGCGTTCGCATCTGCAGGTCAACTTCGCCGGAAGTTCGTCGCGGGCTCGGCGCAATCGCGGAGGTCGTTATGAATGTGAGTTCCAGCCTTGGCGGCGTCTCCGAACGCAACAGCAATTTGATTGAGCCCCTCGGCCACGTCGCCAATGGCATAGAGTCCTGGCGTTGAAGTCTCAAGGTGTCGGTTGACCAGGACATAGCCTTCTGCGTCACAGTTAGCCCCCAGAGCAACCGCGAGTTCGGAGCGTACGTCGCTGCCCATCGAAGGGTACACCACATCGATGTTGCGCATCGGGGCGCCCTCGGCCATGACGACATCGAACCCGGTTCGTCGAGGGATCAGGTCATCGACAGCGTCCCAGATTTCAACTCCGCCTGCCAAGGCGGCGCCGCGGGCAGCTTCGGAAACATCATCCTGGTTATTGGCGAGCAAGGCGACCTGACTGCCATATCCCTTCAGGAACAGAGCCTCCCTGACGGCGAGATGCTCCGGACCAACAACGCCGATGCGGCTACCCCGGGCCTCATATGCATCGCAAATCGGGCACAGTCTGACAATGCCGGTTGCAATCGCCTCCTCCAGTCTTTCAATGGGAGGTGCCTTGTCCACAATGCCCGTTGCCAGAATCACGCGCCTTGCTTGGACAATCCCGCAGGTGGTCGTCAGGACAAAAAAACCTTCGCGTTTTTCGGCGTGGCCTACGCAACCATGGACAAGGCTCGCGCCGTATAGCTGTGCCTGGGCTCGTAGGCGGCCGAGCAGTTCTTCCCCGCTGATGCCGTCGGGGAAGCCGGGACAGTTGCGGGATTTTGGGATGAGCTTGGCACGCGCATGCCCCGCGTCGAGCGAGATCACCGAACGCA
This sequence comes from Mesorhizobium sp. M0139, assembly GCF_040322455.1. NCBI lineage: Bacteria > Pseudomonadati > Pseudomonadota > Alphaproteobacteria > Hyphomicrobiales > Phyllobacteriaceae > Mesorhizobium > Mesorhizobium sp. M0139. The sequence continues at coordinate 50,296 of NZ_JAMYTN010000003.1, forward strand.
GAAACCTGGCTAAATACATGGCTGCAGCGAGCCCCGCGGGGCCGCCGCCGACGATGGCAACGTCAAAAACTTGTTTGCCCGAAAAACTTGGTTCGCCCGAAAAGCTTGGCATAGGGCCTAACTTCAACTCAACAGGCTTGTTCCACAGGGTCGAAATGGACGCAATCAGGATGCACACTGCGCGATAAGAGTGAACTCCAATCGAGTCGTGAAGAGAAAGGCCACTGCCTCATCAAGCCTGCAAAAACCTCGTGGCTCCCAACGCTGTGAGTACAGCCGCCACTGGGAAAGTGAACGCATCATGGAACTTCGGCTCATCGTCGCGCTTAGTTTGGCGAAAGGGTGGTCTGAGATGAGCGCGACCAGAGAGTTTTTTCAAAACTGGCTACAGGAGAATGTCGGCACACTTCCTGGTCGAGAGGAAGTCAGCGTCGCGGTGCTCGCTCAGCAATTCGAGCAAGATGCCGAGGTGGCTGGTTATGGGCGTGAAGTAAGGGAGGACGAACTCGGAAACATCGAAGATGCTATCGTGCAAGCGATCGAGAACGCCGGGTCCGGGGTGCAGAGCCCGAGCTCCGAAAAGAGCGATCCGGCACCTGTAATGGACGCGTTGGAGGTCGATGATGCCAAGAGCGGACCGTAGCCCCTGACACCTTCTTCTGTTCGCCTGAACAAGCCCCCCGGGCTGCTATACGAGCTGAAAAACGGACCTTAGGTGCTTTCCCGTTAGTTCCATGCACCATTGAGGAACATTCCTGCCGCCACGGCGTTAGGAAAGTTCCTTCACACCCGGTGCGCCCGTGCTGACTGCTACCCTTCCAGGCGAATGGCTGACCCGGCATGATCAGGGTCACATCTCGCGGCGGGCCGCTCTTGCGGGTATTTGTTGCTGGCTATTGGGTGCTTCCGCAGAAGCCGCGCCACAGCCATCGCCGCTCGTGCGATTTGGCGTGCTGGGATTTGGCACCGCCGCCTGGGAAGTTGACGTCATGCGGCGACATGCGTTGGACACCATGCACGGCGTATCAATCGAGGCTCAGCGGCTTGCCGGTACCGAAGCCGGTAAGACCGCATTGCTGGCCGGCAGCGTCGACGTCATCGTTTCGGACTGGGTGTGGGTCATGCGCCAGCGCAGCGAAGGCGCTGATCTGGTCTTTTATCCCTATTCTCGTGCCGTCGGCGCGCTGGAACTGCCGCAAGGCTCGCCCATTCGAACTCTTGCGGACCTCAAGGGCAAAAGGCTGGGGATCGCAGGTGGTCCGCTGGACAAAAGCTGGATCCTGTTGCGCGCGCTCGGCCTCCGTCAGGTGAAGCGCGATCTTGCTGAAGAGGTGGAGCCAGTGTTCGGCGCGCCGCCTTTGTTGGAGCAGGAATTTCTGGCGGGGCGACTGGATGCACTGCTGACGTTCTGGAATTTCGCCGCCCGTCTCGAGTCAGAGGGGGCAAGGCCTCTGCTCAGTGTCGCGCAAATCCTGCAGGGGCTTGGCGTATCCGTGGACTTGCCGATGCTCGGCTACGTCTTCCATGAAAGCTGGGCGCGGGCCAACCCGATAGCCCTCGCGCGATTCACGAGCGCGACCGCGGCAGCGAAGTCGCTGCTCGAGTCTTCGGACGACGAATGGCGGGTGCTCGCGCCCCAATTGGGCACGGACGATCCTCACCTACAGGCGGCGCTACGCGCCGCCTATCGAGCCGGAATCCCTCGTCGGTTCGGCAAAGACGAACGTGATGGCGCGGCCCGGTTGTTTGCAATCCTGGCCGAATTGGGCGGCGAGGATCTGGTCGGCAAGGCGACGAGCCTCGATCCTGGTGTCTTCCGGGCCATACCGGCTTGAGCTCGCGCCAATGACCGATGTCCCAGCGTTCCCCATCACAATGCAGCGTTGTCAATCCACTGCGGCATTGCTGACCATGGTGCTCGTCTGGCAGATTGCATCATCGATCGCCGCCGATCGGCTGTTTCCTGGTCCGGTCCAGGTTGTTTCGGTTCTCCTGCACGAAGTGGTTCGGGGCGAGCTGCCATACCATTTGGGCATCTCGCTTGCGCGCGTCGTGGCAAGCCTCGGGTCGGCAATAGTCATCGGCGCGGCCCTTGGCTACGCGGCAGGCCGCTCGCATAGAGCCGACATATGGATGAGGCCTTGGATCGTGTTACTCCTCAACATGCCGGCGCTGATCACGGTCATTCTAATTTATATCTGGCTTGGTCTTGCCGAGACTGCGCTTGTCCTTGCGGTCGCGCTCAACAAGATCCCCAATGTCGTGGTGACTATTCGTGAAGGCGCCAGCCGGCTGGACAAGGACTTTGCCGAAATGGCTGAGCTCTATCGCTTCGGGCGTGCTGCAAAGCTGCAGCATGTCGTGCTGCCGCAATTGGCGCCGTTCTTTCTCGTCACCCTGCGCAGCGGGCTGGCATTGACGTGGAAGATCGTGTTGCTCGCCGAACTGCTCGGCCGCTCCAACGGCGTCGGGTTCCAGCTACAGGTCTATTTTCAGAACTTCGACGTCACCCACATCCTTGCCTATGCGATCAGCTTCGGCGTTGTGATGCTTGCCATAGAGTATGGACTGCTTGTGCCGTTGGAACGTCGTCTGTTCGCCTGGCGACGCTGATGCTGAGGATCAGGATCGAGGACAAGACTTTCCCCGGTGACGACGGACAGCGCCGGACGATCTTTCGCGCGCTGTCGCTTGATATAGCCGACGGACAGGTCTGCGTCCTGACCGGCCCTTCCGGTGTCGGCAAGTCGACGCTGCTGTCGATCGTTTCGGGCGTCGACCGCGAATTTCGCGGCAGCGTGAGCGGACGACCGCTTCCGATAGGCATGCTGTTCCAGACACCGAGGCTGCTGCCCTGGCTCACCGCCTTGCGCAATGTAGAGATGGCCATCCCGGATCGCGCGCCCGATGCGGCCCGGTGGCTTGCCGCTGTCGGCCTGAAAGGCAATGAGAAGAGCTATCCGCAGCGACTCTCGGGCGGTATGGCGCGGCGCGTAGCGCTTGCCCGGGCGCTCGCCGTGGAGCCTGCGCTCCTGCTCCTCGACGAGCCATTCGCTTCACTCGACGAGGCGACCGCGCAAGACATGCGCCGCCTGCTGCAGGATTGTTTCGCCAGTCGGCGGACTACCACGCTGCTGGTTACGCATGATCTCGCATATGCCTCGTCGCTGGGTGATCGGGTTATTGTTCTGGAGGGATCGCCGGCGCGCATCGTGCGCGATGTCGCAATCTCTCGTGGCGATGAAGCGGGATCGTCGCGCTTTGGGCTGGGGGCGACACAATGAGACTGTTGCTGGGCCTTCTCTTTCTTTTGCTGATCACCGGCCCTGGCGTCACCGAGCAACAGACGATGGTGATCGGGTATATCGGCCAGGAGCGCAAACCGGCTCTGCCCCTTGGACCCCTTGATGAAACCGTCACCGACGACGGCCTGCAAGGCGCACGGCTCGGCATTGCCGACGACGAAAGCACCGGCCGGTTTCTTGGGCAGAAATTTCGGCTGGAGGAAAGGATATTGAAACCAACCGAAACGCCGGACGACGCGGTAAGACAATTCGCCGATGCCGGCATCGCCTTTGTCGTCGCCGATCTCGACGCCAGTCAGCTTCTACAGGCCAGTGCCGCGCCCGGTGCCGAGCAGATGACGTTGCTCAACAGCCGGGCGCCGGACGACGTGCTTCGCCAGCAGGACTGCCGTCGGAACGTGCTGCACACGATCCCGAGCCGCGCCATGCTCGCCGACGGGCTGGCGCAATATCTCGCCTGGAAGCGCTGGCAGCGTTGGTTCCTGCTTGTGGGGCCGCATTCGCAGGATCAGGCGATGGCTGCGGCCTTTCGACGGGCGGCGGCTCGCTTCGGAGCCGAGGTCACGATCGACCAGCCGTGGACATTCAGGCCCGCCAACGGACGTGCCGATACAGGGCATGTCACGCTGCAGACCGAAATACCGGCGGTCACGCAGGTCAGCGACTATGATGTGCTCGTGGTCGCCGACGAGGCGGATGAATTCGGCGCCTATCTGGAGGGCCGCACTGCGCTGCCGAGAATCGTCGCCGGCACGCAAGGGCTTGTCGCCACAGGCTGGAGCGCTGTCAGCGAGGAATGGGGCGCCACGCAACTGCAGGACCGTTTCCACAGGCAGGCAAGGCGCTGGATGTTGCCCAGCGACTACGCGGCCTGGCTCGCTGTGCGCAGTATCGGCGAAGCGGCGACGCGCCTGCACAGTCTCGATCCCGCGGCAATCGGCAGATATATACGCGGCGACGCGTTTCTTCTCGCTGGCTTCAAGGGGCAGGGGCTTAGTTTCCGTCCCTGGGACGGACAGATGCGCCAGCCCATTTTGATCGCCGGGCCTCGCCTCTTGATTTCCAGCTCACCGCAACCGGGCTTCCTGCATCAGCGCACGCCGCTCGACACGCTGGGCATCGACCTGGAGGAGAGCACATGCAAGTTCTGATGACGCTGTTGTTGGCGGCGTTCGCTCTTGCTGCTCCCGCCGCCGCCGAGACCATCTATGTTTCCAATGAGCAGGATAATACGGTTGCGGTCGTCGACGGCGTGACAATGACTTTGCTGGCGACGATCGATGTCGGCCGCCGTCCGCGCGGGCTGGCACTGTCGATCGACAACAAGATGCTGTTCGTCGCGGAAGGCGACGACAACCGCATCGACGTGGTCGACGTCGCGAAGCGGCGGGTCGTCGGGGAATTGCCTTCGGGAGCCGATCCGGAATTCTTCGCAGTCCATCCCGATGGCAAGCGGCTGTTCGTCGCCAACGAGAATGACAATCTGGTGTCGGTGGTGGACATCGCCGCGGCCAAGGTCATCGGCACCGTGGATGTCGGCGTCGAACCGGAAGGAATGGCGGCCAGCGCCGACGGCCGCTATGTCGCCTGCACTTCGGAGACCACCAGCATGGTGCATCTGATCGACGCAGGCACGCTTGAACTCGTCGACAATCTGCTGGTCGATACCCGGCCGCGCGCGGCTTTATTCTCGCCGGACGGGAAGCAATTCTGGGTGTCCTCGGAGATCCGGGGCACTGTCACCGTCTTCGACACGGCAACGCGCGCACAGACCGGCAAAGTCGAGTTCGAGGTGCCGGGTATACGACGCGAGGGTGTGCAGGCGGTCGGCATGGCGACGTCTCGCGATGGCACGACCGTCTATGTGGCGCTCGGCCCCGCCAACAGGATTGCGGAAGTCGATGTGAAAACGCTGGCGGTCCGTCGGCTCTACCTTGTTGGTCAACGACCCTGGCACGTTGCGCTCTCCGGCGACGAGAAGCGCCTGGTCAGCGCAAACGGAAATTCCGGCGATATTTCGTTTATCGATCTGGAAAACCAGGAGGTGGTGAAATCGCTGCCGGTAGGGCGGGGGCCGTGGGGCGTCGTGATCGGGCCATGAAAGCCTTGTCGGTCGAGAATCTGGGCCATAGTTTCGGAAACCGGCGGGTTCTCGACGGCGTCTCTTTCTCTGTGGCCCAAGGCAGGATGTGCATCTTGCTAGGCCGCAATGGCGCCGGCAAGACGACGTTGTTCTCGCTGATCACCGGGCTTTATCACGCCCGCTCCGGCTCGGTGCATGTCTTCGACCAGGCGATGGATGTCAACTCGTCCGCCGCGTTGACGCAGATGGGGGTCGTCTTCCAGTTGCCGACCCTCGATCTCGATCTGACGGCCGGCGAGAACCTGCGTTACCACGCGGCCTTGCATGGGCTTAGCCAGGCCTTGAGCAAGGAGCGCTCCATCCACGAACTCGGCCGGCTGGACGTGCTGGACAGGATCGACGATCCTGCCCGAGCGCTTTCCGGGGGGCAGCGTCGCCGTGTCGAGATAGCACGCGCTCTGATGCATAGCCCACGCCTTTTGCTGCTGGATGAGCCGACCACCGGGCTCGACGTGCCTGGCCGCCGCGCGCTCGAGCGGCACGTGCGGGAGCTTTGCCGCGAGCGCGGCATTGCCGTCCTGTGGGCAACACATTTTCTGGAAGAACTAACGGCGGATGACGATGTGGTGGTGCTGCATCGAGGCACAATGCGGTGGGCCGGCCGCGCCGATCGCCTGGCTACCGATCTCGGTGTAGCGAGCACGGGCGAGGCCTTCGCGTCGCTGACGGAGTCCGAATGAAAACGTCTCACGCGGTGCGCGCGCTCAACGGCATCCTGCGCAGGGAGATGCTGCGCACGTTGCGGCAACGCGGCCGGCTGCTCTCGGCGATGGTACGGCCGCTGGTCTGGCTGGCAATCTTTGCCGCTGGCTTCCGCTCCGTTCTCGGTCTGTCGATCACGCCACCCTACCAGACCTATGTTCTCTATGACGTGTATGTGGTGCCCGGGCTAGCGGCCATGATGCTGCTCTTCCATGCCATGGCGAGTTCGCTGGCCATGGTCTACGATCGCGAGATGGGCAGCATGCGCTTGTTGCTGACCGCACCATTGCCGCGCTGGTACCTGCTTGCGGCGCGCCTGCTGGCCAGCGTGATCGTCGGCGTGCCGCTGGTCTATTTGTTTCTGTTGATCGCGCGTTTCTGGGATGTGCGGCCGCCCGTTCTCGGCTACGTCGCGGTATTTCCGGCGCTCGTGCTGGCGGGCCTGATGCTTGGCGCGTTCGGCCTGCTTGTCTCCTCGGTTTCGACACAGATGGAGAACTTTGCCGGTGTCATGAATTTCGTCATCTTTCCGGTGTTCTTTGCCTCGACGGCGCTCTATCCGCTGTGGCGGCTTGCCGAGGCGGGACCGGTGCTGGCAACAATCGCCGCCTGGAACCCGTTCAGCTCGGCGGTCGAGCTGATACGCTTCGCGCTCTATCTGCGGTTCGATCCTGTCGCGGCGATTGTGGTCCTTGGCTGCCTCATCGCCTTCTTCCTCGCGGCGGTCATCGGCTACGATCCCGGCCGCGGCTTGTGGTCCCGGCGCGGCGGCGAGGGATGAATTACCTCAACGCATAGAGATAAGCGGCGATGTCCCGCGCCTGTTGCTCGGTGATCCTCGTCGACGGCATGGCCGTGTGCGGATTGACTTCCCTCGCCGAGCGTATCCAGCGGATCATGTTCTCCGGATTGTTTGCCAGCAGGCCACCGATAAAGACCCTGTCGGCAAGGCCACCGTCTAGGCGGGGTCCGACCTGGCCTTGCGCACCCGGCACGCCGGGTATCGTATGGCAGCCGGAGCAGCCATTCGCCGTCATGATTGGAATGGCGCGGGCGCCTACGCCGCCGGTCGCCGCATCCGACTCGTGCCGGACGCGCTCGCGCCTGTCGGACCACAAAGTCGCCGCTGCGACAGCCGCAGCCAGCAGCAGGATTGCGGCAAGGGCGCCCCCGATCAGCCTACCCAGGTCGGAGCGCATGTGTTGCCTCCCTGGTTGCGCTGCTGCTTATCCAGAGGCCGGCGAGCAGCAAGGCGGCGCCGCCATAGATCAAGCCTGCCGGAACCCACATTACCAATCCGGCGAGCTGCTGGTCCTCGATCGCGGTCATTCCCCACAATGCCGCGCCGGCGCCATTCTCCGGATACCAGAGTTTGGGCGACATCAGCAGCAGGACACCGAGCAGGCCGGTATGAAGCGAGGTGAAGAAAAGATGCATGACGGAGTTGCCATAGGTTTGCTGTCGACCGGGGCGCGGTAGGAGCGCCCACCAGAACAGCAAGGCTGTGCCGAGGAAGCTCGCATGCTGGGCATAATGGAGAAAGCCCTGCTGGAGCGCTGCCTGGAACAACGCCGGAATGTGCCAGATCCAGATGGCGACGCCGTGAATGATCGTCGCGTTGAGGGGGCGGATCACCAGGGCCCAAACCGATTGCAGCGTCTTTGCGCGCGTGAGCTTGCCCGTTCCACGGCGAAGTGAGGCCGGCAAGGACCAGAGCAGGACTGCGCCTGGGCACGCGGCGACAAGGAGAGGCGCCGCCACCGCCATCAGCAGTTCATGCTCGATCATATGGGCGGCAAACACCCGCTCGCCGAGCGCATGGATGGGGCTGACCAGTGCTGCCGTCAGCACGCCCCAACCGGCGGCGAACAACAACGCCTGCCGCATCCGCTCGGGACGGCCTCGGCTGCTGCGGCGCCACAACCGAGTCGCTCCGATGGCATAAAGGAAGGCAATCGCGGCCAGCGGAAACGTGATGGGAAATGCGAGCGTCCATCCGGCCTCGGGCGCGCCGGCGCCGTAGCAGATCGAGGTCGAGAAGAACGCGTCGAAGCTCATCGCAGGCACTCGTCGAGAATGAGAGCCGCGCTGCCTTGCATGATGATGACGAGGGCAAACAGCAATGCCGCAAGCATGCCGAGATCGGCGACGAACTGCTCGGTGCTGCGCGTGCGCTCAGGCTTGAAGGCGGCGCCGCCCTGCCGCTTCGCCCGCCATGACAAGGCACCGCCGAGCAGCGAAAGCACGGCGAGCACCAGTGCCACGGGAAGCACCACCGGCACCTGGCGGTTGCACTGCCATGGTACGAGTGCGTAGTTCAGCTGCGTCGAGATTGCCCAAGCCATCGGCCCCGACAGAAGACCACCCCAGGACGTTCCCATTTTCAACGCACGCATCAGCCTAGCCTCGGCATCCAGTAGATGAGCAGATAGATCGGGATCCAGGTCAGCACCACGAAATCCCAATAGAAGACATTGTCGCCGACATCGCCGAAGCGCCGGCCGCTATAGCCATGGCGTGTGAACATCAGCACCGTCAAAACGATGGTGTCGCCGACATCGGTGATCAGGTGTGTGGTGTGCAGCCCGAGCAGCACCCAGAGCATCGAGCCGTAGGCGTTCGTGTCCCAGTAGATGTTCAGCGCCGGGAATTCGAACCAGCGCACGACAAGCGGGGCCAGACCGAGCAGCGACATCACCACCAGCCCGATCCGCACCGGCACGATCGCGCATTGCTTGGCATGGCCGTGGAGGATGTGATTCGGCACCACGCTGATAATGAACAGGATGGTGACGATCGTTCCGGGCCAATGGTTGGGGTGCGGGGCGCTTAGACGCCAGTTGGGCCACAAAGTGGCGAGATAGAGATAAGCGCCGGCGGCCAACGCAAAGCCCATGCCTTCCAGCGCCATGAAGCCGAGCGTTCCCCACCAGGTCGGGCTGCGCGGACCATGTCCAAAGGTTGGGAGGTCCGAAAGATCCAAGCTGGGACGCTCACTCATCCCTCATCCTCCGGGTCGTCCTTGGGCCAGAACCATCCGATCAAGGTGATGGCGATCGGCGCGGCGCCCCAGACGATCGCCCAGGGCGTGAAGATCGAATAGACAAACGTACCGCCGACAGCGATTGCCGCCAGCAGCGGCCAGATCGACGGTGTCGCCGATTTCTCGCGAATGTCGGGGTGGGCTTCCGCCACGGTTGAGATCAACAGCTCACGGACATCGACGCGGAGACCGGTCGCCACAGGCAGCGCCTCCCGTTCGGCCCAGAGCGGCTCGACATGCGTGACAATCGGTATCCGCGCGAAATTATAGCTTGGCGGCGGCGAAGACGTCGCCCATTCGAGCGTACCGGCATCCCAGGGATTGTTTCCGGCCAGTGCGCCCTTCAACGCGCCGTGTACAAGATTGAACGTGAACAGTACGAAGCTGAGGAAAAAGAGCACCGCGCCGGCGCTGATGAACAGGTTGATGTTGCCCCAGCCAAGCTCGGCCGGATAGGTGTAGACCCTGCGTGGCATGCCCCAGAGCCCGACGAGATGCATTGGGAAAAAAGCCGCGTTGAAGCCGATGAAAGCCAGCCAGAAATGCCAGCGCCCGAGACGCTCGCTCATCATGCGGCCGCTGATCTTGGGGAACCAGAAATAGGCCGCGCCCAGCAGCGGGAAGACCGAACCGCCGATCAGCACGTAATGGAAATGGGCGACGACGAAATAGGTGTCGTGCACCTGGAGGTCCAGCGGCACCGAAGCGAGCATGACGCCGGTGAGGCCGCCGATGACGAAGATGAAAAAGAAGCCGAACACGAACAGCAGCGGCGTGCGGATCACCGGCCTGCCGTCCCACAAGGTCGCCAGCCAGCAGAAGATCTGAACGCCATTGGGGATGGCGATCAGCATGCTCGACGCGGTGAAGAAGCTGGCGCCGAGCTTGGGTAGTCCCGTCGCGAACATGTGATGGACCCAGAGGCCGAACGAAAGGAAGCCGACGGCGATCAGCGACAAGACCAGCCCGAGATGCCCGAACACGGGACGCCGGGCGAAGACCGGGATGATCGCGGAGACCATGCCCGTCGCCGGCAGGAAGATGATGTAGACCTCGGGATGGCCAAAGAACCAGAACAGATGCTGGAAGAGCAGTGCGTCGCCGCCCTCGGCCGGGTTGAAGATATGTGTGCCGACCAGCCGGTCGAGGATCAGGAAGGTCGAGGTGATCATCACCGCGGGCATGGCGAAGACGACGACGAAGGAGGTAACCAGCATTGCCCAGACGTAGAGCGGAATCCTGTCCAGCGACATGCCGGGGGCTCGCTGCTTGAACACGGTGACGATGGTTGCCACCGCGACGGCCAGGGAGGATACTTCTGTATAAGTGATCATCTGGGCCCAGACGTCGGCCCGCTTGCCCGGCGCGAATTCGGGGCCTGACAGCGGCACATAAGCAAACCAGCCGACGTCGGGCGCCATGTTGAGCGCGAAAGACACCCAGGCGAATATGCCGCCCGAAACATAGATCCAGTAGCTGAACGCGTTCAGGCGGGGAAAGGCGATGTTGCGGCTGCCGACCATCAGCGGGACGAGATAGATGCCTGTCGCCTGCACGATGGGCACGGCGAACAGGAACATCATGGTCACACCATGCATCGTGAACAGCTGGTTGTAGAGGTCCGGGCCGATCAGACCGCGCTGCGGCCCTGAGAGCTGGATGCGCATGGCGACAGCGTTGAGCCCGCCCAGGCACAGAAACACGAAGGCGGTGATCAGATAGCGCCGTGCGACGACCTTGTGGTCGACGCTCGACAGCGCGCCGATGATGCCGGGGGGCGTGCGCCATGTCCGCGCCAGCCAGCGATCCAGGCTGGCATCGTCCATGCCGGTGTCGCGCGGTCCGTCATGCTCGGGTGCGACGTCGCCTGTGGCGGGCGTTTCGCGCGGCAGGTCGCGTTCGCTTGTGAGATCCGCGCTGCTCATTTAAGCGCCTCGAGATAGGCGACCATGGCGTTGAGTTCGTCGCCGCTGAGCTCCACCACCGGCATGTGGGATCCGGGCTTGATGCCCTGTGGGTCGGCTATCCAGGCGGCGAGATTGCCGCGGCTCATGGTCAATGTCCCGGCGGCAAGCGTCTGCCGGCTGGCTATATGGGTGAGGTCGGGGGCGACCGTTCCTCCGGCAGGCGTGCCGCCTATTCTGTGACACATCACGCAAGGGCGCTTCAGAAACAGATCCTGGCCGGCCTTGGCCTCGTCCCCCGTCGGAGTAGCTGCCGGCTGCAACTGGTCGTTCCACCAGGCGTCGAACTTCGCACGCGGCTCGGCGATGATGAAGGTACCCATGTTTGCGTGCTGCGCCCCGCAGAACTCGGCGCATTGACCTCGGTAAACACCAGGCTTGTCGGCCTTGAGGTCGAGCACGTTCATGTGGCCGGGAATGAGGTCGAGCTTGCCCGAAAGGCTCGGAATCCAGAAGGAATGGATGACGTCGGTCGAGGTCAGAAGAAGCTTCACCGGTTCCCCGGCGGGGATATGGATCTCGTTCGCCGTGGTCAGGATGCGGCTTGGCGTGGCATCCTCATAGCGCACCTCCCACCACCATTGATGGCCGGTGACCCGAATGGTCAGCGCGGCATCCGAGCCGATCGCGGCGAGCGTCCTGTTGGCGAAGAAGCTCAGCAAGGTCAGTCCGATCAGGACAATGGCGGTCAACCCGACGGCGGTCATCACCGCGCGCAGCTTCCGGTCGTCGGCGCCGGCCTCGATCGCGAGCGGCTCCGCCTGCGCGCGCGACCCCATCATCAAAGGCACGACAAGGGCGATCATCACCAGCACCCACACCACGGCGCAGAGCGCGGTGAAGAACCAGATCAGCCATGCCAGTTCGCTCGCCGCGGGACCTTTCGGGTCGAGGGCGGATTGCCAGCCCGCGCATCCCTGGAGCAACAGAGCCCCGGCGGTGGCGAACGCCATCGAGACGAGACGTTTCACGGCGACTTCCCCAGCGTGGCCGCGTCGGGCATGCGGTTTTCCGAAGGATGCGCCATCATGTCGTCATTGCGTTGCGGCGCGGCGGAAGACGGCGCGTTGCCGCTCAGCGAGCGCACGAAAGCCGCAAGCTCCCAGATCTGGTCGTCGGGAATCTTGTCGCGGAAGCTCGGCATGCCGTTTGGCCGACCGTCGCGGATCGTGGCATGGATGCTTTCGATCGAGCTGCCATAGAGCCACTTTTGGTCCATCAGGGCCGGCCCCATGCCGCCGCCGCCATTGGCGTGGCATCCCGAACAGTTGAACCAGCCGAAAAGCCGTTTCCCTTCGCTCATGTGGAAGGCGTTGGCCTCGAAGCTCGCCGCCTTGTTGTCGCTGGCGGGGGGCCGCTGTCCGCCGGGCTCCAGCGTGGTCACAGGCGTCGGCTGCTCGCCCGATCCGAGCGCCGATTGCGGGCGCGTGTCACGTTCCTCGCGCTGGCAGGCAGCGAGCGCCAGGACTGGAAACAGGAGCATGGCCACCGCGGCTCTCATCGCACCGGGCTCCCCGGGGCATCGAGGCGCGGCACGCCATACTGTGACAGCAAGGCATCTATCTCGACCTTGTGCCTGGACAGGGCGCCATTGACATCGCCGCGCAGCGCATCGTCTTCGCGGCGGACGCCCATCGAGATGTCGTAGATCATCGGCAGTTGCGGTCCGTCGATGCGGGGCGCAACCGGCGTGATGCGGAGCGGCACCTTCTGCCTGGCGGCGAAGTAGCCGGCGAGGGGGCCCCAGACCACGGCAAGGTCGATCTCGCCACTCGCCACCGCTTCGACGATGCGCGCCGGCGGGTTGGGGGCGGAATAATCGCCATAGACCGGATAGCCAACGAGGTGCCCGACGATACCTCGGCGGCCAAGCGCCTGGACCGGAGGCGAATTGGCGCCATCGTCGCCGATGAGCTGAACACCGATCCGCATGTCGCGCAGCCGCGGATCATTGAACGATGCTACGTCGGGGCCGTCCCTGCGGGTGACGAAGACATAAGACGATCGGTAGTAGGGCGTGGTGGTGCGCAGCATTTCGAGGTTGCTCGGCGTGCCCGGCACGAGATCGCATAGACCGGCCTTCAGCGTGTTTCGGATGAAGCCGCGGCGCTGCGCCCACCAGGTATAGGTCAGCTTCGCGCCGAGATCGGACGCAACGATTTCGGCGATCCTGTTCTCGAAGCCCTGACCGGCCGCGTTGGAGAACGGCATGTTGTTCGGATCGGCGCAGACCCTCAGCTCACGTGCGTCGGCTGTGGCCGTCAAGAACACGAAGGCGATGGCGGCCATGCCGATCACCAGCCGTTGACACGCCTTTCGCGCCGGACCTACGGTCAAGTACAATCCATCAAGGCAGCCGGAACACATAAAGCGTGCCTCCCGAGGTTGTCGCGTTCTTCAGATCCTTCATGGCATTGACGAAACCGAGCGCGGCGGTGGCGTCACGCGGGTCAAGATCGCCCGATACAATGGCGCCGGCCCAGCCGCCGACGCCTGAGAGGATGGCGACATATTGGTGCCCGTCGGGACCGCGATAGGTGATGGGCTGGCCGATGATCCCGGACGAGGTCTTGAACTGCCAAAGCAGGTCTCCGGTCTTGGCGCTAACCGCCTTGAACCAGCCTTCCATCGTGCCATAGAACACAACGTCGCCGGCGGTCACTACCGCGCCGCTCCACACCGGGAAATTCTCCTTGAGGCTCCAGGCGGGTTTCTCCGCGGCGATGTCCCAGGCGGTGAAGGCGCCGCGATTACCGCCAGGCCCTGGTATCATGCGGACGTTCATGCCCACATAGGGCGTGCCGGCGATGTAGTTCACCTCGACGCCTTCTTCATCCATGCACAGATTGTTGTGCGGGATGTAGAGCAGGCCGGTCTTCGGCGAGAACGCGGAAGGCTGCCAGTCCTTGAGGCCCGACGCCGTCGGACAGATATCGCGAACGACCTTGCCGGTGCCGGTCTTCTTGTCCGGGTTTACGATCAGCCGACCGGTTTTCAGATCCACACCTTTGCTGGAGTTGACCGGACCAAACGGTTTTGCCGACAGCACCTCGCCGGTTGTCCGGTCGAGGATGTAGAGATAGCCGTTGCGCTCCGGCCGGATCAGCACCTTGCGCGGCTTGCCCTGCCAGGTCATGTCGAGCAGGATCTGCTCGTTGATGCCGTCATAATCGTGGAGGTCGTGCGGGCTCCACTGATAGAACCATTTCGCCGCGCCGGTGTCGGGATCGCGCGCGAAAATGCCAGACGTCCACTTGTTGTCGCCCGGCCGCAAATCCGGATTCCATGGTCCGGGATTGCCGGTGCCGTGGAAGATCAGGTTCAGATCGGGATCATAGGAAATCCAGCCCCACATGTTGCCGCCGCCGATCTTCCAGGCTTCCGGCGGCCACGTCGTGACGCCAAGATCCTTGCCTTTGTCCATGTCGTAGTGCGGCTTGAAGTCCGATCCGATCAGCACGTCCTTGTCCGGCCCGGTGCTATAGGCGATCCAGACGACATGACCGTCGCCGGCGTCGAGCGCCTTTACCCAGCCGCGAACGCCCATCTCGCCGCCGGAATTGCCGACCAGCACTTTGCCCTTCACCACAAGCGGCGCCATGGTGATGGTCTCGCCGATGTTGATGTTGCCGACATGAGTGTTCCAGATCGGCTTGCCCGTGTTCGCATCAAGGGCAATCGTGTGGCCGTCCAGCGTATTGAAAAAGATGCGCCCGTCGGCGAATGCCACCCCTCGGTTGACGACGTCGCAGCAGGCCACCCCCTGTGCCGCCGGCTCGGGATTGGGTTCGTACTTCCACTTCATCGGGGCGCCGGGCTTGGAGAGATCGAGCGCATAGACGAAGTTGGGAAAGGGCGTCACGATATACATGGTGTTGCCGACGACCAGCGGCGCTGCTTCCTGGCCCTTGTTCACGCCTGTCGAGAACGTGAACGCGACCTGCAGGTTCTTGACGTTGCCTTCGTTGATCTCGGAGAGTTCGCTGAAGCGCGTCGACGCGTAGTTCTTGGCCGGCATCGTCCATTGGCCGTCATCGGGTGGCGAGGCTGCGGCTGGCGGTACGATCGCTGGTGTTTTAGGTGGCTCGGACGCAGCGCCCAAAAGCGGCAGGCAGGCGAGCAGCGTCACCAGAAGGATAGCGCCAAAGGAATTCCCGGCAGCCAATTTGCGGGTATGGCGTTCTACGTCAACGCGCGTCAATGCCAACTGGGGCATAGCTTTCATTTATTGATCGAGCCTCCCACGCCGGCGCCGAGTTCGGCCGCGATGTCGGCCTCCGTTCCGGCACAAAGCGGATGGCCCCAGCCCGAAGCGCTTTTGCCGCCGGGGTCCAGATCGTAGACAATGGCATCCTTGCGATTTGGATTGACGCCTGCCGGGACCTTGTCGAAGCCGAGCGCCGCGCGGATACGCCAAGCGACATTGTGATCGGCGCATGAGGAATCGCCTGAAACGCCGAGGCCGCCGACAATGCTCTTGCCGTCGTAGAGGGCAAGTCCGCCGCCAAACACCACGACGCCTCCGATCGGCTTGCCGACGAGCGGGTCGCCGGCGCTTCCGAACGTTTTGGGATCGCCCGTATAGGCCGCGGCCTGGTTGACGGGATTGGTCTCCTGCAGGCCAAATAGCGGTCCGCCGGGCTGCACCCCCGCATAGAGATTGGCCGTCGAGAGGGCCATCTGAGCCAGGCTGAGACCGTTGGCCGTGTTGGCTTTCTCCGCTGCTATGAGCCGACTTCCCGGCCACTGCGAGTCGGGGGTGGGGCCGCTGAACGCAATCGCGCAGACAGTGCCGTCACGGGCAACGATGGCTGCCCATTCGTTGGTTTCAAAGCCGCCATTGGCTGGTCCGCCGCTTGCCTTCACGTTGGCTTTGAGGGCTGCAAGCAGCTTATCGTGATCGGCCGGACAGGGTTCCTGCGCCATGGCCTCGTGCCCGTGGAACAGGCCACCCATCAGCAACAGCAGGCCAAAAAGAGGTACGAAAAGCTGCGAGCGATACATTGTCCTGGCATTCGTTTACAAAACAAGGACCACCCAGGCAGACCGCAGAATGCGAGGATACGTCCAATGGGTCAGTGCCTAACTCGCGTAATGCTTCTATGTTCCTGCTTTGCATAAAATTCGTGCAGTTGGATTTGGGTGCAGGTGTTCAATCAAAGCATGGGACCTGGATACCCGTGGCCACAGGCCAAGCGGTGAGGCAACGCGGCTGATCCAGGAAAATGCGATCGGAAGGACGCAGACGCACCCGCCCTGACAAACGCTGTTGCCTTGTCACGGCGTTCGACGATGGATGATCTCTTCAATAAGTTTCGCGTCGGCTTCGTACTCCGCGGCCCGCGCAGCCATTTGGCTGGCCAGGCTGTGTCTTTCCCGCGCGGCTTCGCGTTTTGCCGTACGTTTCGCCAACTCAGCCCGCTGCTGGTGCGCTCTTAAAAGGCTCCAAAGAGCCTGTTCCGCATCGTCAGCCTGGGCCTGCATTAAAACGTCCGCTCCGAACGCATGTCCGGTGTGGCAGCGGTAACGGGTAATCGGCCCGTCTTCTATCTCCCATAGGGGGCCATGACATTCGGGGCAGACAAATGTCGAGGGGGCGCCAAGCTGGCCTTCGGTCAGTTCCATTGTGCTGTGCTCCTGAGCTGCAATCGCTGCCTCAAGGCGGATGCCGGACGGGATTTCTGGTGTCGGTCCTGCGATTTCGGAAGCAAGCCTGTGCAACAGGCCAGCCATTTCGGACAGAGGGACGCAATGGTCGATTTCCACATTCTGCAAGGCGCTCAGCGGCATGTCGGGTACCGCAGCGTCGCCGGGGTCCTGGACTACGCTGACGCCTCCGCACATCTTGATTGCGTGCAGGCCGGCGGTGCCGTCGGAGAGGCTGCCTGTGAGCACGACGCCGATCACGCTGCCGCCAAAGCTGCAGGCCGCCGATCGAAACAGGGGGTCGATGGCGGGGCGCGCCAGGTTCTCGCGCGGCCCGCGCCGCAGCAGCATATGATCGTCATGTAACAGAAGGTGAGCTCCGGGCGGTGCAACGAAGATGTGCCCGTTTTTAACCTTCATGCCGTTGGAGGCATTTGCAACGGGCATGTTGGCAGCGCGACCGAGAATGTCGCCGAGGTAACTCGTGGGACCAACGTGCTGTACGACGAGGAGAGCCGCCGGGATGTCCGGCGAAAGATCGCGGACAAGTCTCTTCAGCGCGTCGACGCCGCCGGCCGATGCTCCGATTGTCACGATGCACCGGTTCTCGCAACCGTCGGGACGGACCTTATCCGGCTGGCCCGCACGCTCCGAATCTGATCGTGGTGCGGCGGTGGCCATGGTTGCTTCACCCACATTCAGCACAGATGTCGATGCGAGCGCTCCGGCCAGTCCGTTGCTGGTCGGATGCCCTGCCTTCGTCGGTGTTAGCTTCCGGCCGCATCGCGGAACATAGATGCCCGCAATGATGTCGGCTCTGTGCTAACGCCTACGTGCGCGTTTGACAGCAGCCTCTGCCACGGCCGGGGCCTCCTGAATGCTTGCCGCGCCGCCAAAATCGGCGTTCTTGGTACGGCCAGCTCCCGGGCCAGCCCCTAGATCAGCGCCTGTTGTCGGATCGGAAGCCGGATCGGAAAGCGTACGGTCGGCCATCCTGGCCACCACCTTCATGTCTTTGGCCCCCAGCTTGACAGTTGCAAGGCCGTCTCCACCGTCGACGGGCATCACCTCTTCAAGGTCATCGATCCGATCCCACTCTTCGCCGGAATTCCATGGGCCAGCGACATCGCCGTCGCCTTGAGAGGTGTTGACGTACATGCTGGCGTACTTCTCTACGCCTGGGAGCTTGCCGGAAGGGAAATTGTTTTCGATCGCGTAAAGTGCTTTCTCAAACGACTTCTGGTGCGCGATCTCGCGCGTCATCAGGAAGCCGAGCGCGTCCTTGATTCCCGGGTCGTCGGTGATGTTGATAAGGCGTTCGTAAACGATCTTGGCGCGGGCTTCGGCGGCGATATTCGACCGCAAATCCACCGTAGGTTCACCGCGCGAGTCGACATAGGCCGCGGTCCAGGGAACGCCGGCTGAGTCGCACAGCGCGGGAGCGCCGCCGAACAGAATTGATTCCTTGGCTGTTGTGCCGCTGGCGCCGATCATTAGGTAAAGGTCGGCTTCCTTCATTTGGCCCTCGGCCAGCTGTGCCTTGAGCCCCTTGTTGAGCATGGTGACGATTGATCCCACCACTTCGAGATGGCTGAGTTCTTCGGTCGCAATATCGAGCAACATGTCGCGACGGCCAAGATCGTCCTCGCCAAGCCCTTGCGTGAAATAGCGCATGGCCGCTGCAAGCTCGCCATCGGCGCCGCCGAACTGTTCCATGATCATGCAGGCCAGGCGAGGATTCGGCTCCGAGACGCGAACGGTGTACTGCAGGCGCTTGTTGTGCATGAACATGGACATCTCTCCGGTTAGATCATCCGAACATCCCCGCAAGATGATTGTTCCATCCGGCCATCGGCCAGCGAGCATTTTTACGGCAGCTTCAGTGTTGAGCATCGCAGGGAGCCAGAGGCGGCATTTATTTCTCGCTGGGATTCTCCGACTGGCGACCGGCGGCAACGAGATTTCGATCGTGCTGCGCCATCACGGCAATGAGCAAGGCCGCGGATGGGCAAGAGGTCGACAAAATCTGGAGGGATACTGGCTCGGAAAAGTGAAGCCGGGCCATGTCAATATGATGTCGGTGTCCGGCCCTTTTCGCTGCACACCCACGCGGCAAACGGCGTGTTCGGTCACGGGGCGAGCGTCGCGGGCTGTTGCCCGTTCACTTTCGATCCAGCACCTTCCGGACTTTCTCTGCCAATTCGTCGATCGTGTAGGGCTTGGTCAAAAGTTCGGTTCCGAAATCGAGCGTGCCGTTGTGGACAATCGCATTTCGTGTGTAGCCGGTGGTGTAGAGCACTTTTAGCGACGGGTGCATTGTCTTGACCTGATCCACCAGCTCCCGGCCCGACATCTCCGGCATCACCACGTCGGTGAACAGAAGCGACGGCACTTGCCCGCTTTCGACGGCCACCAGCGCTTCGCGTGGACCTTGCATTTCCAGCACAGAGTAGCCCAGTTCCCGCAGCGCTTCCGCGGCCATCAGCCGGACGCGATCTTCATCCTCGACAACCATGATGATCTCGTCTGCACAGCCGGGGTGCTCGCCTGCCACGACGTCGATTTGGCTGTCGAGCACGCCATGGTGCGAGCGCGGCAAATATATTTTCAAGGTGGTTCCAATGCCCTGCTCGGAATAGATCTTCACACTGCCGCCGGACTGGCGAACAAACCCATAGACTTGGCTGAGTCCCAGCCCGGTGCCTTTGCCGACCCCCTTGGTGGTGAAGAACGGATCGAAGGCTCTTGCGACAACATCAGCAGTCATGCCCGTTCCTGTATCGGTGACCGCTATCATCACATACTGGCCGGAGGGGATCGCGTTCTCCCTGGCATAGCGATCGTCGACGTGGGCGTTTGATGTCTCGATCGTCAGCTTGCCGCCAGCAGGCATGGCATCCCTTGCGTTGACGCAAAGGTTGAGCAGCGCGCTTTCCAATTGCCCTGCGTCGGCCTCGACATGCCATAGGCCCGCAGCGAGCACGGTCTCGATCTGGATGGTCTCGCCAAGCGTCCGGTTCAGCAATTCGCTCATACCGGAGACGAGGCGATTTGGATTCAGCCGCTTCGGCGCCAGTGGTTGCTGGCGGGAAAAGGCGAGCAGTCGCCTGGTAAGTTCTGCGGCACGTTGTGCTCCATCGATCGCGCCGGTTACGAATTGGTGGACGTTGGTATCGCCGTTTCTGAGCTTGCGCTGCACAAGGTTCAGGCCGCCGATGATGACGGCCAGCATATTGTTGAAGTCGTGCGCGATGCCACCGGTGAGCTGTCCGACAGCTTCCATCTTCTGGGCTTGGCGCAGGTGCTCTTCTGCTCTGGCGCGTTCCGCAACTTCATCTTTGACACGTTGTTCGAGCGTGCCGTTGAGTGTCTGCAGCGCCTTGAACAGCCGGGAGTTGTCGATGGCCGTCGCGGCATGGCCGGCAAGCCCCAGCAAGGCCGCTTCTTGCTGTTCGGCGAACACGCCGGTCTCTGAATGACCAAGGAAGAGGCCGCCCAGGACCTCGCCCGAACGCGAGACGACCGGCACGGCGAGATAGGAACGCACCGGTAGATGGCCCTCCGGCATTCCCTTGCGGGGCCAGTTCTTGCCGTAGCGCGGATCGGTGAGGATATCGTCGGAACGCACCACGCTTGTTCCGCGGAAAGTGGGCTCGAACACCGCGGTGTTGCGCGGCATGGGAAAGTTTTCGAAAGCAGAACGAGGTGCCCCCGACAGGGCGTAGAGCACATAGCTGTCGCCCTTGTCGTCGATCACATTGTAGAAGAAAGCTCCGAATTGTGCGCCCGACAGCACCACGCCGGCATCGGTTACCGTCTGGACAATTCGCTCTACGTCAAGCTCGGCCGCCACGGCTGCCGCAGTGGCGTTCATCAACTGAAGCTGATGCTCCACCCGCTTTCGCGCGGTGACGTCGACCACGGTGCCGATGAAGCGGATCGCACGGCCGGACTGGAAAAGCGCTTCCCCCGTTGCGGCAATCCAGCGCTCCTTGCCATCCCGAAGGCCGATCGTCCGGTATTCGATGTCGTAGCGGGAGGGGGTGCCTGGCGCGAGCGACTGGCGTACGGCCTCGTCGGCCCGTGCGCGATCTTCCGGGTGGAGGCCCGCCAGGAAGGCGCTTTCATATGTCACCTCCGCGTCCGGCGGCAAACCAAAAAGGGCTTTGCACCGGTCGTCCCAACGCAGCACTCCGCTGATGGGATCGTAATCCCAGGTGCCAATAGCGGCCGCGTCGGTGGCAAGCCTCAGCCTCTCCTCGCTGGCCCGTGCCGCCTGTTCCGAGCGAACGCGCTCGATGTGAGCCCAGGACCGCTCCGTCACCTCGGTCAGCAAGGACAGTTCGCGTTGCGACCAGACGTGGCGCTGCTTGTCGTGGATGGCCATCAGGGCAGTCAGTCGGCCTTGTTTGACCAAAGGCATACAGATGGTTGCCGTTATCCCGATATCCTGAAAGGTCTTCGCTTCCTCGGGAGCAATTTCCTCAAGGTTGTTGTTGATGATAAGCGGCTTGTTGGCGCTGAGGTTGGTGACAGCCAGGCGACCGAAATCGGCAAGACTGTAATATCCCCTGATGCTGGGCGAGCCAGGTGCGCTCCAATCGCCGCGGATGGTGAAATGGTCTTGGTCCTGCTCCATGTCGGCATAGGCGCAAATCGAGACGCCAAGATGTTCGCCGAGGAGCCGAGTGGTGATCTGCATGACAGCATCGGCGTCGGCCGCGAGGGCTATCTCCCTGCCGAGGCGGTCGAGAAAAGCAAGGCGTTCGGCGTTCTCACGCAGGGCCAGTTCGGCGCGAAGGCGTTCTATCGCCGTACGCGTCCGGTCCGCGACTGCCGAAATGAGGGCTACTTCCTCCGTCGCCCAGCGTCTGGGCGCGGAGTGGTTCAGGTATAACAGCGCCACCAGCCCGCCATGCTCGGTAACGGGCATGTTGATGACGGATTGGGCGCTGATGGCTTTGAGTGCCTCCGCATGGCTGCTGGTTCGCGGATCTGTCTCGGCGTTTTCAAAGACAACGGTTTCGCCTCGCTTCAAATCCTCGATATACGAGCCGTAGTTCCTGAAATTCAGCGTCCCAGCCAGGCTTTTGATGCCTGGCGCGTTCCAGTCCCTTTCAATGGTGATCGTTTCTTTCTCTAGATCGATCGTGCCGTATCCGGCTCGGCTGATGCCAAAATGGTTCCCCAGCAGTTCCGCGGCTGCGTAGGCCAGTTCTGCGGGATCCGTAATCTCGCGAATACGGTCGCCCAGCGCTGCCAAAAGCTCGAAGCGCTGCAGTTCAGATCGCCGATTGATCGAAGTGGCCCCCATTTCGCCCCCGTTTTGCCCGGACTTAAATGCAGTCTGCGGCCAAGAGTTCCCCGCAGGACGGCAGTTTCTTTGGCGGGCCGGTCAGCCGAACACGCCGCACCGGTCATAGGTTAATGACAGCTTGGCGCGCTGTGGCGGATAAAGGGGAAACCAGCGGGCACTTGACGAGCTCCCGCTGGCTGGGTGCCCGAACCACACTTCACTCGTTTGGAGACGTTTGATGCTTGACCGACCCATTCTTACGAATACGGACGCTCTCTATCCAGACGACCTGAAAACGCTTCGGTCGGTCTTCGACGCGCTGTGTCAGGAATTTGAGATTTCGTCGGACACTACCGCGGCAGAATCCATCGCGAGAGAGCTGGTCAGACTTTTCCAGACCGGGATGACGGAAGCGGCCATGCTGATGATTGCCGTGCGCGCACGTTGGCAGGGTGATTGGAAAATGGGAGGCAGCAGCGCTGCCCAGGCTTAACGGTCCCAACTCAATGGAGAAGGCCTACTTTAGCCGCTTGAGCCGGCTGTACAGCGTTGTCTTGTCTGGCGGAACAAGCTTTCGCCCCGAGAGTTGGGGTCGGCAGATGGTTTCCAACAGGCACGTGCATGGCGTTCGACAGAGATGGACCGAAACTCGCGACCGGGTTGCTCGCGGCCTCGTTGGCGGCGCTGGCGGCATACAACGCCATCCGCGCCAAACGTGCGATTGCCGGCCGGGCGTGCGGACGTGTGATGGAGATCTATGGTGTGCGCCTGCATTTTATCGAAGCCGGAACCGGCATGCCGCTGCTTCTCCTGCATGGCAATGGATCCATGGCGGAGGATTTCAAGTCGAGCGGCATCTTCGATGAGGCGGCAAAGACCTACCGGGTGCTTGCATTTGATCGTCCCGGTTTTGGGCGAAGCTCACGGCCGCGCGGCCGGCGTTGGTCCGCTCGCGACCAAGCCGACCTTATACATGCCGCGGCCTGCGGGCTGGGTATAGAGAAATACCTCGTGCTTGGACATTCCTGGGGAGCTTGGATCGCCCTCGAACTGGCGCGCAGGCATTCTCAATCGGTCGTCGGCATCGTGCTGGTCTCGGGCTATTACTATCCGCCACCGCGGCTGGATCTTGCACTGGCCGCACTCCCTGCACTGCCTGTGATCGGCACCGCGTTTCGTCACACCTTGCTGCCGCCGCTTGTAAGGCTTGCTTGGCATTGGGCAATGGAGAAGATCTTTAAACCCGCCATCGTCGCCAGCGAGTTCGCCGCACTCGCCAAAGATGTCGCCAGCCGCCCTTCCCAACTGCGGGCGGTTTCTCTGGAGACAGCATCGATGCTGGCCGCGTCCCTGTTGGGAAAGGCCAACTATAGGGACATTGCCGTGCCCACCGGCATCATGGCGGGATCCGGGGATCGGTTGTTCGACGCGCAACGCGATGCACGACGCTTGCACGCGGAAGTCGGTGGGTCTCTCCTTGAGGTGGTTCCGGGCGCCGGCCATATGGTTCATCAGAGCGCCCCCCAAGCAGTGGTCGGCATGGTGCACACTATTGCAGGACGGCACGCCTTGTTCCAAGCGGGCCGTGGGCAGCGACCCAAGTCGTGTGCCGACGAGTTCAAGGCAGATCCGGCCTCGCGGGAGCCACCGGCGATAAGCGACGCCGCTTGCACGGAATGATCTCCAAACGGGGCTTTCAAATGAGCGACCAACGTCCAGCCGACATGCAGTCGGTGCTCCACCAGAACATACAGGCCCTGGTGGAGCACAGGCGACAGCAAGAGGAGCACCAAGGCGTTCAAGCGTGGGTCGCCGGCGCCGTTTCGCGCTTCGCGGGAAGCATGACTTTCGTCTATCTGCACCTTGCAATTCTTGTCGTCTGGGTCCTCGCGAACCTTGGCGCGATACCAGCCGTCCCAGCCTGGGACCCGACTTTCGTGATCCTGGCCATGGTCGCCTCGGTTGAGGCAATCTTCCTGTCTACTTTCGTGCTGATCAATCAGAACAGAATGGCCGCACACAGCGAGCGGCGAGCCGAACTGGATTTGCAGATCAGCCTTCTGAACGAACATGAAACCACGCGGCTGATCGAGATGGTGGCTGCCTTGACGGCGCGTCTGAATATCTCGACCCCGGCCGACAAAGAGCTGCCGGAACTCGCCGAGAATGTCGATCCCCAAAAGGTGATGACGCAAATCCAGCAAGCTTCTGAAGATCAGGAGAACGCTTGATCAAAGCGACCTTGCCGGCAACGGTTCAGCGTCGGCTGCAGCCTGTAATTCAGCCTCATTGTCCAAGGCTGTCGAAGCAGCTAAGCCGGTGTCGGCCTTTTCCAGGGTGGCTTCCCCACGTCACAAGTCCGCCGCGCAATCGAGGCAGCGTAGAGCTTCGATACCAACAGGCTGCTGCGCGTCAGATGGAACCAAGTTGACGCCGAACTCGTATTAGCGATGGCGGCTTGGGGAGATTCCGGATGAGCGAAGGTGCTGTTCTGATCGTCGAAGATGAGACAATGATCCTGCTCGACCTCGAGTCAGCTTTGGAGGAGGCCGGCTTCCAGGTCGTCGGCACTCGGAGTGCCGCCGAGGCGCTGGCGGCTTTCGACCCCGATCCGACCAAGTTCAAGGCCGTGCTCACGGACATCCGTCTGGGAGCAGGACAGTCGGGGTGGGAGGTCGCTCGGCACTTGCGAAGGTCCAACTCGACCATCCCGGTTGTCTATATCAGTGGCGACAGCGCGGTACACTGGGGAGCGGAAGGTGTGCCCAACAGCATAATGATCACCAAGCCCTTTTTTCTGCCGCAGATCATAACTGCCGTTTCTCAACTTTTAAACGCGCAGCAAGGTGCAGAAACTCACCTCTAGGAATCGGACCGCGGCTCCACGAAACCACCGAACATTCTTTCTTCGGCCAATCGGCGCCGTCCGGCGTAAAGCGTTCGCGTCTGCTTGGGTCAAATGTCGGCGGCCTCAACCAGATGTCGACCTCAGCTCCTTTCCCTCGCCACCGGCTCGCATCCACTCGGAAGCCCTCCCGAAAGCAGGGGCGCTCATTGGTTGAGCTTTCGGTCGAGTTCGTCAAGCAATGACCGATGCTCGCTGGGCATGTCCGCATCTGTCGGCAGATCCAGCAACTGGCGAAGCTGGCGACGATTGGCGTCCGATGAAATCCACTCCCGTATGAGGCGGGCTATGACCTTTTGTTGTGCCTTGCCGATTTCTTCCATGTTAGATTCCGAGCTTGTCCGTTGGACGAACTCGGCGGCTCTTTGATGGTTCCCCGTCCTGTACACAAATCGAGGCGAATCGAGGCACAATCTATGGGTTAATGCATGTCGCTCAAAAGTGGCCCTGGTTTTGAGACATGACATGCCAGTGGATGTTTGCAGTCCCAGTCCGCTCGCCTAACGCTGCGCGTAGAGTGCAAATTTATACGTTCGATTTTACCCGAAGCGAGAGGCTCAGCCGCAAAATCTTGGCGCCATTTTCATCGCGCACTTCGATAAACAATTGCTGCCCGTCGACGCTCTTCAGTGACTCTCTCGTGAGGTCGACAAGGCCCTCGAATCCCGCGCGGCGGACCTCCTCGAGGCCAGCGCATTCGACACCTATTTCGTCCTCGAAGATGAGATCGCCATCGCCGCTGTCGAAGAAAAATCGTGCCATCGGAGAGCTTCCGTCACTGCTAATCTGCGGGGTTCCTTTGGTGCAGGTAGGTCGTGTCGAAATCTCCTGCGTGAGTGAGGCCGGCCCAGTCCAGTGCGTGAACTTTTGATCCCGAGGTGGCAATGAGGCCTCTGCGTCGTAGTTCCTGGAGCATCCGGTTGACGTGGACCGTGGACAAACCCAGTGCATCGCCAAGGGCCGCCTGTGTAATGGGGATATCCGCCACGTGATCCTCAATGCGCCCCATGGAGCGCAAGCGAAAAATCAGTTCGCACAGGATGTGAGCCATGCGGGTGTATGCCTCGCGTCTTCCCACATTGATGACCCACTCCCTATAAATCGCGGCATCTATCAACGTCGACCGCCAAAAAGCGGTGGCGATGCGAGGGTGCTGGTCGCAAACGGCGCGCAGAGTGTCATGCCGCATGAAACCTACTCGGGCCGGCGTAAGGGTCGAGAAGTTACAATCCATGACCGACAGATGCAGCCCATGCAGATCAGGAATGTCGCCGGCGACGAAGAATGATGTGATTTGTCGCTTTCCTTCGCCCGTATGTTTGGTGGAACCGACCAAGCCATCAAGAACGATAAACGAGTAAACAGGACGGTCGCCCTCACGCACCAGATCGTGGTTGGCCGAATATTCCTTCTCCTGGATTGGAATGCCTTTCAGAACGCCGATGTCGGCCTCTCGAAGATCCGAGATGGTCTGAAGCTTGCGAATGAGTACATCCGAGGATGAGGTGGGGAACAAATTGACTACCTGGCTGATGTTGGTGATCGAACTATTATCCGCGCCAAAAGTTCCGATTGGCATGGGGACATATGCGCGGCGGCAGAAGGCGCCGCCGTGCGGCATGGTCCCGTGCCTGGGGCGTTTTGCCAGCGTCGAGGGTGGTTGAAGATCCCGGAATGATCCAAGCACCAGTTTTTTAGGACAGCCATAGGTGAGCCAGGCAGCAATGCATTAACCTATGACATAGGCTCGGTTAGAAATTGTCCCGCTGGGCAGCCAGCCCCAGGAGTTCGCCGATCACGGCGCAGCTTTGACCCAGTCGCTCCCCCCAATTTCAAGGGCTGCACCCGCAGCCAGTCCTGGAACTCTTTGATGCGTCACCAGGAACGGGGTGGCTCCGCTGACGTTGTCTCAGTGGCAAGGTGAGATTTCAGTGAACAGGCATATTTCGCGGACGGATGTCGAACAAATCGATCACACGGATGACAGCGGGTTTGTGATAGAGCATGGCGGACCGCCATCCTCAGCAATCGCGGTAGCGCTGGCCCGTGGCCTGGAGACCAGTCGGGATAAGCACATCATCCATATAGCTCCCTCGGAACGCAGTGCCGAGGAGATCGCCGGCGCCTTGCGTCAGTTCCTGCCTGACGCGGATATCATCTTGCTGCCGTCCTGGGATTGCCTGCCCTATGACAGGGTGTGGCCCACACGTGCCAATATGGGGCGAAGGCTTCGTGCGTTGCATGAGATCGCAACGAAGCCGGATCGCCCGCGCATCGCTGTAATGTCGCTCGAAGCCATTCTGCAGCGGGTGCCGCCTGCTCCCGTCATCGCTGGCGGTTTCACAATTCTGGAGGTAGGCCAAAAGCTCGACCGTGACGATTTCAGAACCAGGTCCGAAGCCATTGGCTATGTCGTCGACGAGAGGGTCGACGAACCGGGTGAGATAGCCTTTCGGGGCGATCTCATCGATATTTTCCCTGCTGGCGCGGATGGCCCCGTTCGCATCATCGTTGGTCCCGATGCCTGCATCGGCCAGCTCAAGACCTACGACCCGCTCAGTCAGCTCAGCGATCAGGTTCGAGACTCGGTTACGGTCGGACCGGCATCCGAGCTGATCTTTAAAGCTGGTGAGCATCCTGAGCTGACAGCGATGCGCGCGACGTCGATGGAAGAGCGCCTGGTCGCATCGTATGGCGCTATGCCATCCGTCTTCGATGCGGCTTCCAGCGCTTCGATCTCCTTCCTTGAAGGGACCGACGGGCAGCCGCTCGGCAGAGTTCTGGATCTGGTCGAGGATGCACGTCGTGCCAGGCAGGAGGCAGCCGGAACGAAAAAACCTTTGCCGGGACGATTTCACCTATCCCGTGAAGAGTGGGACGCTGCTCTGCTTAACCGCTGCTGCGTGAGACTAGCCGTTTCTGCCGTGGGAGTTCCCAAATTCTTCCGCCAGGCCCGACCCGGGTATGATTTCGCGGAATTCATCAGAGGGCAGACGAGTGCCGGAGTCAGAGTAGTGTTCACCGGCGATGCCTCTGAACTGCAGCGAGCAGATCGCCTGCTCGATAGGAGACTAGGCCGGCGGGCAGAGGAAGCGGCCGACTTGCCGCAAATCCTTTCGGCCGCGAGGGGCTCTGTTCTCAAGGCTGAATTCGTCCTCGACGAAGGGTTTGTCGACGCGCAATCCAATATCGCCGTGGTGGCCGCATCCGACCTGTTTGGGCCCGCGTTAAAGGCGAGCGGGAGCGCGACCACGGGCATACTCGAACCCGAGTTGCGCATTGGCGATGTCGTCGTCCATGAAGACCATGGCCTGGGCGTGCTCGCCGCGGTCGAACAGGTCGAGTTGGCTGGCCAGCAACAGGATGTCGTCAGACTGGAATATCATGGCGGGGCTTCCTTGCTGGTTCCGGTCGACGACTTTGGACGAATATGGCGCTACGGCTCGGAACCGGAGGCAGTGTCGCTTGATCGCCTCAAAGGCGAGGGCTGGCCGAAGCGACGCGAAGCTGCGTTGCGCGAGATCGACAGGCTGGCCAAACGCCTCTTGAGTCTTGCCAAAATCAGGTCCAGCCAGCCTGCCGAGATCATAAAGCCCTCCCGCACGGACTTGGCCCGTTTTGCGGCGAGATTTCCCTATACGGAGACGCCCGACCAAGCGGCCGCCATCCGCGCTGTGCTCGATGATCTTTCGTCGGGAAGAACAATGAACCGGCTCGTCTGCGGCGATGTCGGCTTCGGCAAGACAGAGGTCGCCCTGCGTGCTTGCGCCGCCGCGGCTTTCTGCGGGAAACAGGTTGCTATCATAGCGCCGACAACGGTGTTGGCACGACAGCACTATGAGACGTTCAGCCGCCGCTTCGCAGGAACCGGCCTGCAGGTCGCCCACCTTTCAAGAATGGTCGGGGCAGCGGACGCGAGAGCGGCAAAAGAGGGTCTGCGGAGCGGCCAGGTTGCGGTCGTTGTGGGTACTCAGGCCCTGGCGTCCAGGAGCGTCACCTTCGCCAATCTTGGACTGCTGGTGATCGACGAGGAGCACCGGTTCGGGGTCAAGTTGAAGCGGGCCCTGCGGACCATGACGCCTTGCCTCCATACGCTGAGCATGACCGCCACACCGATACCCCGGACGCTGCAATCGGCGTTGTCAGGCATCCAGGACGTCAGCGTTCTAAACTCTCCGCCCGCCAAAAGACGTCCCGTTCGCACGATCTTGGCAGCTTTCGATCCAGCATCGGTGCGCGCGGCCCTCCTGCGTGAATTTCACCGGGGTGGACAGAGCTTCTTCGTGGTCCCGCGGATCGAGGATATTGCCCCGGCCTGTGACCAACTGAACAGACTGGTGCCGGAACTCCGGGTCAAGACGGCGCATGGTGAAATGAAGGGGAGACAGCTGGACGAAGTCATGGTCGGATTCGCTGACGGTGATGGCGACATTTTGTTGAGCACCGACATCATCGAGAGCGGCCTCGATGTGCCGCGGGCCAACACCATCATCGTTTGGCGCCCCGACCGGTTCGGTCTGGCGCAGTTGCACCAGCTGCGGGGCCGGGTCGGAAGGGGGGCGGTGCAGGCCGTAGCGTTTCTTCTGACCCAACCTGGCGTTGAACTGGCCGACAGCACCAGGGCCCGGCTTTCGACGATGCTTGCGCTCGATCGGCTCGGCTCCGGCCTGGCAATCAGTCAAAGAGACCTCGACCTGCGTGGCGCCGGAGATCTTTTCGGCGAAGACCAGGCCGGGCATATGAAGCTGATCGGAGTGGGCTTGTACGAGCACTTGCTGGAGCGGGCGGTCTCGGCGGCTGGCGGAAGGCCCGACTTCGGCAAGCAACTTGCCGAGATCAATGGCTCGGGAAAGGGGGCTTTTCCCGAGAGCTATGTCGACGAGCCTACGGTGCGCGTTGGCCTCTATGCGCGGCTCTCCCGCATCCGTTCGGAGCCGGACCTCGATACATTCAGCGAAGAGCTCGAGGACCGCTTTGGAGACATGCCTGGCGAAGTAGCCCTTTTGCTGGAATTTACCAGGTTGCGAATAGCAGCGTCGGAATTGGGCGTCGGCAAAGTCGATGTGGGTCCCGAGGCCATCGCGATCACCCCTCGGAACAAGCCGTCGGCGTCCCAATGGCGGAACAGCAAGGCGTTGGGCCTGGACTACCGGAACGGCCGCCTGATTTTCAGGCCGATCCAGCCCAGCGTCTCAGGCATCGATGCGGTTCGCTTAGCGCTTGATGCCCTACGCGCAGCCCAGCCAAAGCACGAGATCTGACGAGCCTTTTGTCTCCTGGGGCCATCGGTGCGAATGGTGCACTGTGGGCGACCGTGCGTTCGCAGGGCAGCGTTCAAGGCATGGTTCCGGCTTGATGGGGTGTCATGGCGGCCATGTTTTCATTCAGATGGGCCATGATCCAGATAGAGCCCAGAACCACCAGCGCGACGATCAGCACGCCGAAGGCCAGGGCCAGGATGTTGTTGGTGTTGTCCGGCCCGGTGGTCAGGTGCAGAAAGAAGACAAGATGCACGCCCATCTGCGCAACAGCGAGCACCACCAGGGCCGAGATGACCGCGGGCTGGTAAATCAGATCGGTTCGCGCCGCCAGGAATGACGCGATCGTGAGCAGGATGGCCAGCCCGAAGCCGAGCACATAGCCCGAGAGGCCCCCAGCCGTTTCGTGCTCGCTTATGTGTTCCTCGCCCGGCGCTGAATCGCGGCGGTCCTGCAACTCGCCGGTCTTGCTCTCGAACTCGGTCATGACGATGCTCCCAGCAGATAGACCAGGGTGAAGATGGCAACCCAGATGATGTCGAGGGCGTGCCAGAAGAGCCCGAAGCAGTGGAGCCGCCGCAAAATGTCGGGCCGAAAGCCCTTGACCCACAGCTGCGCCATCATCGTTCCCAGCCAGAGCAGGCCGAGACCGACGTGGGCACCGTGGCAGCCAACGAGCGCAAAGAAGGCAGAAAGAAATGCGCTGCGCGAGGGGCCTGCCTGCTCGCCGATCATTGCCGCGAACTCCTGTAGTTCCAGGAACAGGAACGCTGCCCCGAGCAACCCCGTGACGAGAAGCCAGAACTGCGTGGCAGCCATTGATCTGCGACGGGTGGCGAGTGTTGCCACGCCGCCGGTGAAGCTCGAAGTGAGCAGAAGGCCCGTCTGGACCGCAACCCGTGTCGGTTCGAACAGATCCTTGCCTGTCGGTCCGCCGGCGGTTGCCTTGGCGAGCACGGCGTAGGCGGCGAAAAATGCCGAGAACATGATGATGTCGGACAGGAGAAAGATCCAGAAGCCGTAGGTCACCGTGACGAACTTTGAGGCCGGGCCGCCTTCTCCGTGGCCGGTCGCAGAGCGCACCGCGTGCCGACCCGTGTGATTGAGCCGATACGGGTCCCGTGCCTGGGTGCCGACGCTGGAGAATGCATGATCGCTCATGCCGGGCGCTCCCACCCGCGCAGCCGGGCAAACTGGGCTGCCTTGTGGTCATGGTCGATGCGGGCGACCTCGTCGACAGGGATCTCGTAGTCTCCATGATCGCGCCAGGCAAATACGACGAAGGTTGCGTATGCGCCGATGAAACCGACGATCGCCAGCCACCATATATGCCAGATCAGCGCGAAGCCGATCAGTGTGCTGAAGAAGGCGGTGACGAAGCCAGTCGGGCTGTTGCGAGGCATCTCGATCGGCTCATATGCCTTTTCCTCGTCCGCGCTCTGTTCGATCCCTCGTTGCTTGATGCTCCAGTAGGGTTCTTCGTCTTCCACGTGAGGCAGCCGTGCATAATTGAAGACAGGAGGAGGGGAAGATGTCGACCACTCCAGCGAACGCCCGTCCCACGGGTCGCCGGTTTCGTCGCGAAACTTATCGCGATGCCGGATCGAAACGAAAAGCTGTGTGATCTGCAGCGCCGCGCCGGCGATCATCACCACCACGCCGAAAGCGGCCACCACCAGCCACGGTGCCCAAAGGTCCATATCGATATGTTGCAGGCGCCGCGTCATGCCGAGCAGACCGACAATATAGAGCGGTACGAAGACCAGCATGTAGCCGGCCAAGGTGACCCAAAATGCCGCTTTTCCCCAGCCTTCGTGCAAACGGAAGCCGAACGCCTTGGGGAACCAGTAGGTGAAGCCGGCGAATGCTCCAAACAACACGCCCGAGATGATGACGTTATGGAAATGCGCGACGAGGAAAAGGGAATTGTGTAGCACGAAGTCGGCCGGCGGGACGGCAAGCAGGACGCCAGTCATGCCGCCGACGGTGAAGGTGGTCACGAAAGCCAGTGCCCAAAGCATCGGCGTGTCGAAACGAACGCGCCCGCCATACATGGTGAAGAGCCAGTTGTAGATTTTCACACCGGTTCCCACGGCAATGACCGACGTGGCGATGCCGAAGGCGGCATTAACGTCCGCTCCGGCACCCATGGTGAAGAAGTGATGCAGCCAGACCATGAACGAGACGATGCAGATGAACATCGTGGCCGCGACCATCGAACGGTATCCGAACAGCGGCTTCGATGAAAAAGTCGAGAAAATCTCGGAAAAGATTCCGAAGGCGGGAAGCACCAGGATGTATACTTCGGGATGGCCCCACGCCCAGATCAGGTTGACGAACATCATCTGATTTCCACCGGCTTCGTTGGTGAAGAAGTGGAAGCCGAGGTACCGGTCCAGCGTCAGCATTGCGAGCGTGGCAGTAAGGATCGGGAAGGCTGCGACAATGAGCAGGTTGGACGCGAGCGAGGTCCAGCAGAACATCGGCATTCGCAGATAGCCCATTCCCGGCGCCCGCATCTTGAGGATAGTCGTCACCAGGTTGACACCGGTGAGCAGCGTGCCGACGCCGGAGATCTGGATCGCCCACAGATAATAATCGACACCGACGCCCGGCGAGTAGGTGGTTTCCGACAAAGGGGCATAGGGCAGCCAGCCGGTGCGCGCGAACTCGCCGACCACAAGCGAGATGTTGACCAGCAGGGCTCCGGAAGCCGTCAGCCAGAAGCTGACGGAATTGAGCGTCGGAAAAGCGACATCGCGTACGCCAAGCTGCAGCGGCACGACGAAATTCATCAGGCCGATCATGAACGGCATCGCGGCGAAGAAGATCATGATCGTGCCGTGCGCGGAAAAGATCTGGTCGTAATGCTCCGGCGGGAGGTAGCCCGGCCCGTGAATCGCCAGCACCTGTTGTGTGCGCATCATGATAGCATCGATAAAACCACGAAGAAGCATGAGCATCGCCAGCACAATGTACATCACGCCGATGCGCTTGTGGTCGACCGAGCTTATCCACTCGCTCCACAGATATGGCCAGTAGCCCTTCACCGTTATCCAGCCAAGCACGGCGGCTGCTGCCAGAAAGACGCCAAGGGCTGCGCCGAGGGGGATGGGTTGATCGAAAGGAACGGCCGACCAGTCGAGCTTGCCCAGCATCGTCATTCTGCCCCTTGTGGATGATGGGTCATCGTTGCCGCCGCCGCGGGGAATGCCCTTGGGCTCACCTGTGGCTCGCCGCTGGCTGCGCTCTCAGCAGGCCCCGGACCCGGTGGGAGCGTCTGCTGAACGACCGCTTCGAACAGCCCAGGCTGGACATGACCGAAGGAAGCCGGCGCCACATTTGTACTTTGCCGGGCGAGTTCGCGATAGGCATTGGCATTCAGCACGCCGCCCCCGCCACGCAGCGATGACGCCCAGCGGGTGAAGGCATCGGCTGAAACCGCGCTCACACTGAAATTCATATCCGAGAAGCCGTCGCCGCTGAAGTGCGCCGACTGGCCGAAAAAGCTGCCCTCGCGGTCGGCCTGCAGATGCAATTCGGTCTGCATGCCGTTCATGACGTAGACCATGCTGCCAAGCTGGGGCACGAAGAACGTGTTCATCACGCTGGCCGAGGTCAATTTGAAACGCACTGGAACACCGGCGGGGATAACCAGTTGATTGACAGCACCCACGCCCTGCTCGGGATAGAGGAACAGCCATTTCCAGTCGAGCGCCACCACCTGAATGTCGAGCGGCGGCTGGCTAGAAGGGATCGGTTTGCGCGGATCGAGCTGATACGATCCGTAGTAGATCAGCCCGCCAATGAACAGGATGGTGAGCGTCGGGATCGACCAGACGATCAACTCCACGCGTCCCGAATAGGTGAACTCCGGGTTATAGCGGGCGTTGCTGTTCGAGGCGCGGAACTTCCAGGCGAATGCCAGAAGTGCAACAAGCGTGGGAACAACGATCACCAGCATCACCGCCAGCGAGTTCAAAAGGATCGTGCGATTGCCGACGCTAATTGGTCCTTGGGGATCGAGCACTCCCCCCGCGCAACCGTGCAAGAATGCGCCTCCGAGGATCCAGAGCAGTTGGCGTGTCAACTTAGGGCTGGATGGCAACAACACCGGTTCTGCAATCTCTCTTTGCGGGAACGCGCGTTAGAGGCATGCGTTCATCGGGTTTCCATCTGAGCCTCCCCATGGCGCGGAAC
The DNA here is from genome assembly GCF_040322455.1 of Mesorhizobium sp. M0139. Taxonomy (NCBI): domain Bacteria; kingdom Pseudomonadati; phylum Pseudomonadota; class Alphaproteobacteria; order Hyphomicrobiales; family Phyllobacteriaceae; genus Mesorhizobium; species Mesorhizobium sp. M0139. The sequence goes on from NZ_JAMYTN010000003.1 coordinate 84,758, forward strand.
CTCACGGCACTTCGCGGGGTGTCGCCCCCTGAGCGAGTGCCCCAACTGTCGCCGGCCGGGTTTGTTCCGCTGGACCGAGTTACTCTGTCCGATGGTCCCGCGTTGGCCAATCCGACCATAATTTCAGAACGATGGCGGCTCGATTGGCCTAGCTATCGGCGACGCTGGCTCGCGCACGAATTTCAATTTCGGCGGGACGGCGAATACCCTGAATCGCTCAGCCAGGTTATCGAGAGCCTGCCGCATGCCCACTCCCGCAGCAGCCGCACCGTGTCCACTGATGACCATCTGGGGGCCCAAGGCAGCCAGATGCTTCACGGACCTTTCCGCTGCATCCCAGTCTGGCGTGAAATAGCGCGGCGGACCGTGCATCTCGAGATCCTGAATGGCGACTTCATAGACCGACTCCTGACCGGTGGTGATGAAAGCGTCTCCTACGATGAGCGAGCGGTCTTGCTCGCGCCAGAGCGAGATATGCCCAGGGGCATGTCCGGGTGTGTGCAGCCATTGCCATCCGGGCATTCCGGGGATCGATCCGTCGGCGGGCAAGGGTTCCAAACGGGTGCCAAGATCGATTGGCCCGCGTGGGAAGAGCGGTGACAGCAGCGCCATCAGTCCACCCCCAACCCAGGGATCCGGTGGCGGATAGGATGCGGTTCCGTCCAAATAGGGGTGCTCGAGCGGATGGGCGAAGACAGGCACGTCCCAGCCATTCGCGAGTTCTAGAACGGTTCCCACATGGTCGAAATGGCCATGGGTCAGGATGATTGCAGCCGGCCGTGCGTTGTCGCCGAACCGCTTTTCCGCGACCGCAAGAATGCTGCTGCGGGACGTCGGCAACCCGGTATCGATCAGCACCCAGTTCCGATCTCCGCTGCCCGGTGCGCCGAAGAACACGACATTGACGATTGCTAGCCGCAAGTAACCCAGGTCCGGTGCGATGCTCCAAGCGCCGTCGCCACGATCCTCTCGCCTGGCGTGGTCGATCTCGGAAAGTCGAATCTGAACGGTCATGTGATCCCATGCCTCTGTTGTTGCCGAGCAGCCGCTCGAGTGGATGACGGCGGCTGTACATCGCCCCGAACTTGGGACGGGCCTCCTTGTTCCTCATTTGCACGCGGCGCCCGGACAGTTCACCACCGGAACAAAGGCTCTACCAATGGGTTCGGCACTACCCGGCCACGCAAGGACGAGCTGGACTGAGCAACGAACATGGGGCGCGCCCGACTGAATTCGGTATTTCGCCAACGCGGTTCCCGGTCCGGACAAGGCGGCCGAGTTCGAAGCCGATTGCCCAAAGGAGACTTCGAAAAATGAGCGAAGTGGGACGCCAGACGGAGGCCTCGGTTCCGGAAGCTTCGCGCTTCGCCAGTTTTTTCATGGCAGGCTTTGAATGCTCCTCGCACCGGCGCAAGGACGGCGTTCGCCTCGATCTTATTCGTGCGACCTCGCATAATTTGCATGCCCTGGGCGACTACCGCGGCTGCGCCGAACTCGGCCTTCGCACCATCCGCGACGGCCTGCGTTGGCATTTGATCGAAATCGCTCCCGGAACCTATGACTGGTCAAGTTGGGCGCCAATGGTCGAGGCAGCCCGATCGGCAGGTGTTCAGGTAATCTGGGACATCTTTCACTACGGATCTCCGGACCATGTCGATCAGGGCTCGCTGCATTTCATCGACGCCTATGCCTCGTTCGCGGCAGAAGCCGTCAAGGTACACCGTTCGATCACCGGAACATCGCCTCTGTTGTGTCCCATCAACGAAATCTCCTTTTTCGCATGGGCTGTCGAGGTCGGCTATTTCCCGCGTGTGGGGCCGAACAAACGTGGATGGTTCAAGCGGCACCTCGTGAAGGCCGCCATCGCGGGTGTTCGTGCAATGCGGGAGATCGATCCCGCCTGCAGATTTGTCTGGGCCGAGCCGCTTATCCATATCGCCCCTCGTGACCGGACCCGCAGCGAACGGCGCCGGGCCGAAAACGCCCGACAGGGACAGTTCGAAGCTTACGACATGTTGCTGGGCCGCGTCGAACCTGAGTTGGGCGGGAGCGAAGATGTTGTCGATGTCGTGGGCTTGAATTTTTACCCGCACAATCAATGGTACGTAAACGGGCCGACGATTCCGATGGGACACCACGAGTACCGCGCCCTGTCGGAAATGTTGCTAGAAGTTGCTCATCGATACGGCAAGCCGATGTTCATTGCGGAGACCGGCTCCGAGGGATCCGGCGGGCCGGCTTGGCTCCATTATGTCTGCGACGAGGTGCGTTCCGCAATCAGTCTCGGAGCGCCGATCGAGGGTATTTGCCTGTACCCGATAACGGCCTACCCGGGCTGGGACAATTCGCGACATGCCGAGGTTGGTTTGTTTTCCGTCATCCAGGCTGATGGCAGGCGACACCTGCGCAAACCCACAGCAGATGAACTGGCCCGTCAGCAAGCTCTTCTCGTGGCGGACACGACGCCTTGAAGAGGGCTAAAACGAGGGAGGGGCGGGCGAGCGTCTGCTTCGAAACGCCGCCCGCGCCGGTGCGGTGCATCAGCTTTTTGCAGTCGCCCCAGCCTCGCGCAGCCTGGCATATCGCATGGTAACGTCGCTCAGATTTTCCTTGAGCCAGTTGGCCATGGCTTCCTCTTCGTTCAGGTTCTGCTTGAGGGCCCTTTCAGCATCCTGGAAGCCCCCGGCGTCGGCCAGTACCAGCAGCGAATTGTAGGCAGCAATCTCGTAGTTCTCGAATGCGAAATTCGCCAGGCTGTTCTTGATGATCTCGTCGCCGGCCATCGAATGTCCCATGGCGGCCACGCTGCCAACCATCGACAAGGCAGTGTCCTTGAGGGTGGAGTGCTCCTCACCAAGGCCCTCCAGGACGGACTCGAGTCTCGTGATCTGGCCTTCGGTTTCCTGAATGTGCCGGCGCAAGCGATCGGCCACCTCAGGATAGTTCTCTATACGCTCGACCTGAGGGTTCATGATCGCCAGCGCTTGATTTTCCATGGCGTGCGCGTTGCGCAAGCCGACGATAAATATCTCACGGCTTTCCGAGTTGAAGTTTGTATCCATCGAGTTTCTCCTTCTGATACCCGCCCGATCTTCCGTCTTGGAAGAAACTATCTTCTCGGCTCTGCCAACAACGGCTCCTCCGTGCGCGCCCAGGCCGGGAGGCTTTTTTGGATGCGCGCGAAAGTGGCCAGAGCCTGTCCGACTACCTGGTCCATGTTGTAATAGCGGTAAGTTGCAAGCCGACCGACAAACCAGACGTCTGGGCAGCTTGCCGCGAGCGCTTCATAGCGCTTGTAGAGCACTTCGTTTTCGGGCCGGGGCACGGGATAGTACGGGTCCCCGATGTCCGTGGGGTATTCGTAGGTCAGGCTGGTCCGCGAACTCTGCTGGCCGGTCAGATGTTTGTACTCGGTAATGCGCGTGTAATCTTCCGTCTGGGGATAATTGACCACGGCAACCGGCTGAAATTGCTCGCAATCCAGTGTAACGTGCTCGAAACGAAGCGAACGGTACGGAAGGTGCCCGAGCTGCCAGCCGAAATATTCATCGATCGGGCCGGTATAAACCATGCGCCTGAACGGTATCTTCTCACGAATTTCACGGAAATCGGTCTGCAGCATGATCTTGATATTCGGATGGTCGAGCATGCGCTCGAACATCCGCGTGTACCCGCCGGCCGGCATTTTCTGGAAGCTGTCGCTGAAATAGCGGTCGTCACGGTTGGTCCTGGTCGGCACTCGTGCCGTCACGGATTTGCTCAGCTGACTGGGATCGACGCCCCATTGCTTTCTTGTGTAGCCGCGGAAGAATTTTTCATAGAGCTCGCGCCCCACGGTGCTGACGACGACGTCCTCAGCCGTTCGGACATCCTCCACCGTTTCGCGTCGCGACGCGAAGAAATCCTCCAGCTGTGCCGAGGTCAGGTCTAGCCCGTAAAGCCGGTTGATGGTGTCGAGATTGATCGGGATGGGAACCAGTTGCCCGTCCACGGCCGCCAACACCCTGTGCTCGTACGGCCGCCATTGCGTGAACTGCGAAAGGTGGTCCACGATCGTTTGGCTGTTGGTGTGGAAGATGTGCGGGCCGTAGCGATGGATGAGGATGCCGGCTTCATTGTAGCAGTCGTAGGCGTTGCCTCCCACATGGCTGCGGCGGTCGATCAGCAAAACGCTTTCTTGACGCTGCGACGCTATCCTTTCGGCAAGCACACTGCCGGCGAAACCCGCGCCGACGATCAGCCAATCGAACATGGCTATGCACTCCTGCGAAGGGGCACGACCTTCTTGCGTTGGTAGGCGCGCTCAATGTGAGCTGCCATGGCATTCCATGTCCGTTCCCAGGACATGTCCGCAAGGTAGGCATCGACTTGCTGCAGGAGCATCTGACGCGGTCGCGAAAGAACGGAGCGCAACTTGATTTCCAGATCGTCACAGTCGGCGATTTCCACCAGCCCGGCAGCACCGTAACTGCGCACCACGTCGACGATTGCCGTCGAGATCACCGGCAGACCCGCGGCGAGGAATTCCGGCGTCTTGGTCGGGCTGATGAAACGCGTCGCCTCGTTGAGGGCAAACGGCATCCATCCGGCGTCCCAATGGCGCAAATAGTCGGGCAGATCGCAGTAGGCTTTCGGGCCAAGCCAATGCAGGTTTTCGGCTTGCGGCAGGCTTGCAGGGTCGATCTTGACGACCGGACCGAGCATGACGAAATGCACGTCCGGCATTGTCTTTGCCGCTAGCGCCACGAGATTGACGTCCAGCCGCTCGTCGATGACGCCGAAATATCCAACCCTCGGGGAAGGAATGCCGGCCTGGTCGGCTGGGTCCCTTCCTGGCCGTCTTGCGGTGTGAAAGTGCCTCACATCGATGCTGCTCGGAAATGGAAAGATGGCGGGATGGAGGTGACGCTTGGTCTCGAACAAGCTTAGACCACCGGTGAAAACCAGATCCGCGCGGCGCAGAAGCGCCTTTTCCATCTGGCCCAGCTCGGGGGGCGCATTCTTGAACGCAGAGAGTTCGTCCATGCAGTCATAGACGCATATGTCTGGGTCGAGGAATTCCGTGAAGCGAAGAGCCATTGGGGTGTAGTACCAGGCGATCAGCCGGCTATGCGGCATAGAAGCGATGGTCTGCTGCACAAATCTCCGCTGGACGGCATCTGCTTTCGCGGCCGACGTGCCGAGCGGCAGCACTGGTGTGACAATTAGAATGTTTTCCGATGCCACGCTCGTCCGCATCAGCGGCTGCGGCAATTCTTCGAAAAGGGGTTCTTCAAAGTAGACCACTCGCTGCTGAGCGGATGCGAGAGTGAGGAGATGCTGCGGACGCTGGTGAACAAAATTCCATCGTAAGTGGGAGAAGCAGACCAGTATATTTTCGCGACGAACATATTGACTGCCGGTTACCCCGCCAAAGGCCGCATCCATTGACATACTCCCTCTGTGACACTATTTATGTTACGATTAACATTTGTTAATCGCGAATGGAGAGAACTACTTAGTTCCAGCTCCTAACTTTCGATCAGGTGAGTTGTTCCAACTGAAATGAAGAAGGCCCGGTCGCCCGCTTGTTCCACGCACGAAGCGGGATCTGGTTGCGGAGGCGAGGGCGGCTGTCGGAACCCGGCCGCCACTGAAACCGTGGTTCAACGAGGAATGCTGGTGGACAGCGGCATTGCCGTATTTGCGTTGAACTCGTTGGCTATAGAATGTGCCTAACATCAATGATTCGCCTGTATCTCTGCGCGTCTCCGACTGCCGAGGCGAATTCCGGGGCTGACATGAACATCAACTTTGAAACCAACGTTTTTCCACTGTTTCATCCGCAAAGCGTGGATGATCTCAAGGACCCGTGTCCTGTCTTCGATGGCCGTGTCTGGCACGTCTTCGGGTCAAGCGGCACGGTCACCACTGAGACGTGGAGAATCTTGCATGCCACGGCGCCCGATCTGTATGGACCGTGGGCCGAGCATGAGCCGATCGAACTTCCAATCAACGGCACTGGTGTTGCGGCTCCCGGTGTGACCCACGAGTGCGGCGTCTTCCACATGTTCATCCAGACGGAATTCATGAAGTCGGGTGGCCGTTGCGAGCATGCGGTTTCCAACGACGGGTTCCATTGGGTAGTCCTCAGTCCGGCCATTCTGGCCATCCCGGACACGGAAGAGGACGGAATTTACGATCCGCATCCGGCGGTCATTGGCGGTGGGCGCTACCTCGTTTATTCGGCTATGCCAAAATTCACCAGGGTGCCTCAGCCCGACATCTATCTGGCGCGTAGCCAGTCCGACTCGTGGTTCGGTCCGTGGAAGCGGATCGGCAAAATCCTCGACCACAACGATGTTCCCCACCATAACACCAGAGATGATCCCGACTACGAATGGGGCATTGAGGGCGCGCAACTGATCGAATTGCCGGACGGCCGGGTGCTTCTCAATGCCACGTGCTTTCTTCCGGACGGCCTTCGGGGAAACCGGCAACGGGTGTTTTTTGCCATAGCCGACGAGGTCAGCGGACCTTACGTTTCGATCGGCCCGGTGCTGGAGCCAGGTCAACCGGGCGAGAACGGCCACTCGACAGTGATGATCGAAGGAAGTCAGCTTTCGCTGTTCTACCAGAGCCGGGTTGCCACAACCGATCACCGATGGCGCTACGGTTTGGCCAGATGCGACGTCGCTCTCTTTTCAAAGGTCGCGTGATTCCAGGCTGCCATTAGCGCCTTCAGGCTGCCATTAGCGCCTTGAGGCGGATGCGCGTCATGCGGCCATGAAACTCCTGAGGGTGAAGGTGATCCGCGTCGGGGACGGCAAGTAAAGTGTCATCCGACGCAGCAGGAGAAACGACATGGCCGATGCGGATCGACGATTGCCGCGATCGCAATGAGCTCATAGCTATTTCTTCGGTGCCTTGACAGGGAATGTCGCGTCGCCGTCTTTTTTGCCAGAGATCACCCGCGGATCGGCGCTGGCGACGCCGTCGTTTCCGCCGCCCTTGTGGTCCTTTTCCGACTGACCCTTTGCGTCCTGCTCGGGTGTCCGTTTTGATGTTCGAAGCGTCTTGTCCGCCATCGCGTTTGCCATCCAAACTTCCGGCAATTTCGAAAGTTCCACCGCTTTAGCAAGCCGAAGGACCCAGTGAGTTGGAACGTCGTGGCGGGACGTGAGTTGTAAGCGAGGATATTCACCCGCAGGAGGACGCTTATGGCTAACCGCCGAGAGCAGCAGACGGACCTCACGCCCGCCGAGGCAACAGACCGCATCTGGGAACTCGCCGAGGACATCGACGTCTGCATGTTTGTGACCTGGGACGGCGAGTACAATCGAGCCCGTCCGCTATCTGCGCGTGTGGTCCGTGAAGAAAACGCCATATACTTCCTCGTCAATGACGACAGCGCCAAGAGCAAGCAGCTGTCGACCTATCCAAAGGTCACATTGGCCTGGAGTGACAACAGCCACTACAAATACGTCACCATGTCAGGCCCGGCCACAGTGACAAATGATAGGGAAAAGATCGCCGAGCTCTGGGAGAAAACTGACTCAGCCTGGTGGGATAATGCCGATGATCCCGAGATTCGTCTGATAACGGTCAAACCCGACGAAGGCGAATTGTGGGACAGCCCGGGGCTAATGATGGCTACCGCAACGATGGTGTTTGCGGCCGTTACCGGCGCCAAGCCGAATGTGGGCGACAACGCAAAGGTCGAGCTCTGAGCGAGCGGCTAACCTCTGCTTTCCGGCCGCGTATCCATGCAAGGTTTGTTTGACCCTGCGGAACGGAGCGCTTCTGGTGCATGTTGACTAAAACGTGTTCGATATTTTCCGCAGAGGCAGCGTCGATGAGCATTTTGGAAACCAGCAAGAAAGTGATCGAGAACGTCACCGGTTTCGCAAGACCGCGCAAGGAAGCTGTCGCCGGATTTGTGAGGCAGCGAAAGTCGAATGAGTTCTGGTTCAAGGATGATGGACTTGTACCCAATCATCCAGCATGGCCGCTCGTCGTTTATCGCGGCGCCGTCGAATTGCCCGAAGGACTTGATCCAGCAGCCGTCATGGAGGTGCTTTTCGATGCAAACGGATGGGGCGATAGCTGGCGAAACGGCATCTATGATTACGTTCACTATCATTCGCAAATACACGAGGTTCTGGGCATTGCCCGCGGAAATGCTGAAGTCCGGTTTGGCGGCAAGAAAGGACGAACGCTGTCGCTGAAGGCTGGCGACGTCGCGGTCCTCCCGGCAGGCACCGGGCACCAATGCCTCTCGGCATCCGATGATTTTTTGGTTGTCGGCGCGTATCCTCCATTTGGGACTTATGACGAATGTAGGAGCAAGGATCAGCATAGCGATGCGCTCGCAACCATCCCCAAGGTGGGGCGTCCGCGCAAGGATCCTGCATATGGTAGCCAAGGTCCGCTTCTGAAAAGTTGGAAGCGTTAATTTAGTCGTCGGGGTCGAAAGCCTTGGCAACTGCATCTTTCTCAGCCTGCGGCAGGACTGTCATTGTGAGAATGAACGCTGACAGCAGGAGACAAACGCCATTCGTGATTATGATCGGCCACTCTGCCTTCATGATGCCGAAGGCCAGCCACAAGGCGAACCCCAACACAGTGATGGCATACGTCGGTGCGGAGATGCCGCTTGTCTCTCGTGTCCTGATGATTTTCCAGGCTTGCGGCGTGAAACTGCTCATCGAGCAGACGGTCGCGAGATAGCCGATGAGCGTGACTGTCTGCATGGAAGCGGCCTGCCCTACGTCGCAGATACGCGCTTAAGATCAGATACGCGGACCACGCCGTGCTGGCTGACAAAGGTCAGGGTGGAGTCCGTGCTCTGGCTCTGCGAAACACCGGATATGCGATGGTCGCCTGTGTCATAAATCTCCATCTTTCCATGATCGTCGATGACCAGCCGGCTTCGCTCAGGAAACGCTGCGTAGCGCATATTGTTTTGAGAACCAGCGGCAGACGGGCTCCCAAACTCCTCAGGCCACCATGAGCCGGCGTGGGCCATAGCTGCAGAACGATAGCTCGTGTCGTCGCGTTGTGGCTTGGCGGGATGATCGCGCAGGTAGGCCGAGAGCTCCGCCGCGATAGTGTTGAGCTTCGCCTTGAGGCTGTCATCAAACATGTCGCCGACCATCGTCATGCCGGAGGACCATTGTGACATTCCTCCGAAGTCGACGTGGCTGAACTGGGCCATGGTTCCACCACCACGCCGCAACGCCTCAAGGACAGCCATGACAGCGCCATCAGTGACGCCTTGCTGGCGTGCAAGGCGCGCAATCAGTTCAGCTTCCTTTTGAGTGTTTGTCATCATTGCGTCCTTTGAATCGCTTGGCGCCGGCAGTCCTCATTGTTGACGATAGACATGCGCGGCCAAATGTAATCACGAAGGAGCGCCACCAGGTTCTTCAGGCTCCTTGCCGAGGAAGCTCAATCAAGTTCTATCCAGGCTGGCGCATGATCGCTCGGCTTGTCCCATGCACGCGTTTCGGCATCTACTCCGGCATTCTTCAGGCGATCCAATAGGGATGAACTCAGCAAGAGATGGTCCATCCGGAGCCCGGAACTCCGATCGTACCCGCCGCGGTAGGAGAAGTTCCAATAGGTGTAAATTCCTTTTTCTGGATGAATGCGACGAACCGCATCGAACCAGCCCTGAGCAAGCATTTCGGCGTATGCGCTCCGGCTCTCGGGGTAGTAAACGGCATCGCCAACCCAGCGCCCCGGCACCGCCGCGTCGATCGGGCCTGGAACGACGTTATAGTCGCCGCACAGGATTGTCGGTGAGCTGTCGCCGAGCAGCACCTGGCCATAGGTGATCAAGCGTCGGAACCAGCGAAGTTTGTAGTCGAACTTCGGCCCCGGCGCTGGATTGCCATTGGGCAAATACAGGCAGCCGACAACAAGCCCATTCACATCTGCCTCGATGTAGCGGCTGTGCGAATCGTCGGGATCGCCCGGCAGACCTCGACGACGTTCCAGCGGCTCAATCCCGCGAGCGAGGATTGCCACGCCATTGTAGGACTTCTGTCCGTGCCAGATTGCGCCATAGCCGGCGTTTCTAATCGCGTCGACGGGAAATTTTTCGTCAGAGGTCTTCAGTTCTTGAAGGCAGACGATGTCATAGCCGGTTTCGCCAAGCCACTTGAGAAGCACTGGCAGTCGGCCGTTGACGCCATTGACGTTGAAGGTTGCGATGCGGGTCATCTCGACGATTTAACGTCTTTGCGCCGCTTCGATGCGACATAGAGTCGGTAGCCAAATCTTGCCTTTTGTCATCGTCCATCTGCATTTTTGCTCGAAGCATTGGTGCTTTGACCGGAAGCAGCGGATGTCTTTGCATCTTTGGAATGCGCGGCAATTGCCGGACCCGCGCCGGTAGCTTTCCGCATATCGCCGCTCCCCTTGCCGTCAGTCGATTTCTTGCTCAACAGTCCTGAGAAATATTTTCCAAAGAAGCCCATCCGACTCTCCATCTTGGCGCTCATTCGGCGACTTTGCGGGCCCTGAACTCATCTCTGCGCTGTTCTCGCAGCTGCCGAGGATCGCTGCGCGAACCGCCAAGCGCGCGGCGCCTGACCAGCGCGGCCGAACACTCAAGCAGGAAACATTCCAGTCCTTTGTAGATATGCGTGATCATGTCCTTCATCTCCCGGGACCGCCTCGGCACATGGGTCGCCGAGGCGGTTGGGTAGGCGATCAATCAAGCCGCTTTCCGTTCTGCCGCTCGTTCGTTGACGCCGGCTTCACCGAGGGCAGTCAACGCCTCGTCGGTGGCCTTCTCCTCTTCAAGTGTCGCATTGAGGAGCGCAACCACGTCATCCTTGCCGAGCGTCGTAGCCCAGGCAATCAGGGTTCCATACCTGGCGATCTCGTAGTGCTCCACGGCTTGCGCGGCACCGACGAGCCCTGCATCGAGCGAAGTCGAACCCTTGTACTCCTGAAGGATTTCAGATCCTTCCTCCAGGATGCCGTCGATCGCCGGGCAGGTTTTGCCGCGCGCGGCCGCGCCGAGAATCTCGAAGACCTCCTCCAGACGTTCGACCTGCCCCTCGGTTTCAGCGAGGTGCTTCTCGAATGCTGCCGAAACTTGCTCTTCGGATGCGCCTTTGGCCATCTTCGGCAAGGCTTTCAGAATTTTCTTCTCGGCATAGTAGATGTCTTTGAGGCCATCGAGGAAAAGGTCCTCCAGGTCCTTGTTGTTGCCATTGGCTTTCTTGGCAGTGGGCATTGTGCCGTCTCCTCTGTTGAAAATTGCCCGTCGCGAGCATTTTCTTAACTCGGAAACCCGAACCCGGTTCCGGCATAATGGAGATATCTAAATTTAAAGGGTCCTGCGCTTCAGTGAGAACAACGACCACGTCATTCTCGTCGAAGAGCCGCGGCGGGGTGCACGCCATCGGGCTCCCGCCAACAGTTCACGGTCTGAGGGGCTGGGACTACAGGAGAAGCAAGTTCCGCGGCGGCAGCAGAGCAGTCGGGGCAACGCCTCTCAAGCCTCCTGACCGCTCTGCAGCCGCTTGATTGCTGGCCCTGCTTGCATCCAGCAATTGGGTGATTGGACGCTGCGTATGCAACCAGAATACCTCAGAATGGTTCTAGCTATGATTTGAGCGGGATGGCAGCGAGCGCCGTCCAAAGGTGGCAATTTTTATGGACGTATCACTTTCGCGAACCGCAGACGACAACATCAAGGCCGGCAAGAGCGGCTTGCTGCTTGTCTCGGACAATTATGACGCTTTCGCCGTGCGCGTGCTGGCGGCAAGGAGCGCGGAGCGCAGCCTCGACCTGATGTATTACCTTTGGCATGATGACCACACCGGCCGCTTGCTGCTTCGCGAGGTTTTTCGAGCTGCTGAGCGCGGTGTTCGGGTGCGCATGCTCCTTGACGACGTCAATCCGCGCAAAAATGATGCGGCATATCTGGCGCTGAACCACCATCCAAACATCGAACTGAAGTTGTTCAATCCGAGCGGTATCAGGCGCGGCCGGATCATGCGTGGTGTGGAAGTGCTGTTGCGGCTCTTTGCATTGACGCGACGGATGCACAACAAGGCTTGGATCGTTGACGACAAATTTGCCATTGTCGGCGGTCGGAATGTTGGCGATGCCTATTTCGATGCGGCAGAAACCAATTTCCGGGATCTCGATCTGCTGCTCCTGGGGCCTGCGGTTTGGCAAACCGCGGCGATATTCGATGCCTTCTGGGCTTGCAATGAAGCCAAGCCAATCAAAACCTTGGGATCAGTGGCTGAGCATGAGCATGCCAAATGGCTTGAAGGAAGCGATACCGGCCCCGATCCCAAATTCCTGAACGGCATCGGCAACCGGGGCTCGATCACGGAGTTTATTGCGGCCAGCAACGACGTTCATTGGGTGGATGGCGTGCGGGTCATTTCCGATCCGCCGGAGAAGGTTCGTGGTTGGAGACGTCGCAGCTGGCTTATGAAAGAGCTGCGTCCGATCATCCAATCCACCCGCGGGTGTCTGGAAATTGTGTCGCCCTATTTCATCCCCGGCAAAAGGGGCACAGCGATCTTGCTGGACCTTGTCGGCGCCGGTGTTGACGTTTCGGTTCTGACCAACTCCCTGGCCGCTACCGACGTGGCCGCAGTCCATGGCGCTTACGCAAACTATCGCAAGCGGCTGCTGAGGAATGGCGTCAAAATTTTCGAGCTTCAGCCGTTCAACCGGCGCTCGGCAATCTCGGTGTTTGGCTCGAAGGGCGCCAGTCTGCATACGAAAGCTTTCACCGTCGACGACAATATCGGCTTTGTTGGTTCCTTCAATTTCGATCCACGGTCAGTGTCCTTGAACTCGGAAATGGGCGTGCTGTTTGAGGATCCGAAATTGGTCGCCGAGCTGCGGCATCGATTCCAATCGGAAATATCTCCGGAAACAAGCTATCGGCTCGAACTGAAGCACAATGTTCTGCATTGGCACGGATGCGGCGAAGGCAAGATTCAGGACTATACGCATGAACCAGAAGCCGGATTTTTTCGCCGTATCCTGGCGGTCTTCGTCCGTCACCTCCCGATCGAATCTCAGCTCTAGCATCTGATGATGGCCGAGGACCTCGCGATCTCAGCGAATTGCCCTGCCGGGGATCGCGTGAGCGAAACGTGAAACCCTGATCTACCACGGGTCAGCCAGACCGCATCACACCCGGTTCTTCGACAACCGCGTCGCCAATCCCATGCTGTCCGGCGTCCGGATCACTCGGCAACACGTCGGAAAAATTGACTGTGGCGACCAGGTATCCGGCTTCATCGTAGACCTTGATAGTCGATCCCGATTGCTTGGTTCCTGACCCAGGATCCGCCGCCACCGCTACGCGCGCCATCTCTATTGCTCTCGGACTGGCCATCTCCGCACTCGCTAGCTCTTCCTCGAGAGCGGTAGTCTGGCCGGATACTGTCGTCTCAAAGCGGAATTTTGGCATGGGCAACCTCCTGTTCCTATGCAATTCCGGTGTCCGGGTTGCGTTCCAAAGAAACAGAATTGGTGGGAAGCAGCTAAGATCGCCGCGATGGCCAGACCCGTGTCGCCACGAAGGTCAGCAAACCCGTGATCACAATCCAGGCCTGCACCTCGCGCTGGATGGTTGGCCCAGGGTTCGATGTCTGTCGCGACGGGCTCTCTGCCTCCACTATCGGTTGAAGGTCGGACCGACTGCCGAGACGGACGGAATAGGCCCGCGTGAACTCGGCGCCGAGCAGGAATATCTCAGACGAATAGTAAACCCAAAGCAGCACGACCAGCAGTGCACCCGCCGCGCCATAGGAGGATGCGATCGCGCTGGTTCCGATATACCAGCCAATCAGCGACTTGCCGATGGTGAAGAGCAAAGCGGTCACTGCCGCGCCAATTGCGACATCGCGCCAAGCGAGCGACCGGTCCGGCAGGATCTTGAAGATCGCGGCAAACAGAGCGGAAATCAGCACGAATGATACAATGCCGTTTATCGACGCGAGAATGATCGTGCCGAACGGCAGATGGGCGTTGATGACAGCGCCAAGCGCGGAAATGGCGGCACTCGCCGCCAACGACACAAGCAGTAGAAATCCCAATGCTGCAACCAGACCCAGGCTGGCCGCCCGCGCCCGCACCAATCGCGACACAGACATGGGTGGTGGGTCAATCTTCCAGATTGTGTTGAGCGAAAGCTGCATTTCGCCAAACACCCCGGAGGCTGTCACGAAGAGGGTGACGATGCCCACCAAGGTGGCAAGAGTGCCGGCGGTTCTGTGAGAAGCGCTTTCGATGGTGCTGCGCAGAAGGTCGCCGGTTTGCGATCCCATCACGCCTGCGATTTCGGCCGACAGAGCGAGTTGAGCTGCTTCATGCCCAAAGACAAGTCCAGCAATCGCAACAACGATCAACAAGATCGGGGCCAGGGACGTAACGGCATAGAACGCCATCGCCGCACCGTGGCTGAGGGCATTGTCGTTGATGAATCCGAGGATGCTCTCCTTGCCAAGAACCCAGGCTTCGCGTGCCACCCGCATGGGGAATTCCTTTTACCTCAACGAGCAACCTAGTGCTGTCGGCAACGAAAGCGAGACCTGCCGCCAGTGCGCGAGGCGCGATTGCCGAGACACGCCCGCTTGTCTCTGCACCAACGGCCAGAAATGTTCCATGCGGCGCCGGAACTCGCCGGGCTCGTAATGGTTATCGGTCATCCGATTGGAGTGATCAAAAAATGCCTGATAATGAAAACCATCGCGAGACCGGCGCAACGAAGTACCCGGCTAGAACAGGTCCTGATCCTTCGGATGCGTTCTCTCAGGATGCGGCCGGCAACAAGAAACCCAAGAGTGGGGTCGGTCTGACGCGGCCAGTCAATGAGGTGGATGACAAGACGCACCAATCCGATGGCCAGAACGCCCCGGCGAGGCCGGGCGGCGGAAACACGGTCAAGCCATGAACGTTGCCAATCTTCAGCTTGAAGGGTTGATGATGGCGGTCGCGTCAATCAACAATCTGCTCGTTCACAAAGGTCTGCTGTCAATTGACGAGATCGATACCGCCCTGCGAAAGGCAGAGGCGTCCATGACAAGTGACGAGCGGACCTACGAAGATATGTCACCGGCCAACCGTGACGCGATCTGCTTCCCGATCCGGCTTCTGCAGATCGCAAACAACGCGCAAGGCGAACTGGACATCCCACCATTTTCAGAGCTTGCAAAAATGGTTGGGCAAACCAAGGAACCTTAACGTCAGCGGTGACGACACCTGTAGTCTCCGTGAAGGCCTCATTTGACGCCGATGCCACTCTGAAGCGGAAAAGCAGCATCGGCGTCGTCTCGGCTATGAACCGAACCAAATCTCACCCACTGCGTTGAGTCCCGGCGTTGCGTCATTAGTCGGGGCACTTCCATGAAAACGGGCGAGCTTTCAACCTACCGGGCCAAAAGGGATTTCGCGAAGACGAAAGAGCCCAGCGGCGAAAGCTCGATTGCGGGTTCGAACCGACTCCGGTTCGTCATCCAAAAACACGCGGCCACGCGGCTGCACTATGATCTTCGCCTCGAGCTTGGCGGGGTCTTCAAATCATGGGCTGTGACCAAAGGTCCATCACTGGATCCTCACGACAAACGACTTGCCGTGGAGGTTGAGGATCACCCGCTGGAGTACGGCGACTTCGAAGGCACGATTCCCAAAGGACAATATGGTGGCGGCACGGTGCAGTTGTGGGATCGCGGATATTGGGAACCGGAAGGCGCCATGTCTCCCGAAAAGGCGTTGGAAAAAGGCGACCTGAAATTCACGCTGCAGGGCAAGCGCCTGCATGGAAGTTTCGTCCTAGTGCGCATGAAGCATGACCGCAATGGCGGGAAGCGGACCAACTGGCTGCTGATCAAACACCGCGACAAATACGCGACAGAGGGCAATGGCGATGCGGTGCTGGCTCAGGATCGATCCGTCGCCTCGGGTCGGAGCATGGAGAGGATTGCAGCGGGGAAGGGGGCAGGTCCGAAGCCGTTCATGATGAAAGGTTCATCGTTGGCCGATGCGGATGCCGTTTGGGACAGCAAGCGCGGCCATGCCGACAAGCGCGCCGCCAGGTCGGCAAAGCCTGCTCCGCGGCCGAAGCGAGCCGCTGGTGCCTCAGCGGCGAAGATGCCCGACTTCATCCCACCACAGCTTTGCGCGACGCTCTCCCGGCCGCCGGCCGGGACGAACTGGGTTCACGAAATCAAGTTTGACGGTTATCGCGTCCAGTTGCGCGTGGAAGACAAGGACATCGCGCTTAGGACCCGCAAGGGTCTTGACTGGACGGAGAAATTTGGCGCCATCGCAAAGGAGGCCGCCAGTCTTCCCAACGTCATCATCGACGGCGAGATCGTAGCGCTTGGCGAGAACGGCGCGCCCGATTTTGCCGCACTGCAGGCAGCGCTGTCGGAGCGCCGGACGAAGGACCTGATCTACTTTGCCTTTGACCTGCTCTTCGCAAATGGCGTCGATCTGCGAAAGATGCCTCTCTCACAACGGAAGGAACGTCTGAGCGAGATGCTCGGCGAAGTCGATCGCGGCGAGCAAAATCTCATCCGCTATGTCGAGCACTTCAGCAATGGCGGCGACGCGGTGCTGCGTTCTGCCTGTCGCCTGTCGCTTGAGGGGATTGTCTCCAAAAAGGCCGATGCGACCTATGTTTCGGGGAGGACCGACACCTGGGCAAAATCGAAATGCCGCGCCGGGCATGAGGTGGTCATCGGCGGCTGGTCGACGACCAACGGCAAATTCCGGTCATTGCTCGTCGGCGTCAATCGCGGTGAACATTTCGCTTATATCGGCCGTGTGGGGACCGGATTCAGCGAGGCAAAGGTCAAGCAGCTGATGCCCAGGCTGCAGGAGATGAAAGCCGCGACGTCGCCGTTTACCGGCGATGGCGCACCGAAAAGGAATTCAACCGTCTTCTGGACGAAGCCGGAATTGGTCGCGGAAATCGAGTTCGCCGGCTGGACCGGGGGTGGCAATATCCGGCAGGCCGCCTTCAAAGGCCTGCGTGAAGACAAGCCCGCAAAAGACGTCGAGGCCGAGCGTCCAGCCGATCCTCAAGAGACGCCGATTGCCGACCCTGCCAAGGTGACTGGCAAGACAGGAAAAAGCCCGGTTGTCATGGGCGTCATCATTTCCAAGCCGGACAAGCCGCTTTGGCCGAATGCCGGCGACGGTCAGCCCGTCGACAAGCTCGATCTTGCAGAATATTTCGAGACCGTTGGCCCCTGGATGATCAGACATATCAAAGGTCGTCCCTGTTCACTCGTGCGTGCGCCGGATGGCTACGCCGGCGAGCAGTTTTTCCAGCGCCACGCAATGCCAGGCACATCCAATCTGCTGGAACTGGTAAAAGTCTTCGGCGACCACAAACCGTATCTGCAAATCGACCGCGTCGAGGGTCTGGCCGCGATCGCCCAGATAGGCGGCCTTGAGCTTCACCCCTGGAATTGCCAGCCGGGTCATCCCGAAATACCTGGCCGACTTGTCTTCGACCTTGACCCCGGTCCGGAAGTCCCTTTTGCGAAGGTGGTCGCGGCAGCCAAGGAAATGCGCGATCGTCTCGAAGATCTGGGCTTGGTGAGCTTCTGCAAAACCACGGGCGGCAAAGGCTTGCATGTCGTGACGCCATTGGCGGCCGAACGCAGCAAGACGACATGGGCCGAGGCCAAGGCCTTCGCAAAGGCCGTCTGCATCCAGATGGCGGCAGATAGCCCGGATCTCTACCTCGTCAACATGGCCAAGAAGCTGCGGACATCCCGGATTTTTCTCGACTATCTCAGGAATGATCGCATGGCGACAGCCGTCGCCCCTCTCTCCCCTCGCGCCAGGGAAGGCGCGACTGTATCCATGCCGCTGACCTGGAGTCAGGTGAAGGCGGATCTCGATCCGAAAAAATACACCGTTCGCACGGTCCCGGGCCACCTGAAAAAGACCGTCGCCTGGGCTGACTACGACGATGGCGAACGGTCGATCAGCAGTGCCATCAAACGGATTGGTTCAGCAAAGCTCGCCGCATGACGACGTCGGTTCGCGCAAGAACGCCATGACAGCTGCGGCTACCGCGTCGGCTGCTTCTTCGGCCATATGATGTCCGCTTTCGATCGGTTGGCCCTTCAGTTCGGTGGTCCAGGGTCGCCAAACATCGAGCACGTTGCCGTAGAGTGCCTCAAGGTCATCGCGGGCGGACCAGAGCGCCAAGGTCGGGCACGCGACCCGGCGACCAGCTTTCCTGTCGTCGGCATCGTGCAATTGGTCGATGGCCAGACCTGCCCGATAGTCTTCAAGCATGCCGTGAACAACATTCGGATCGTGGATTGCGTCCTTGTAGTCGACATAGGCCTCAGCCCCCATGGACTCGGCTGAGCTGCGTCAGGATCGGCCATGATTGCGCGTTCGGGCTTGTCCGGCTGTGCGAAAAAGAACCAATGCCACCAGAGCTTCGCAAAGCGGGCGTCGCAGCGTTCGAGGGCTTCCAGGATAGGGACGCTGTCCATGACGATCAGATGGCTGATCGCCGACGGGTGATCCATGGCTGTTCGGAACGCTGTGTAGCTGCCGCGGTCATGGCCTGCGATGGCAAACCGGCGAAAGCCGAGATGTCCCATGAGAGCAATGCAGTCCCTGGCCTTGGCACGCTTGGAGGATCCAGCATGGTCCACGGCGTCCGCCGGTACCGAGGACTGGCCAAAGCCCCTCAGATCGGGGCAGACAACTGTGTGGTCGGCGGCGAGAAGTGGGGCTACCCGGTGCCAGGTAACGTGCGTCCGAGGATGGCCATGCAGCAAAAGAAGCGGCGGGCCTGAACCTCCATACCTGACTCGCAGTGAGGACTCGGGCAGATCCACGGTCTCTAGCTTGAATCCTTCAAACATCCGCTTCTTTGTCGTCAGACTGTGAAAACAAGTCCCGCATGTCCATCTTCAACCCACGCCGGTGAAATTGGTTTCGGGCATTTGTCCGTTTGGAGATCTCTCTCATTCCAATGGTTCGGCCGCCGTTCCGCCAGCCCTGGCGCTGGCTTGCAGATACGACGCCCGAGATCCAGCGTCCTGCCTCACCGGTCTCTGGGATTGCCCAGGGCGGGGTCGCGCGCCCGGGTGTAGCCCTCGACGCGGGGCAAACCGTCATCCATCCTGATAAACGGCAGCCGCATTTCCCAATAGGCCTGGGCTTGGGGATGGTACTTCTCGGGCGCGTCCATGAATCCGATCGAGATGTAGAACTCATTTGGCAAGCCTTCATCGGTGTACCCAATCGAGGTGCCACATTCCGAACAGAAGGAGCGCACGACGCCCCTGGTTTTCGAAAATGTTTTTGGTTTGGAGCCGAGCCAATCGACCTGATCTGGACGATAGCCAATCCAGATCGTCAGTGGGCTGCCGATCGCTCGTCGGCAGTCATCGTCGTGGTCGAAACAAATCCAAAAGGGATCGCCACTGAATTCAGCTGTGATGGCTCCGCAAAAGCAATGCCCTCGATCAATCCGGGCCGGTTTTCTGATCGTCGTTCGGGGTTTGTCGTCCATGGTAATCTTCCGGCCGGCGTGGTGGCGTAACGCCGCGGACGGCAAGCAGTTCCTTTGGACGTCACAGAGCCGCAGATGCGCGCAACCGGCGGGCTGCTGGTCAATATCATTTGAGGCAGATCAGGCCTTAATTTGTTGGGAACATTTTTTCAGGTCCGCACTTTGTTCGCCGTCTGACCAAAGGAGGCGACCTTGAAAACACGACGCGTCGACAGGGAAAAGATCGAGAGGGCGGATCGAGAAGCCAAGTTGCTGTTGGAAGCGGAGCGGCATGCCAGGGAAGCCAAGACGGCGCGGCTTAGAGAACAGCGACAGTTGTTGGAGGCATCGATAGCGCAGACCCCGCCCGCGCCCGTAGCCGCAAAGCAGCCGCCCCGCCAACGAAAGCCGACGCGCAAGGTAATCGAGGTGGACTGACGGTTTGGTCAGTTGGGGCTTTTGCCAAGGTGGGGAGTTGATATGACAGGGCAGGGGATCCGGCAGCATGAATACCAAAGCGGTAAGTCCGGCCGTCGCCAAAGCGGCTGCTCGGCGTGCTGGATCGGGGTCTCATCACCGGTGCGTCCGACGACGATCCTGCGAGAGCCGCTGAAAAAGGCGCCGAGCGGGCCGAGAATGTGATCCAGCGAGTCCGGCTGGACACTTACGTCGGGAACAATCGCACGCGCGGACCGTTCCCCAAGCGATCTTCACGCTCAGGATTTGCTCTTGTTGCAGCGACCGGATGAAATTTTCAACGAGGCCTCGCAAACGGTTGGTGATCCCCTTGAGCGCGACGCCTTAGGTGGGGAGGCTGAGCTAACTGGCGATCGCGCCATCCCGCGTCGTCTGGTTGTCGTCTCGAACAGGCTGGGGAACATTCGCGATCTGTTGCAGGCCGGCGGACTTGCTGTAGGCATCGGGGATGCGTTGGCCGAGCGTGGAGGCCTGTGGCTAGGAGCAAGCGCTGAGTATCAGGACTACGCCGCGAGCGACGAACCGCTGATCCGCTTGGAACGCGTGGGAAAGATCGAGACGGCTGCGCTTACCCTGCCCTATGAGGAGTATTCGCTCTATTACAATGGCTATGCCAACAGCACGCTGTGGCCGCTTTTTCATTACCGACTCGACCTGGTGAACCACCGGGCAGAGTTTCTACACGCCTACCGGCAGATCAATGCGCGGTTCGCGAAGGCGCTCGCAGGACTGCTGTCGGGCAACGACGACCTGGTGTGGGTTCACGACTACCACCTTATCCCCTTGGCCGCCCAGTTGCGGCGGCTGGGAGTCCGGAATCGGATCGGTTTCTTTCTTCACATACCGTTCCCGCCGCCTGACCTGTTTGTAGCCACGCCCGACCATGAAGAACTCATCGATGACCTGCTTCAATATGACGTCGTGGGGTTCCAGACCGAAACGGACGTGGGGAATTTCCGGCGCTCAGTGCAGGCGGCCAACTCCATTACTTTTGATATCAATGGTTCGGCTGAGATGAACGGCCGCACGGTGTTGTCGAGGTGTTTTCCGATCGGCATCGACGTCGATTCAATCGCACGCATGGCCAATGAGGCGGCGGAGGATGTGCAGATCGATTCCATGCGCCGCCAGATTCTGGGCCTCAAGCAAATCATCGGCGTCGATCGGCTGGACTACTCCAAGGGTCTCCCCGGCCGCATGCAGGCTTTCGCGCGTCTTTTGCAAAGGCATCCGGAGCAAGAGCGGGCGGCAACCTATTTGCAGATTGCGTCGCCGACGCGCGAGGAGGTCAGCGCCTATGCCGACATCCGGGCCCAGCTTGAGGCAACCGCCGGCGCGGTCAACGGAAGATACGCGGATTTGGCTTGGACCCCGATCCGCTACATCCACCGTGCCGTATCACGCTCTCGGCTTGCTGGCCTGTTGCGCGCTAGCCAGGTCGGATTGGTCACGCCCCTGCGTGACGGAATGAACCTCGTCGCCAAGGAATACATAGCCGCGCAGGACGAAGCCGATCCCGGAGTGCTGGTGTTGTCGCGTTTTGCAGGTGCGGCCGAAGAACTTGCCGAATCCTTGATCGTAAACCCGTATGCCGTCGACGAGGTTGCCGATGCGATCGCAAAAGCGCTCGCGATGCCGCTTGAGGAAAGAATTGCAAGGCATAGTGCACTGCTCAAGCGCATCACGCGCAATGACGCAGCAGAATGGCGGCGGTCATTTCTCGCCACGCTCGCGGGCGAGAACTAGCGCCTGGCATCGATGCCTGAATCCGTCCGTGTGTCACGCGTTCCCACACGGTCATAGCCCGGCCATAACCCGGCTGGCCGGAGCAGTTCGAAAGGCCTTGAAGCTGATCGTGTATCTTGTCCGTCCGCATCAGAAACTTTTCGCTCATTGACGGAAGCGCGATAGCCCGCCTCAATCGGTGGACTATCGAAGGCTCCAGGGAACACACCGCCGGTCCGGTCGTTTGGGCTCTGATAGGAGATCTGCGATGACAAGGAACCCCACGCGAAAGGACAGTGATCTCTCTGAACAAGAGGCAATCAAGTTGGCCGAAGCCACCGACGTGTCACCCGGGCAGGCCAAAGAGCTTGCAGCCGAGCACGGCAAAGACGGCGCCAAGAAGGAAGCAAGAAATTACAAGGCGGAGGGCTGACTATGGCGGCCAGTGGATCCGCAAACGACAGAGACGCACGAGCCACTCTCTACGCACAAGGCGTAATGGAAGCCGAGCGTAAAGCGCGGGAAGAGAAAACGGCGCGATTGCGCAAAGCCCGTTTGGCGCGCGAGGAGATCAATCCGCCTGCACCCGAGCGGAAACCGGCAGTGCCGAATGCGCCAAAGCGGGCCGCCAAACCAGGCAGCCGAAAAGGTGGAGAAGATTAGCTTCAGCTTCTTCGGCTGTGCCGGCGGCACGCGTCGGGGAAGGGCAGACCGTGCGGTCGATCTGCACGATAAATTTGTACCTCATCGAACGACACAAAGGAGTCCAGTGATGACGGAGCATGTGTCCCGGAAGGAAGAACAGCGTGGCACCCGAAATGTACTCGGGTGGGGCGTCGTCATTGCGGCTGTGATCTTCGTCGCCCTGCTAGCCTTCTTTGTGTTCATACCCCTTTCAGGCGGATCGTGGCAGACATCGCCAGTAAAGCGCACCCCGGAACAGAACCAAGGCGGCAATGCCCCCGCCGAGACATCACCCGCGCCCGGCGTTAAAAAGAACCCGCAAGAAAATACCGAGATGCCAGGGCAGCAGTGATCGACCTTGGGCTGCGACCCAAGTTGGCCCTGATCTTCCTGATCGTCTCATCGGCGTCATGATGGGATCAGGGCCTTCTGGGCGCAGGAACCGCTGAGCTATTGAGACTGGGGTTTCGCCCACATCGAGCGCAGAAAGATTACCGCAGCAGCATCGGTCTGGCGAACGAGGCGATGACGCCATCGTGGAACTCGAGGCACATCAAGATGCCTAGCTGCAGGGCGTTCAGTTGGGATTTTTCAGCTGCTTTGACAACAGCAGTTGCTGCTGCAGCTCAAGGGCGAGCTTCAACAGCCGTTCAGGTGTTTCCTCTTCCGCGATTTCGTCGAGCAGCGCTGCGAGTGCGTCGCCCTCAACAGGATCGCGGAATGAGTCAGGTTTGGTTTGCGGAGGTTTGGCCACGAGGATTTCTAGCAGGAATGCGGCCGTATTTGCAAGACGAAGCGAAGCGCTCTTGGGGACGGGTACCGTAGCGGGGGCGGTCGACAGGGCGGCCTGCGGCAAACTATCGGACAATCTTAATTCATGATGCCAGACCTGTCGTTGCGGAGCACCTCCTCCATGAGCGTGTTGAGCCATTCGCTCAAGGGAAGGTCATGCCGCGTCGACAACCGCTCCTCCAGCGCCGCCTTCAATGTCCGTTCGACGAGGCGATCGGCCGCCTGTGGGTCGCCCAGCAGCAGCCGCGCGGACAGCCTCAGTTTTGGAAGAGCGCGGAAAACATTGTCTTCACCAAGCGCTGTTGATTGCGCGGCGAGGATCCCGGCAACCGTCCTGAACCCGGCCGGCTTGGAGAGGTTTTGGGTGTATCGGAACCGCTCCGGCAGGGTGATCTGATCGTTTCCGGAGAAGAATACGAACGGGATGCCTCTGTCCGTCAGCTCGTCGGCGAGGGGAAAAACAGTCTCACCGTTGAGGTCGATGTCCAGCACCGCCCCATCCGCTGAATCGATATATCGTCGAGCCCGGCTGACTGACGACACCGGCCCCAAAACGGTCGCCCCACAATCGCTGAAATAAGAGGCAAGTTCGCTTGCCAGCAAGAATTCGTCCTCGACGAGCAGAATTCGCATGCCTAATAACATAGCAGCCCTCCGGGCTTTAAACGGCGGTCGCGTCCATCGGTTCCGTGGCGATCGGCGGTGCGGGATGGGAATTCGACCAGGAACGGTTTACACATTGGATCGAAATCAGCGCTGCCGCGTTGCATTTCACTGAAGCAGGACAATTGATGCAAAAGCTGCCGAGGTTCCCCATAGTCGGTATTGGCGCCTCTGCGGGCGGCATTGCCGCCATGGAGGGATTTTTTCGCGGGATGCCGTCTTCGAGCGGGATGGCGTTCGTGATCGTCACGCATCTTAGCCCCGAACGGGAAAGTCTGCTGCACGAAGTGATTGCGCTTTACACCGGAATTCCGGTTCGTGTCGCTGAAGATGGAATGGGTATCCATCCTGACACCGTCTACGTGATGCCGCACAACGCGATCCTCACCATCGAAAATTCCAGCCTAAAGCTGCGCCAACCGAATTCCGTGTCCAGGGAGCGCAAGCCCATCGATATCTTTTTCAGCGCGCTGGCCGAGGATCAGGGCGAATACGCCGTCGGCGTCGTCCTGTCGGGCGGCGATTCCGACGGTACGTTGGGCATCAAGGCAATCAAGGAGAATGGCGGCCTGACGCTGGCGCAACTCTCCGACGAGTCGGGTCCGAGCAATCCCGACATGCCGCGCAGCGCGATCAGTTCCGGTCTGATCGATATCGCCATCCCAGCCGATGAGATGGGTGCGAAACTCATGGAATTTGCCCACAGCTTTGAACTGCTCGACGAGCTTGAAGCTGACGATGGCAAGGCCAGTGCTTTGAAACTCCGCAAGGGCCAGGAGGAAATCTACGCGATCCTGCGCAGCCATTCGGGACATGATTTCTCGGGCTACAAGGCCAAGACGTTCTTGCGTCGCGTCAGGCGACGCATGCAAATAACGCAGAACACCGCGATCGATGCCTATATAGAGTTGCTTCGTTCAAATGCGGAGGAAGTGCGGTCGCTGTTTCGCGACCTGCTGATCAACGTGACAAATTTCTTCCGCGACACGGACGCTTTCAAGACCCTGGAAGAAACCGTCATCCCCAAACTTTTCGAAGGCAAGGACGCCAACGATACGATCCGCGTCTGGGTGCCCGGCTGCGCAACCGGCGAGGAAGTCTTCTCGATCGGAATGCTGATGCGCGAGCATATGGATACACTTTCGGCTGTGCCGCGCATCCAGATTTTCGCCACGGACATCGATGACGCGGCGCTGGGCATCGCACGTTCGGCGCGCTATCCGGAGTCATTGCTTGCGGGCGTTTCGCCTGGACGTCGCGAACGCTTCTTCAGCAATGACGGCACAAGTTTCATCTTGAGCAAGAGCGTACGTGATCTCTGCATCTTCTCGGCGCACAGCGTCATCCGCGATCCACCCTTCTCGCGCATGGACATGGTGTCGTGCCGGAACCTCCTGATCTATTTCGGCCCCGATGTGCAAAAGCAGGTTATTCCGACCTTCCACTATTCGCTGAAGCCCGGTGGCTATCTGTTCCTTGGCACCTCCGAAAGCATAAGCCAGCATGCCGACCTGTTTGCACCGGTCGACAAGAAACAACGGATCTTCAAGGCACGAGAACATTCGGCGCCGCCGCGGCTGCCGATCTTGTTGAATGCTGCGCCTGCAAGCAACTTTTCCAGCGCCAATGACACTCATGCCCGCCGCGGCTTGTCTTATTCCCTAAGGCAAACCGTTGAAGCCCATGTTCTCGAACGCTACGCTCCGGCCCATGTCGTCATCAATGGTGATGGAGATGTCGTCTATTACTCGGTCAGAACCGGCAAATATCTCGAGCCGCCGCAAGGGGTGCCGAGCAGACAATTGCTCACAATGGCACGCAGCGGCCTGCGTCTGGAACTGCGCGGCGCTTTGCGGGAAGCGGCCGAAGGCCGGCGCACGGTTGTGCGCGAAGCGATAGCCATTGAAGAAGATGAAGATCGGGTCCAGTTCGTCACATTGACGATCGAGCCCTTGGTTGATCGCGGCAGCGGCGAGCCGCTGTTTCTCGTCCTGTTCGAACCGGTGGGCCAGCCGCAGCCGCGGCTGGAGGCTCTAAAGGTTCGTCAGCCATCCGGGATTGCTGATTTCGAGCGCGAACTCCGCGATACGCGCGAGCGCCTGCAATCGACGATCGAAGAATATGAGACCGCATTGGAGGAGTTGAAATCTTCCAATGAGGAACTCGTCTCGGTCAACGAAGAAGCCCAGTCCTCCAATGAGGAGCTTGAGGCCTCCAAGGAAGAAATGCAGTCCCTCAATGAGGAATTGAACACCATCAATGCCGAACTGGTTTCCAAGATCGAGGATCTCGATCGGGCCAACAGCGATCTGAAGAACCTGTTCGAGAGCACACAGATCGCGACTGTTTTTCTCGATACCAAGCTGGTTATCCGCAGCTTCACGCCGGCGGCGTCTTCGTTCTTCAATTTGCTGCCGACCGACATCGGAAGACCGCTTACCGATCTTGCCAGCCGGCTCGATTATCCGCACCTGCGCGACCATATCGCGCAGGTTTTCAGGGCCGGCGAGATGATCGAGCACCAGCTACCGCGCGATAGCGACGGCATCCACTATCTCGTGCGGCTGATCCCCTACCGCGACAGCGTGCGGAAAATCCAAGGTGTGGTGGTGACCTTTGTCGATGTGACGACCATGGCTGAAGCCGAAGCCCACCAGCGGGTATTGATCTCGGAACTCAATCATCGGGTCAAGAACATGCTGGCCGTTACGGTCAGCATTGCCAGTCAGACCCTGAAAAATGCTCCCTCTTCGGAGGCTTTCGCCGAAGCGCTCATCGGTCGCCTGCGCGCCATGGCGCGGGCCTACGGAGTGCTCTCGCGCGAAAGCTGGAAAGAGGTCTCGGTAGAGGAAATCGTGCGGCAGGAAGTCGAGCCGTTCGGGCTGGAACGCATCAACACCACAGGCGAGGACATTCGGCTCAAGCCTCAGCAGGGCCTGTCGCTTGGCATGGTGATCCATGAACTTGCCACGAATGCTGGAAAATATGGCGCCTTGTCCGTGCCAAACGGCGTGGTGTCCGTGACTTGGTCGGCGTCGGATCACGGTTTTCAGCTCGAATGGTTAGAAAGCGGCGGTCCCGCTGTCACTCCACCTGAGAAGACGGGATTTGGTCTTTCGCTGGTAAAAGGCGAAATTGAGTATCGGCTTGGCGGAAATTTTGAAACATCTTTCGGTTCCGATGGTTTGAGCTTGCGGATTGAGTTTCCGTTTGATCATCGGGAGAGCGAAACGTGACTGCATCTCGTATCCTTATCGTCGAAGATGAATGGCTGGTCGCGGAGGAGCACCGCGCAATTCTGGAAGAGGCCGGCTTCGCCATCGCCGGGCCAGTGCCGTCCGTTGCTCGCGCGAAAAAGCTGATCGAGAGTGAAGTCATATCTGCCGCGGTCCTGGACATTGGTCTCGGCGGCGAGACCAGCGCTGCCCTTGTCCCTCTTCTAGCGCAACGCGGAATTCCGTTTGTTTTCGTCAGTGGGTACACGGCATCCGACATCCCGCAAGATTTGCGTCATCACAAGATGCTGTCAAAACCCGTGTGGGCTGCTGCGCTGGTCGAGGCCGTGCGAAATATGCTCGGTGTTCAACCGACGTCTTTGGCAAGACACCAGGACAGCGGAACGGTGCCAACCCAACGAGAAGCCCGGTAACGCACTTCTCGTGGGACAAAGACACTGGTTTTTCACCAGATATACGACGACATTCGGGTCCAGGCCCGAGACGGCGTCGCCGGCAGGTGCCTGCGATCCGGCCGGCACGATTGACATGCTCCCGGTCTGGCGTATTCCAGCGCTGGGCGAAACTTGGCGACCGCGCGACGATTGGTCAGGCGATGAGCCTATCAAACAACGGGCAGTTCGCCCTCGGTTTGCCTCGCGTCGAATAGGACGCCAAGGCCGTAAGTGACGGCGCCAGCGGCAATCATCTCTGCCAACGCTGCGCTCGACACCGGGCAATGCGGCATGACCGCCTTGATCGCGAGTTCGGCATTCGCGATCGACACGAAATCGTGCCGTCGCTTACGGGTCTCCAGATATTGTTCGATCAACATCTGCAGTCGCCTTCTTTCTATTTCATCGCCAGCCATTGGTTCCTCCTGTAGACAGTCTGAAAGCCCACCACGCCTAAGGAGCGGTGGCCTTGGCGGCCCTTTTTGAGGACCGTGGACTCGAGTGAGGCGGGCAGCGTTGCTGACCAGGATGTCGAGACCGCCGAGGGGCGTTGCTGCTTCATCGACCAGCTTTCTGCAAAAGGCCTCATTGCGGATATGCCGGCAAGCCTTTTGACCTGCCGCTTTTATTAGGTCCACCAGTTCGTCGGCGTCTTCCTGTTCTTCGGGGAGGTAGCCGAAAGCAACGTCCGCACGCTCGCGCGCGAATGCAATCGCCGCCGCACGACCAATACCGGAATCGCCGCCGGTTATCAGCGCTTTGCGGCCGGCAAGCCTGCCTGATCCTTTGTAGGTTGTTTCGCCGTGATCCGGGCGCGGCACCATCTTGCTGGCCAAACCCGGCCACTTCTGTTCCTGTGGCTTGAAAGGCGGCTGGTGATATTGCGTCACCGGATTCTGTTTTAGCATCGGGCTCGCAGGGCCTGCTTTAGCAGGCACTGTTCCCGTATCGGCTGACGCCGTGGAAGCATAAGCGGCGAGAATTCCTCCCGCCATGCTTCCGACGACAAGTCTGCGCGCTGCGTCTGGTACATAGTCATGCTGGTCGTGGTTCATCATGGGCTCGCTTTGACGGCAGGTGACCGTTACGGAAGTGGCACCTAACCGGCCGTCGACGCGAATGTTCCCTTGTGATTGCAGTGAGTGTCGGTCGCCTTGCCCGTCTTAGCTGTGAGGCCGCGTCACGACTTTGATACAGCCATCCTGCTTGTCGCGGAACGTCTTGTAGGGATCCGGCCCTGCTTTCAGATCGGCCCGGGGGTAATCACAAGGAGGGATCGATTGCGCCGTTCTGGACCATGGCCAATAAAGGTTCCAGGTAGCGTTGCGTATGCGTCTGGCCCATCCGGAAAGCCGGTCCCTTATTCATCGCCGCCAAACGGGATGTGATCGACCAGACCAACATAGAGGCCGGCAACCGAGATGGTGCCGCCCCTGCGGCAGCGATAGATTGCCTCGCGCAGCACATGCGGCCTTGGGAATGCCAGCCCTTTGACGCGAATATTGGCTCAGTCGCTGGACGCCGACCCAGGCTCGGCCATCCTACGGTGCTGTTCGGCCAAGGTGCCTGCCGGCGTGACATGCGCGGCGGCGACCTGCAGCTTGTTTTTCCAACCGCTGACGACCTGTTCATCACCGGCCATCATCGCCTCGTAACCCGTCTTGGCGACATCGGCCGGATTGTCCTTTTCATCGGAGCCGACCTTGGTATCCATCATTTCAGCGCGCTCGAAGAATCGCGTCTGCGTGGGGCCGGGCATCAGCACGGTGACCGTCACGCCGCTATCTTTCAGCTCATGGCGGAGCGCGATCGAGAAGGAATCGATGAACGCCTTCGTGCCGTTGTAGACGGCCTGGAATGTGCCGGGCATGAAGCCGGCGATCGATCCGGTGAACAGGATGCGCCCGCGGCCTCGCCGGGCCATCTTGGCGCCGAGTTCATGCGCCAGATAGACCGTTCCGGTGACATTGGTGTCGATGATCCGGCGGACTTTTCGCCAGTCCTGGTCGACGAAGCCGTTGCCGAGCCCGCGTCCCGCATTGAGAAACAACAGGTCGATATCGCGATCGCCGATCTGGGAGATCAACCGATCGGCGCCCTCGACGGTCGCCAGATCGGCCTCAATGGCTTCGACCGTTACATTGCGGGTCTCAAGTGCCTCTGCCGCCTGCCGGATAGCCGGCTCGTCGGCGGCGATGATCAGGTCGTAACCGTCTTTAGCGCACAGCTTTGCGAGTTCCCTTCCGATGCCACTCGAGGCGCCGGTCACCACAGCGAGTTTGGCGTCCGTCATCATATCCTCCATCTTCGTGCCATCGGAACCACGAGTGGGCACAATTGTTCCGCGGCGTTTGGGCTGGATTGGTCGTGCGCTGTCATGACGGTCAGGCGACGGTCGTCATCGCGGTCGTTGCGCGCATTCATGGATGGGCCGTTGCGACAAAAACCGTTCTACGCCATGAGAACTCGCCATGGCCTACCTTCAAAAAGGCCCCCAAACGCATGGATTGAGTACTCAGAACGGATCAGTTGAAGTTGGAACAAGTGGCCCGGTTGGAAGTTCGAACCGTGCAGCGTTGTTGCCCTCCCATGTTGATGCTGCGCGATCGGGTCATCCCCTCAGCCCGATCTGCCCGCGCTTCTCCGCGCCAAAGAGAAGCGCGGGCCCCCCTCTTTTAACGGCTGTCCGGGATGGAGCGTTTTGTTACGTTGGATTAGCCGACCTCACAGGCTCGTCGTCGGTTTCGTTTGACGAGCTCTCCGAGCGCTCTAGATCATTGATGCCGGACGCAGTTGGTTCGGGCCGGGGAGGAAATCCGCGTGGCGCATCCAACGCGCGCTGTACCCCATAACGACCGTCATTTTCCGGTTGGCTGGCTGTGCTTGCTTCTGATGCTAGCCGGGTTGGCCGGATGCTCGTCTTCCAATCAGGTGGCGCAGCAATCACGAACAGCGGCCTCCGCGGCACAGACCGTATCGATGGTGCTGGATGCCTGGGTGGAGGGAGCGGCACCGTCCGCCTATGCCACGGCCGCACTGCACTCGGTCGGAAAAACGCTGGCCGAGGTCGAGGCGCAAATTCGATCGGCCGAGACCGCTGAACCAGCCGGGCGAGCAGGACTGACGGCAGCAGTCAACAGTTTGTCGGTGGCGGTGGCGCATGCCGAGGCGGGATTGCGGGTGAACAATCGCACTGAGGTGAAAAGCGCACAACAGGATCTTCGGGCGGCCATGCGCTCGCTCGCCGCCGCTTACACCAGCGCTTTCGGACCAAAACCGTGAAGAAGCTTCTGGAAATATCGCTTGGCGTCGTCACCAGTGTCGGAGGTTTCCTCGAAGTCGGGTCGATGGCTACGGCGGCGCAGGCGGGTGCCGCCTTCGGATTCCAGCTGATCTGGGCCATAGTTCTCGGCACCATATGCATCATCTTTTTGGTTGAAATGGCCGGTCGGTTCGCCGCGATGAGCCATCACACGATCTCAGAGGGCATTCGTGAAAGATTTGGGTTCAACGTCTTCCTATGGCCGTTGCTCGTCGTCCTTCTCGTCAATTTCATGGTGCTGTCCGCTGAGATCGGCGGTGTGGCCATCGCACTCGAACTTGCCACCGGCATAGGCTTCCAGTGGTGGGCACTGCCGGTGGCGTTGCTGGCATGGCTGCTGCTGTGGAAAGGCACGTTTGGCTTTATCGAGAAAGGCGTTTCGGTCCTCGGCCTCGTGACGCTGTGCTTCGTGGTTGGTGCGGTGATGTTAAAGCCCGACTGGACAGCGGTCGCTGGCAGCGCCGTGCCTTCGCTGCCGGCTCACGATGCCATCAATTACTGGTTCATGGCGGCCAGCATTCTCGGCGCGTCGATATCGCCTTATCTTTTCATGTTCTATTCCTCGGGAGCTATCGAGGACAAATGGGATGAAAGCCACCTTGGGGCCAATCGTGCCATCGCCGGGCTGGGCATGACCTTCGGTGGGACCATTTCGATCGGCGTGTTGATCGTCGCTGCTCTCGTTCTCGCGACGCGCGGCATCGACCAGGTGGACGACTATCACCAACTGCCGTTGATGCTGATCCCTATATTCGGCTTCTGGGGGTTCGTTCTATTCGTTGCCTCGCTCGCCATTGCCTGTTTCGGCGCCGCACTCGAAGTCGGGTTGCAACAGGCATATCTGGTGGCACAGGGCTTTGGCTGGACGTGGGGTGAGGATCGCAAGCCGCGCGATGATCCGGGCTTCAGTGCCGTCTATACGGCATCATTGTTTTTGGCCGCCATCCCGATCATGCTTGGCCTCGACCCACTGAGGCTGACCATCTTTTCCATGGCGGTAACGGCGGCGAGCCTTCCGCTGACGGTAGTTCCATTTCTCTTCCTGCTGAATGACGAACGCTATGTCGGCGAACATCGCAACGGCATCATTTCGAATGCCGCCGTTGTCTTCATTATCGCGCTTGCCTTCGTGCTCGCCGTGGTGACGATTCCGCTGCAGATATTCGGAGGCACATGATGGAATTGATGCGTGATCTCCTGGACAAGCAGGTGTTCGACCGCCGGCGGTTCAAGATCGGCAAGGTCGACGGAGTGGTGGCCGAGTTGCGGCGGGGCAAACCACCAAGGATTGTCGCGATAGAACTCGGCTCCATCACTTTGGCGCGCCGCCTTGGCGCGCGGCCCGGGGAATGGATGGCGCAACTGGCGACGAGGGTGGGTGGCAAACGCCACGCCGAGCCACACAGGATTGCGTGGAAAAAGGTGCAGGACAACGGGCTCGACATCGAATGTGACATCGAGGTGGGCGAGACGTCGATTTTCGCCTGGCAGGACTGGTTGCGCGATCATGTCATCGGGCGCATCCCAGGAGCGTGATGATGAGGACAGTCAACCTCGAACATCTTGCCGGGCGACGCGTGCTCTCGCAGCGTGGAAAGAGCATCGGTCACATCGAAGAGATTCTCGCCGAACAGCGTGGCGACGAGCTCGTCGTTACTGAATTCCACGTTGGCATCTACGCCGCGTTCGAGCGTCTGTCGGCCTCGACCATCGGCATCGCGATGCTCGACCTGCTTCGGCTGCGCCGCCGCGACGGCCTGTACCGCATTCCCTGGGATAAACTCGATATCTCCGATCCGGCGCGACCGCGGCTGCTATGCCCGATGACCGAGCTTCCCGGATGGAAAGGGCAAAAGGACCTTCGGGAGTAGATGGCTACGGCTCGGGAGGGCTAAGGCGCCGGCATTTTGCCGGCGAACAGCCGTTCGCGCGGATGGCGCCTCCGCAAAGATTACTGCAGGTTCTTGCGAAGGAAGATGCGGGCCTGTCCTGGAATAACGAATTCGACTTTGCCGAATTCCTCAAACCCATGAAGCCGGTAAAATTGAGGCGCCTGGAAACTGCTCGTCTCGACGACGGCTCTCTTGCATCCGCGCCTAATGGCTTCCTCCTCAATCGCCATAAGAAGCTGTGATCCATAGGATCGGCCACGCAATTTTTCAGGCAAGAAGAACATGTCGAGAAACAGGAGCCCCAGTTCCGTTCTGCCCCAAATTCCACCCCAGATCTTTCCCGAGGGGTCGGTAAGCTCCGCGCCGATCACTGCCCGGTCATCGATTCCGGTTTGTTCGATATTTTGTCGGTAGAGCGCAGCGGCCGCCTGCGTTCGTGCATCCCCGTTGTGAGCCAGAGCGATTGTAAATCCTTCGGGTTGAGCCGGCATGCCTTCTGCTCCTGCGTCGGAATGGTCTTGAGATTCAACCGTCAGATTAACATCAAGGCGCCCGGTTCGGTCTCAGCTCTGATCGCCGCTTCTGTTGTAACCCGTCTTGCCCACATTCCGCATCGCGATCCGCGTCGGATGCATGCAGCCGCGCCCAACATATCGCTTTGGTGTTGAACAAAGCCCATCCTGCCTTGTCAGGTCTCATCACAATTCGTGCGCCGTCAAGAGTGTCCACCTCGACGAAGGCTGCTGCGGATCACAATCCATTACGCCGGGAACAATGAGAAAAACCTGTCGTTGGGAAAGCGATCGCAATTCGGCGATTCAAACACGGAGACTCCAATGTTGAAGAAAATTCTAGCCGCGTCGGTGCTAACTATTGCCTTGGCCGGTTCCGCCTTGGCGCAGACAAATGGAACGGGTGCTGGCGGAACGGCTGGCACGGGTAATGGAACTGGTACTGGAACTGTTGGCAGCGGCGGCGCCGCTGGCAATGGCACTGGCAGCGGGAATGCGGCCGTGCCAACCGATCCGAATTCCACAAACTCGACTACAAAATCGAACGGCATGACCGACCGTTGCAAGGACGCCGCAGGCAATGACATCGATAACAACACTGCAAGTGGCGCAACGACCTCGACCGTGCAAAATTGCAACAAGTAGCCGATGGACCTAGCGGCTTCGGCCGCCCGAAGGCCCGCCATCAAGACAATGGCGGGCCTCCGAATACGTGCCTCGCATGCTGCCTGGATACATAGGAGCACATGTGTCCAAAGAGACCCGGCGGGCCAAACTCGATCGCCTAGCAGCCTCGATTCCGAAGCACGAATTCGAATTCCTAATGAAGATTGCAAAGCTAAGCCGTCATGACCTACTTGGCCTGATCGCTAAACACGATGGCGGCAGGGGCAAGGTCTATAGGGACCTTGCGGCCCACTTGGCAGCAACTGAGGCCGCCCCGGAGCCCGTACATGAGGCGGCAGCTGACGACGGCCAAACAGCTGGAGCATCTCCAGCCACGAACTCGCCCGCCGGCAAGTGGCGGCGAAGATCATTTCGGTGCCAGCCCTGACGCTCCACGGCAGCGATGACCGTGTCGTCCTTCCAAAGTCTTCGAATGGGTTGGACGAGCATTTTACCGCGCCTTACTGACGAGTACTGCTGGATACGGCGGGCGGTAGGCGCTTTAAGGCCGGCTGCCATTCAGCTTCATCGGACATGCCGGAACCTGAAGCGCCGCCGCGCATTTCGTCTCCAGGCATCTTGCGGTAATCGCCAGGGAGAAATTCAGATGCAAACTTCAGGCGCAACTTCACAGCAAAACCTTGGCCGATTGGCCATAGAACCGTTTTCCGGCACGGTGACGGTGCGGTTTTCCGACGCCATCGTCGCAGCTACGGAGCGGGCGAAGGTCCTGCGTGAAGACGGGCACGAGCCCGTTTTCTATATCCCCTTCGAGGACATCTATTTCGATCTTTTCGAAAAGACCGACACCACCACCCGGTGCCCGCTTAAAGGCACCGCAAGCTACTGGCGTGTCCACGCCGTCGGCAGTTCTTCCGACGATTTCATGTGGGCCTACGAAACGCCCGATGCGGCCGCTCTGGCTATTGCAGGTCACGGCGCTTTCGATCCGGAAAAGGCCCGTATCGATGTCGACCCTGCCGAGGACAAGCGACACACGCCACATATCGTCGAATAGGTTTCATCAGGCAGAGACAATCACGGTAAGGACAGGCGCGATGAGCATTTTCTACCAGGCGGCAAAGATTGCGGAGGAGGTTCACGCGTCGCAGCGCGATAAGACCGGGCGGCCCTATATCGAGCATTGCCGCCGTGTCGTCGACGCTGTCGAGACAATCGATCAGAAGACTGTTGCCTACCTTCATGACGTTCTGGAGAAAGGCGAAGGCTGGACCCGCGCCAAGCTCGAAGAAGCAGGCTTCGGACCGACAATTGCCGCGGCGGTCGATGCCATGTCGCGCAGTCCGGATGAGGAGTATTTCGCCTTTGTCCGGCGGGCTGCGTCGAACCCAGTGGCGCTCCCCGTAAAACGCGCCGATCTGGAGGACAACATCTGGCAGTCGAGGCAGGTCGGAGCGTCGGCGGCCAAATATGAAGAGGGCCTTCGCATACTTGACCAAGAGTTCTCCCGACAATAGTGCGCGCCCGGCGCTGGCATTGCATCTGCCGAAGCAGCCATCGCCTGCGAGAGCTTGCGGCGCACAGCACGTTTCGGCTCTCCTGGCCGTCAGTTTTTCCGCGCCGGCGTGCGCCTGAGGGTCCTCGTCTGGACCATGGAACGTGTGATCGGGTCAAAGCTCCTCCGGAGATGGATCGCAGCGTCCCGAAAAGGAGTAACGGCCGGCTCGGAATCAGGAACTCCTCCGGCACCGGTGCGTTGACCAGCAAGCCGGGACGAGTTCCCGGCCTCCGCGGGTGGCGGGCAAGCCGCCGCCGAACCCGAACTTCTGCACAATGAAAGGTAAGGCCATGGGCTTCTTTTCGAAGGACATCAAGACACTCGACGATCTCTTCGTGCACACGCTGCGCGACATCTATTACGCCGAAAAGCAGATCGAGAAAGCGCTGCCGAAGATGATCGGCAAGGCAACCGATCCGCAATTGAAGGCCGGATTCGAAAAACACCTCGAGCAGACCAAAGGCCATATCGAGCGCGTCGAACAGGTGTTCGAATTGCATGGCGTCAAGGCCAAGGAGGTCAACTGCCCGGCGATAGACGGCATTCTGGAGGAAGCCGACGATGTGAGCGGCGACGTCGACGACAAGGAGGTTCTAGACGCGGCGCTGATAGCGTCGGCGCAGGCGGTCGAACACTATGAGATGACCAGATATGGCACGCTCATCGCCTGGGCCAAGCAGCTTGGCCGCAGTGACTGCGCCAACGTATTGGCCAAGAACCTGAAAGAAGAGCAGGCGACCGATCGCAAGCTCACCGAAATGGCGGAAAGCAAGATCAACATGCAGGCTGCCGAGTAGACCGTCCCAGGTCATGATGAGATTGGTTGAAATCTCATCATGACCTAACCCTGTTGGAGCATGATTTTTTCCAAAGCCGGCACCAGTGCTGCGTTGAGTCGATCTCCATCGTTGTCCACGGAACTTTCATGACGGGCGAATCTGCCATCTCTCGCGATCTGCCGACGAGTGTAAAATCGTCTTTCGGCGTGGCGTTGAGCACGGCGCCGATGGAAGCAAAGGCTGCCGACACGTTGCCGGCCGATGCTGGCCGATGGCAATACGAACCCAAATGGGACGGGTTCCGCTGCCTGGCCTTTAAATCCGGCGCGGCCGTGGAGTTGCGTGCAAAATCCGGCAAGCCGTTAGGGCGGTATTTCCCGGAAGTCGTCGCGATGTTGCATGAACTGAAAACAAAAGAGTTCGTGGTCGATGGTGAGATCGTCATCGAAATTGCAGGCTCTCTTTCTTTCGACGCCTTGCAGATGCGGCTGCATCCGGCGGAAAGCAGGATCCGGAAACTGTCGGTCGCGACGCCGGCAAAGCTGATCCTCTTTGACATGTTGGCGACCTCCGAGGGCGCCTTGATGCAGCAGCCGCTCTCGGTTCGGCGCGCTGCACTCGAACTGTTCGTAAAGTCGGCCGCGCGAAAGGATCTCGAACTGTCTCGGGCGACGCGTGATTTGGCGGCGGCAGGCAGATGGCTTGGCCAATCCGGACAAGGTTCGACCGACGGGGTCGTTGCCAAGCTTCTCGATGACGAATATCGACCCGGCGAGCGCGCCATGGTCAAAGTCAAGCGCCTGCGCACGGCCGATTGTGTCGTCGGAGGGTTCCGCTACCTGGCGAATTCGCGTGAAGTCGGCTCCCTGTTGCTTGGCCTGTACAATGACCAGGGGCAACTCGACCATGTCGGGTTCACTTCGACGATCGCCCGGGAGGACAGGGCCAAGCTTACGCGACAACTTGAAGCTTTGCGATCGGCTCCTGGCTTCACGGGAAAAGCGCCGGGCGGTCCCAGTCGGTGGAGCACGGAAAGAAGCGGACAATGGGAGCCATTGCGGCCCGAACTGGTGGCGGAGGTGCGGTTCGATCATGTCACCGGCGATCGTTTCCGTCATGGCACCAAATTTCTGCGATGGCGTCCTGACAAAAGCCCGAAGCAATGCACGTTCGAACAGATACTTGGAAAATGAGGCTTGGCGAGGCGTCGACAGGTCCACACCATCGAGACCAAATCCGTCAAGCATTCGGCGCAGCCAAATCCAGTCGCATTTCACTGGCGATCTTGAACCCGGCGGCGAGATAAACGCCTTTGCAGGAGGATGCCGGACCAAACTCGTTGTTCAGTCTGTCACCACGCCTCGCTTTGGCGGATCACGGTTCTCGTCCGGATTAGGAACTGGCACTTCGTCGGGAAGAAGATCCGGCTCAGGCTCGCGTATGTCCGGCGTCCACGTCGGCGCATCCACTGGCGGCTCTTCGGTTGGCTCTGGTTTGGGGGGCACATCTATTCTCCGGGTTTCGCTTGGGCGTGGGGTTCGGCCCGCCACAGGTCGCGCGTCGCCGCGTCTGGAGGCGAAAGGGTCTTTTCACACCCCATGTATTTTTACCGATGGCCAGCGGTCCTGGGGCTTGTCGGCGCCCGATCAGAGTCCTGCGTTCCGGCTCCTTTGAGCGCAATGTTGGCATCCGCTGCCTCTGGCTCTTTGAGGACTGCCCTGTCGACGTTCTTGATCTCGGCCATAAGGCATCGTCCTTGGTGGCCAACGGGCAACCGCGAGAATTGTTCCGAGCTATTAAGGGCGGCTGGAGCTGCTGTGCGGACCTTCTGGCTGGGCAGTTATCAACTATGCTGTCTTGCGTTTCGGTGAGGCTCTCTTTGTGGATCTCGCCAGCCCTTCCTGTTTGAGGCTCTTCTTCAGCACCTCAGCGAGGTTGATGACATTCTCCTGTGGCCTTGGTGCGGGCTTCGGCAGCTTCTTGCCTTTGCGCTTTGCATCGATCATGGCGATCAGCGCGTCTTCATAGGTGTCTTCAAATTTCGAGGGATCGAAGGTCGTCACTTTTTTGTCAATAAGCATGCCGGCGATTTCGAGCAGATCGGGGTCGTATTTCTGCTTGGCCAATCCATCGAACACAGTGCTTTCCGAAACCATTTCGTTGTGGTTGCGAAGCTCGGTCATCACCATCCCCTTGCCATAGGGCTGAATCAGCACTTCGCGGCCGCGCTGGTAGAGCACCACGCAGGATCGAGCGGCCACGCCCTTGTTCTTCATGGCATCGCGGATCACTCCGTATGCTTCGATTGCGGCGCCGTCGGCCGGGATCAGATAGTAGGGCTTCTCGAGATAGCGCGTATCGATATCGTCAATCGATACGAATTCGCCGACTTCGAGCGTGTGCTTCGACGTCAGCTTCAACGCCTTTATGTCGTCAGGTTCGATCTGGAGAAATTCGTCCTTTTCGATCTCGAAACCCTTCACCTGATCCGCTGCATCCACCAGCTTTCCGGTCTCCTCGTCGGCGTAGACGCTCCTGACCGGCAGACCGTCCTTGCGGTTCAAAATCTTGAAATGGATCTTGGATG
The DNA here is from genome assembly GCF_040322455.1 of Mesorhizobium sp. M0139. Classification (NCBI taxonomy): domain Bacteria; kingdom Pseudomonadati; phylum Pseudomonadota; class Alphaproteobacteria; order Hyphomicrobiales; family Phyllobacteriaceae; genus Mesorhizobium; species Mesorhizobium sp. M0139. The sequence continues at coordinate 123,553 of NZ_JAMYTN010000003.1, forward strand.
CTTCGCTGGTTGCGCCGACAATCTTCACGCCGCAAGTAACCGAACCAACCTTCAAGAAGCCCTTCCAGGCAGCACGTGGCGCGGCCATTTTGCGCTTATCCCGTTTCCAGCTAGGGCAACGCGTTTCCGTTCGAATTGTTCCTGCGGCGGGGGCTCGGTGCACCGTGAATGTCCGGTGGGGGGAAATCCTGTCGGTCTCGACAGCCGGGCCGACGCCCTGCATCCGCAGGAACCGAAACCGCACCATGAACATTGTCAGACACAGGCAGGAGAGTGTCATGCAAGTCGTTCGGACCGAAGTGGTGAATGCCAGGGCGCCAGACGGGCAGTCGGTTCGCCGGGTGATATTTTGCGGCGAGGGCGGCGACTGCGTTACGGTGGACATGGCAAACGTCGGGATACAAGCTGAAGATGACGTGCTTGCCCGCGCAAAGGCAATCCTGGTCCAGACAGCGACCTTTGATCTCGCAGCCAATGAATATGACGCGAGCAGCAACGGCAATTTCGACCAGGTCGAGATAACCTCTGCAAGCGACGGCGCCGGCGACGTATATGTCTTTGAGTATCGCGATGGCGAAACCAGCCGACGCATACCGCCGTCGAGGATGGCGAGCCTTGAGGCGGCCCGGTCCGAAGCTATCCGCTGCGCAATCGATCTTCTCGCCGACCTGCAGCCTGGCACGGACGCTCTGTCCGGCTGGCTTGTGAGGGTATCCAACGAAAACGGTGAATTGCTTTACACTGTTGATGTGGCTGAGGCCGATGCAGCGCGGCAGGCAGGCCAGTAACCCAAACCCGACGGAATGCACCAGTGGCCGCCCAAGGATTGATTCACGGACCAATAGGCGACGATGGCCTGCATCTGTGCGTCGACATGCAGCGCCTGTTTGCGCCGGGTGGACCTTGGCCCGTGCCGTGGGCTGAAAAGGTGGTCCCGGCGATCGAAGAACTGGTCGCCAGACATGCCAGCCGTACCCTGTTCACGCGCTTCATTCCTGCCGCCCGCCCGGGCGAGGCGCCGGGAATGTGGGCAAACTACTATCGTCGGTGGGCGGAGGTAACCCTTTCCAACATCGATCCGCGCCTGATCGAGCTGATGCCTCAACTTGCACGATTTGTACCGCCGGCGACGGTGGTCGACAAACATGTCTATTCACCCTGGACCGAGGGGCGGCTCGACGCGCTGCTGAGTGGCTCCGGCGTGCGTGCGCTCGTGATCACCGGTGGCGAAACCGACGTTTGCGTTCTCGCGACCGTGCTTGGCGCCATCGATCGTGGCTTTCGCGTCATTCTCGTCACCGATGCCATCTGCAGCTCTGCCGACCAGACCCATGACGCACTGATGGAAGTCTACCATTCCCGCTTCAGTGAGCAGATTGAGGCGGCCAGCATGACGGAGGTGTTGGAGTGTTGGCCACAACTCACTCGCTGATCTGGGGGGCTTCAAGTGAAAGGGCCGACAATCGTCATTCTGGTCGGGCGGACTGTTTCAGTTGGCGGACGGCACTACAGTGAACCGGAAAACGTATATGAACGGCACGATTGCCTGATCTGGTCGCTCGCGTGAATCAGTGTCTGGAAGCGTACAAAGCCTTGCAGAGCTATCGACAGCGCGGCCAACCGTCATAGAATGAACAGGATACAGCGCCGAAGACTCGATGCCGGCATCTAGCAATCTTTGCGAGACATCCGGCGCCTCTGCCGTCGGCCTTCCGCAGGGAGGATGATGTGCTGAAAACCGAAGTCATTGACCTTGAAACCTATAGCGCAGTCTACGCGGTGATCTCTGGCTATCGCGCTGACGACATTATCTCGACGGCGTTTGCGGTCGATGAAATCCGCGCAAGGTTTCCTCAGTGTCGCTGCGACGACGAGGAATTGGTCGGGCTTATGGTCCATGCCATGTCCGGTAAGAAAATTGCCGTGAGCTTCGACCACCGGGTGGAACCGGTCAGGCGGCGTGCTGCGCTGCCGATCGGTTCGGAGAGCAAAGGACTGCGATAATTGGACCACCATAGGTTCGTTGCGATTTTGGAAGACGAGGCGTTTATCGCGCTCGAACGAATAGCTACGTTGCTTGACGCCCGAAACATCCCCTTTGTCGTCCATTCGGCAAGCTACGCCAATTCGGGTTTTCACGATCCGATTTTCCTTCACGGGACATGGGTCGCAAAGCCTGCCTCGCCTTCCGAGTTCCGCAACGCAATTCATGCCTCTCTGGGCAATGGCAAACGGCCATGACGTGTCGTGGTCGGCTAAAGCCCGATAAATCCACAACCACATCATGAAATCCGGCGTTTAAACCAAGGCGCAATCGTCGGCCTGGAATTCACGGCACGATGGAACAAAATTGAAAATGCCGCGTTTGGGGTCTTGCGGCGCGATCCACCATTGGCCGCGGGGGCAATTTATCCGTATAAATCCATAGGGCTGGGAGTGGCGCTGTGACCGTGCAGGCATCCAAGAAGCAATTGGACCGTCGAAGCATCCTGAATTCTCTGAAAGCCTTCCGGCGCGGCGATTTCTCCGTCCGCATCGACAATGTTTATGAAGGCCTCGATTCCGAGATAGCCGAGACTTTCAATGAGATCGCTGACCTCAACGACCAAGTGACGCGCGAGTTCGAGCGCTTGAGCCGGGTCGTCGGCAAGGAAGGGCGGATAGGCGAGCGCGGCCGGGTTCGCAATGCCACCGGCAGTTGGGAATCCAGTGTCCGTTCAGTCAATGATCTCATCGAAGACATGGTTCAGCCGACGGCTGAGGTTGCGCGCGTTATCGGCGCCGTCGCCAAGGGTGACCTGTCGCAGACCATGATGGTCGAAATTGACGGCCGACCGCTGCGCGGCGAATTCCTGCGCATCGGCAAGATCGTCAACACCATGGTCGGCCAGTTGGCCTCCTTCGCCTCCGAGGTGACGCGCGTCGCGCGCGAGGTCGGTACGGAAGGCAAGCTCGGCGGCCAAGCCCGGGTCAAGGGCGTCGCCGGCACGTGGAAAGATCTGACCGACAACGTCAACGCGATGGCCACGAACCTGACCGGGCAAGTGCGCAACATCGCGGAGGTTACGACCGCAGTCGCCTCGGGCGACCTGTCGAAGAAGATCACAGTCGATGTCAAGGGCGAAATCCTAGAACTGAAGAACACCATCAACACGATGGTGGACCAGCTCAATTCCTTCGCTTCGGAAGTGACGCGCGTGGCGCGCGAGGTCGGCACTGAAGGCAAGCTTGGCGGCCAGGCGCGCGTTGAGGGTGTTGGCGGTACGTGGAAGGATCTGACCGACAATGTGAATTCCATGGCCGAGAACCTGACTGGCCAGGTGCGCAACATCGCCGAAGTGACGACCGCGGTGGCTTTGGGCGACCTGTCGAAGAAGATTACGGTCGACGTGAAGGGCGAGATTCTCGAGCTGAAATCCACGATAAACACGATGGTGGACCAGCTGAATTCATTCGCGGGCGAGGTCACGCGCGTGGCACGCGAGGTTGGCACCGAAGGCAAGCTTGGCGGCCAGGCGCAGGTGCGCGGCGTCGCCGGCACCTGGAAGGACCTCACCGACAACGTCAACTCGATGGCCGAGAACCTGACCGGTCAGGTGCGCAATATCGCCGAGGTGACGACGGCGGTCGCGTCGGGCGATCTGTCGAAGAAGATCACGGTCGCCGTGCAAGGCGAAATCCTGGAACTCAAGGACACCATCAACACGATGGTCGACCAGCTGAACTCCTTTGCCTCGGAAGTGACGCGCGTGGCGCGCGAGGTCGGCACCGAAGGCAAGCTGGGCGGCCAGGCCGAGGTGAGGGGCGTCGGTGGCACATGGAAGGATTTGACGGACAACGTCAATCTCATGGCCGCCAACCTGACTGGCCAGGTTCGAAACATCGCAGAAGTCACCACCGCCGTGGCGCGCGGCGACCTGTCGAAGAAGATCACCGTCGACGTCAAAGGCGAGATCCTGGAGCTCAAGGACACCGTCAACACGATGGTCGACCAACTGAACTCCTTCGCCTCTGAGGTCACGCGTGTGGCCCGCGAAGTGGGATCGGAAGGCAAGCTTGGTGGCCAGGCGCATGTCGAAGGCGTCGGTGGCACCTGGAAGGATCTGACCGACAACGTCAACGCCATGGCCGGCAATTTGACGGTGCAGTTGCGTGACGTGTCGAAGGTGGCAACGGCCATTGCGACCGGCGACTTGACCCAGAAGATCACCGTCGACGCGCTGGGCGAGATCTTGCAGATCAAGGACGTCATCAACACGATGGTCGACCAGCTCAATTCCTTCGCTTCGGAAGTGACACGTGTGGCGCGCGAGGTCGGCTCCGATGGCAAGCTCGGCGGCCAGGCCCAGGTGCGCGGCATCGGCGGCACGTGGAAGGATCTGACCGAAAACGTCAACGCCATGGCGGCCAACCTGACCGGCCAGGTGCGCAACATCGCCGAGGTGACCACCGCCGTGGCGCTCGGGGACCTTTCGAAGAAGATCACCGTCGATGTCCGCGGCGAGATCCTGGAGCTGAAGGACACCATCAACACAATGGTGGACCAGCTCAATTCCTTCGCTTCGGAAGTCACGCGCGTGGCACGCGAGGTCGGCACGGAAGGCAAGTTGGGAGGCCAGGCGCAGGTGCGCGGCGTTGCCGGCACGTGGAAGGATCTCACAGACAATGTGAACTCGATGGCCGAGAATCTGACCGGCCAAGTGCGCAACATCGCCGAAGTCACGACCGCCGTGGCGCGCGGCGACCTGTCGAAGAAGATCACCGTCGATGTGAAGGGCGAAATCCTGGAGCTCAAGTCGACCATCAACACCATGGTGGACCAGTTGAACTCCTTCGCCGGCGAGGTCACCCGAGTCGCGCGTGAGGTTGGCACCGAGGGCAAGCTTGGTGGCCAGGCGCGCGTCGAAGGTGTTGCCGGTACCTGGAAGGACCTGACCGACAACGTCAACCTGATGGCGACGAACTTGACCAATCAGGTGCGCGGCATCGCCGATGTCGTGACGGCGGTCGCGCAAGGCAATCTCAGGCGCAAACTGACGGTCGACGCGAAGGGAGAGATCGCCCTGCTGGCCGACACCATCAACGGCATGATCGAGACGCTTGCCACCTTTGCCGACCAGGTGACCAACGTCGCCCGTGAGGTGGGCATCGAGGGTAAGCTCGGTGGTCAGGCGCGTGTGCCAGGTGCCGCCGGCCTCTGGCGCGACCTCACCGACAATGTCAATCAACTCGCTGCCAATCTGACCACCCAGGTGCGTGCCATCGCCGAGGTTTCGACGGCGGTGACCAAGGGCGATCTTACCCGTTCGATCAGCGTCGAAGCCTCCGGCGAGGTCGCCGCGCTAAAAGACAACATCAACGAAATGATCCGCAATCTGAAGGATCAGACACTGAAGAATGCCGAGCAGGACTGGTTGAAGACCAATCTCGCCCGGTTTTCGCGCATGCTGCAAGGCGAGCGCGACCTTGCCACCGTCTCGCGGCTCATCATGTCCGAACTCGCTCCTCTGGTGAACGCCCAGTATGGGGTGTTCTACGTCACCAATCGCGACGAGGAGGAATCCTATCTTGAGCTGGCGGCTTCCTATGGCGCCGAGAGCAAAGCTGCCATCAAGCAGCGGCTTGATCTGCGAGAGGGCCTGGTTGGGCAAAGTGCCGCCGACAAGCGCGCCATCATGCTGGACAATGTGCCGCCAGAATTCCTTCGGGTCACATCTGGTCTTGGCAGCGCCTCGCCAGCCAATGTCATCATCCTGCCTGCCCTGTTCGAGGATGAAGTCAAAGCCGTCATCGAGCTCGCCTCGTTCGGCGAGTTTCGTGACACACACCAGTCGTTCCTCAACCAGCTCATGGAATCCGTCGGCATCGTTCTCAACACCATCGCTGCGACGATGCGCACGGAGGGCCTGCTCAAGCAGTCGCAACTGCTGACGTCGGAATTGCAAGCGCGTCAAACCGAGCTGACAAAAAAGCAAGAAGAGCTGCATGCGACGAACGAGGAGCTGCAAGAAAAGGCGCAGCTGCTCGAGAACGAAAAGAAGCAGGTCGAAAACAAGAATCTCGAAATCGAGATGGCGCGACGCGCGCTGGAGGAAAAAGCCGAGCAACTGGCGCTCACGTCGAAATACAAATCCGAATTCCTGGCCAATATGAGCCACGAACTGCGCACGCCGCTCAATTCGCTGCTCATTTTGTCAAACCTGCTGGCGACCAACCAGCACGGCAACCTCAACGAAAAACAGGTAGAGTTCGCCCGCACCATCAATTCGGCAGGAACCGATCTTCTCAGCCTCATCAACGATATCCTCGATCTGTCGAAGATCGAGTCGGGCACTGTTTCCATCGACATCAACGATATGCCGGTGACGCATCTTCGCCAGCATATGGAACGAACTTTTCGTCAGCTGGCAGCCGACAAGGGACTTGGCTTCACCATCAAGGTCGATCCGGCGCTTCCCGACACGGTCCGCACAGATGAGAAACGCTTGCAGCAGATTGTCCTCAACCTGCTTTCCAACGCATTCAAATTCACCTCGGAAGGCGAGGTCAGCCTGAACTTCCGGGTTGAAAAGGCCGGCCGCCGCAATGGCGCGACGCAGCCGGTGAAGGCTCTCGCGATCGCCGTCACCGACACCGGCATTGGCATTCCAGAAGACAAACAGAAGCTGATTTTCGAGGCCTTCCAGCAGGCCGATGGCACCACCAGCCGCAAGTATGGCGGCACCGGCCTTGGGCTCTCGATCAGCCGCGAGATCGCTCGCTTGCTTGGCGGCGAATTGCGGGTCGAAAGCACGCCGGGCAAGGGGTCGACATTTACCCTCATCATCCCGTTCGACGGCCCCCGCGTGACGACAGTACAGTCGACCTTGGCTCCGGCGGCGGAGGCGGTTGCTACGACAGCTCTGCTCAGCAGTCCGCCCTCGGCAGAGCTGATCGACGACCGCGATTCAATCCTACCCACCGATCGGATCGTGTTGATCGTCGAAGACGATCCGACCTTTGGCGGGTTGCTGCTTGGCCTCGCCCGGTCGGCCGGGCTGAAAGGCGTTCTGTCGACTGCAGGTTCCGGCACGCTGGCATTGGCCCGCAAGCTCGTTCCCGACGCAATCACACTTGATCTCGGACTTTCGGATATCGATGGCTGGGTGCTTTTCGATCTGCTGCGGCATGACCAGAAGACGAGGGGAATTCCCATCCATGTCATCTCGGGTGCCGAAGACATCGACAGTCTCGCACGCAAGGGGGCGTCCAGCATTTCCACCAAGCCCGTTTCCTCGGACGAGCTGATGAAGGTGTTTCAGGATATCCACTCGAAGAAGCTCCGCGTTCAGCGCCGCGTTCTGGTCGTGGACCCTGACCCGGAGCGGCGTCTGGCGCTGGTCGAGGCAATCCGCGACGGCGTAACGTCGGTCACCGCGATCGGTCGTGTTGCGGCAAATGCAGAAGACGTTGGCCTCGCCTCCTATGATGCCGTCGTGCTCGGCTTTGGACGCTCCGCCAAGGACAACGCAAAGGCGCTGGACGAGATCACGGGCCAATTCGGCGAAGCCTTGCCGCAGCTGCTGTTCTTTACGCCTCACCCGGACGCGCTTGAACAGGTACTGGCATTGAACCCGGCCTTGGCGGAAGCACCGCGGGCGGAGAACTTCGCTCAATTGGCGCTGCATATTTCGGCAACGCTGCCGGGAGAAGGTCGCCAAGAGGCCTTGGCAGGAACTGAACACAACGGCAAGTCCGATCTCGCCGGGGCGAAAGTTCTCATCGTCGACGACGACATTCGCAATATCTATTCGCTCACCAGTGTTCTGGAGACCTATGACATACAGGTTCTGCATGCCGAGCGGGGCCGTGATGGCATCGCGCTTCTTGAACAGGCGCCCGATGTCGACGTGGCATTGATCGATATCATGATGCCGGAGATGGACGGCTACGAGACGATGCGGCGGATTCGCGGCACACCGGCGATTGCTCATATCCCGCTGATTTCCGTCACCGCAAAGGCGATGAAGGGGGATCGGCAAAAATGTCTGGATGCCGGGGCTTCCGACTACATCGCCAAACCCGTCGACCTGGATCTCCTGCTGGCACTGCTTCGTGTCTGGATCGGGCGTGCCCGATCCCGTGTCGAGAGCCCGGAAAAACTTCTCCTGGCAGCGAACTGACGGCCGTTCGATGCAAAAGCTGGCAAGAAACAGGGTAAGGAAACTTGAGGTGGCAGCTCTTGCCGAAGGGCCGGCAAGAGCCCGCATCCTGGCGGTGGACGACGATGAGCGCAATCTGCTGGCGATCAGCGAAGTGCTCGCGACTGTCGGAGAGGTCATCTGCGCCCAATCGGGCGAAGAGGCTCTGCGCTTTCTGCTGAAAGAGGATTTCGCCGTCATTCTCCTGGATGTCCTCATGCCAGGGTTGGACGGGTATGAAACGGCCGCACTTATCCGCCAGCGCGAGCAATCCAAGCGCACCCCAATCATCTTCTTGACCGCCATCAACAAGGAGGATGCGCATATGCTGCGCGGCTATGATGCCGGCGCGGTCGACTATGTGTTCAAGCCATTCGATCCGATCATGCTGCGTTCGAAAGTCGCGGTTTTCGTCGAACTCCACGAGAAGACGCTCGAGATCCAGCGCAAGGCGGAGGTCGAGCAGGGACTATTGGCGCAGGCGTTGCAGGCGCACAAGGACAAGCTTCAGGCCGAACGCGCGCTGCGCAGCGCCGAGCAACGGCAGGATGCCATCCTGAATTCGTTGCCGGTCTGCTTTCATGCTCGGGCAGCCGAGCCACCCTTCGCGGCGCGCTTTGTTACCGAGGGCGTCGAGCGCTTGACCGGCTTTGCGCCTGAATACCTGACATCGGATCCAGAGTTCGGTCTCAGCCGCGTTCATCCGGACGACCTGCCGCGATTGAGGGAAGCGCTGCTGGCGGCAAAAACCACCGGCTCCTATACGTGCGAGTTCCGCTGGCAATGCGCCAATGGCGAGTATCGCATCTTTCTCGACCAGGGCGTGATGTCGGACGGCTCAGATGGCCGTGAACCGGAAATCATCGGCACATTGCTTGACATCACCGAGCGGCGCGGTCTTGAGGACCAGCTGCTTCAATCCCAGCGCATCGACGCTATCGGCAAGCTAACCGGCGGCCTGGCGCATGATTTCAACAACCTGCTCGCCGCAATTCTCAGTGGGTTGGGGCTGCTTGAACGCCGGGCTACGTTCGATGATCAGGCGCAACAGGTACTCGACCTGACGCGGCGTTCTGCAAAACAAGGCGCTGACCTTGTCGCGCGAATGCTGGCATTCTCGCGGCGCCAGACCCTGAAGCCGGAAGCGGTGCGCCTTGCTGCGCTGGGCGACACGATGAACGGATTGGTGGCGCCCGTGATGGGGGGGTTGATCCGTTTCGACTGGCAGATCGATGACACGATCTGGCCGGTGCATGTCGATGCAGGCCAACTTGAATTGGCCTTGATGAATCTGGTTTTCAACGCGCGTGACGCCATGCCCTCTGGCGGGACAATAACCGTGCATGCGCAGAATCGATCGATCGGGACGCGAACAGAGGATATTCCGCCGGGCGACTATGTCTTGATCGCCGTGAAGGACACCGGATCCGGCATACCCCCCGATCTTGTCGCCAAGGTCGTCGAACCGTTCTTCACCACCAAGCCGGTCGGTAAGGGAACGGGCCTCGGCCTCAGCACGGTTTACGGCTTCATGAAGCAGTCAGGTGGGACACTTCGCATAGAAAGCGTCGTCAACCGCGGAACTACCATGCAACTCTGGCTGCCACGTTCGACCGAACAGCCGGTCGATCCTGTGGTGGAACCCGGCATTGAACGAGCGTTCGCCGATGCCGGAATGGAGCACCCATCAATCCTCCTGATCGACGACAGCCATGTTTTGCGGCAATTGACCGCCGAGTCCCTTCGCCAGCGTGGTTTCGAGGTGACCTGCGCGGGAGGAGGGGCGGAGGCGCTGGCCATGATGGAGCGCACTCCCGACGAGTTCGACGTCATTATCACCGATTTCGCCATGCCACTCGTATCCGGCGTCGACGTGATCCGCTTCGCGCGCAATTTGCGCTCGGACTGGCCAGCGGTCATGATCACGGGCTATGCCGATGCCCGGGAGATTGCCGATCGGCCAGCCGACGTGCCCTTGCTCGGCAAGCCCTTCCGGGACGAGGATCTGGTCGAAGCGATTTTCCTCGCGATAGAGAATGCGGCCCCCCAAAGGATCAAAACCGGCTAGCGCTTAGGGGTTGTCAACGGTCTGGCCACGTCGCAAAGGGCCGCATTCCTGATCGGCAATCTTGGTCATTCGCAACAGGCGGCGCTACCAGCGTTCCTCGGTGTCGCGGTCCGGTAGGTCTATTCCGCAGCACACCCAACCAAGGCGCTGCGCTGAACCATAGTTGTACCGAGGCTCCAGATGAGCCGGATCATCGAAGGTACCGACGTGCAGCGCGATCTCGGTTGGCGATGCGTCGTAGCAAAGGCTGAGCGGCGACCCGCATTCTGGGCAGAAGCCTCTTTGCGCAATCGGCGAAGACCTTCGATATGTTGGCTTTCCGGAATTCCAGGTCAGGCTTTGGCAGGGCATCCAGGCAAGAACTGCAAACGCGCTGCCGGTCGCTCGTCTGCACATATCGCAGTGGCAGTAGTGAATCCTCGGTTCGATCCCGACGCTGAATCGGATCCTGCCACAGAGACATCCGCCATGGATGGCCAAGGAACCGGGCAGGCGCTTGCCAACCTCACGCATCAAGATCGATCAAGGCGGCGCCGAACGCTCCGATCGCAGTCAAAGAGGCACTGCCGAGGTTTTGGTGGGTTGCGAAGGCTGTCAGCGCGGCGAAGGCTTCTTCGCCGAGGTCGAGCACCACGACGAAAATTCTTTGCCCGCTGACCTGATTAGCGAGCTTGGGTTTCATGGCGTTCCGAATCTGTTGCGGAGCAGTTAATAGGCATGGTGCTCGGCATTCCGCTTGCGGGTTGCCGCTGCCTTCTTTGCCGATTCCGATCGGCTTGCGGCTGACCGTGAAGCCGATGCCTTGCCGCCGCTTTTCCCACCCTTGTGGGCCGCGGGGTGTCCGGTGTGTTTACCACGACCCGAGCCGCCTTCTTTCTTGCCTCCGCCATCGTCCTTGTTGACGGTCGCCCATGCCCAGCGCTCGGATTCCTTCTCGGAAACACCGCGCTTTTCATAGCCTTCGGCAAAGTGGTCGGCTTTGCGTTCCTGTTTGTCGCTGTATTTCGATTTGTCGCCTCGTGGCATGGTCGTTCTCCTGGCTCAATGATGTTTGAACGGGATGCCGGCGGGAGAGTTCCAAAGTGGAAATTCAGAAAACTGAAACGCGGGCGAGGATTTCGACCAACACGGGCCGTGGCGGGTGCCGTGAAGCGGCGGCGCACGGCACCGATCACGCTTTTCTTGAAGCGATCGAGCGCGGCAAGCGTCTCCCTGGAGACGACGTCGTCGCGTGCCAGCGCGCCGTCTACTCGGTAGCCAACGCAATGAAATACGTTCCGCGACCTCAGTAGCCACCGACCACCGGCAGGATCTCTCCCGTGATGTAACTCGAGCAATGCGACGAGGCGAGGAACACGTAAGCCGGGGCAAGTTCTTCCGGTTGCGCTGGCCGTTTCATCGGCGTATCCGCGCCGAATTTCGAGACGTCGTCGGCTTCCTTGTCCGAAGGGTTGAGCGGCGTCCACACCGGACCTGGCGCGACCGCGTTTACCCGGATGCCCTTGCCGACCAGATTGCCCGAAAGCGCTCGCGTGAAGGCATGAATGCCGCCCTTGGTCATCGAATAGTCAACCAGTTGCTTGGAACCGTCGATGCCGGTCACCGAACCGGTATTGATGATCGCGGAGCCCGGCTCCATGTGCGGCACGCTCTCCTGCGCCATGTGGAAATAGCCGTAAAGATTGGTCTTCAGCGTCGTGTCGAAATGTTCCTCGGTCAGGTCGTTGAAGTCACTGGAATGGATTTGGAAAGCGGCGTTGTTGACCAGCACGTCGATCCTGCCGAATTTTTCGACCGTCAGCGCCACGGCGTTGCGGCAATGCTCGCGTTCACTGACATCGGCTTTTATCAGTATGCAACGCCGGCCTTCCTTTTCGACGGCGTTTTTGGTCGCTTCGGCGTCCCTGTCTTCGCTCAGGTATACGATCGCAATGTCGGCGCCCTCGCGGGCGAACAAGACTGCCACCGAACGGCCGATGCCGGAATCACCACCCGTGATAAGCGCTACCTTGTCGTCGAGTTTTTTCGATCCGAGGTAGTAAGGCGCATCGTAGAGCGGAGCGGGCTCGATCGCCCATTCATGCCCCGGTTTGGGTTGATGCTGCTCGGGAAAAGGTGGCTCGGGATATTTGCGGGCGCCGGCTTGCATCGCTTGTTGCATTTTGCCATTGCTCTTCGTCTCGTCTTTGGCGTCGATACCACGCTGGATATGGCGTTGCTTGGCGGCTTCGGCTGAAGTCTGCGACTTAGTCTGCATGGCTTTCTCCTGTGCTCGGAGAACGAACAACGCATGCCGGGCAAAAAAGTTTGCGCAAATATCTCGATCCCGAAAGGGCTCGCCATTGCGAACAGCCTGCGAGGGGCGTGGAGCATTGGTCGTCAATAAGATCGGAATTGCCATGCCGGTGGCGTTCAGACAAACACCACATTCATTACCCGCTCAAAGCACGCTCTTTTCAGAACCATAGGGTTTGGCAATGCGGACCATGCCTTTCGTCCGGAGGCGCTGGTATAAATAGAAAATCGTCATCAAGCCGATTGCTGTTCCAGCGCCAAGACACAGCGCGAGCAATAGGTCTGCACCGACACGAAACGCAAGCAGAGTAACGCCCGCCGCCGCGACGATGGCATTTATGAATGCGATCATAGTCGCTGCAGTGGTCAGGTACGCCAGGAGAGGCCCAGTACGAAGAGAAGGTTCGGCGTCATTTTCGGGCCAGCGACCGAATTCCTTGGAAAACTGGAAGGCAGCCTCGTCGCCCAAAGTTCGATAGTAGGCTCTGATCCGGGCAATGCCGATATGGGCCTGCATGTTCTCAGCGGCGATGTCGACCAACCTCAAGACGGTAAAGGCACCCAGTAAAAAGACCGATGGCAGCACAACCGCGACAAACGGCAGGAAGAACTCGGAGGACTGCGTAACAAAGCCCGTTGCCACCAGAGCGCTCGACAGAGCCATAATGTAGATGGTCGTCCGCGACGCCATTTCACTTATGGACGTGCTGATCGCTGTCTGCTGCACGAAATGCTCTGTCGTCAGGGCCGCGAGAAACGAAGCATCGGGTGTCGGCGTGTCAGCCATGGAGTATGCTCCTGTCGGGTCGACCTGAGTTTTTCTTCGATATAGCGCTTGCGAGGCTGGCCGCCACTGGATGCTCCCGACGTCTGACCCATGCCGGTTTTATTGTGCCATATCCAGCGAGCCCGCATCACCGATCAGAAAGGGCCGATCATGTGGTCAGCAGACGCTGGCCATATCGCAGGCGAAATGTCTGCCGCGCTCAATCTGTATGGCCTCCTGTTGGGGATCCGGGTCGAAGCGCATTCGCGGCGCGGTTGCAGTTGGGAGCGGTTCCGCGGCGGCGCTGATGCGAGTTCGCGCATTCGTGGCAGCGGCCTCGAAACGAATTCGGTCCCTAGGCCGGCAACTTCACCGGCAAGTTCAATGGTGCGGGCTTGCGGGCCGACTTTTCGGTGGCGAAGCCCATGACCACGGTCCACCAGGACTCATAAATCAGCAGCCCGGATCCTGCCTACTGCGGTATCTCCAGGCCCTGCCGCAATCCTGTCGCGACGACTGAGACCCTGAATTTTCCGGCGAGTGCCCGGTCGAATATGGCGCCGACGATGATGTCGGCGTCGGCGTCGACCTCCTCGCGGATGCGGGTGGCGGCCTCATCGACTTCGAACAGCGTCATGTCCATGCCGCCCGAGATCGAGACCAGGACGCCCTTGGCGCCGATCATCGAGGCTTCGTCGAGAAGCGGGTTTGCTATCGCCGCTTCGGCGGCCTTCCTGGCGCGGTCCTCGCCCGTGGCTTCCCCGGTACCCATCATTGCGCGGCCCATGTCGCGCATCACCGACTTCACGTCGGCGAAGTCGAGATTGATCAGCCCCTCCTTGACGATGAGATCGGTTATGCAGCCGACGCCGGAATAAAGGACGCGATCAGCCATGGCGAAGGCGTCCGCGAAAGTCGTCTTTGCGTCGGCGATCCTGAAGAGGTTCTGGTTCGGAATAACGATCACGGTATCGGCGCATTCGCGAAGCTGCTCGATGCCCTCTTCGGCGGCTTGCATGCGGCGCTTCCCTTCGAAGGTGAACGGCTTGGTGACGACCGCCACCGTCAGGATGCCGGCTGCCCGTGCAGCGTTCGCTATGACGGGCGCGGCACCGGTTCCAGTTCCGCCTCCCATGCCGGCGGTCACGAAGCACATATGGGTTCCCGCTAGGTGGTCCCTGATCTCGTCGATCGATTCCTCGGCTGCCGCGCGGCCGACCGCCGGCAGCGACCCGGCGCCCAGGCCTTCCGTGACATGGGCACCCAGCTGGATCAGCCGCGATGCTTTCGACATGGTCAGTGCCTGGGCATCGGTGTTGGCGACGATGAACTCCGCACCCTGCAGATTTTCGGCAATCATGTTGTTGACCGCGTTGCCGCCGCCACCGCCGACACCGATAACGCTTATCTTCGGCCGCATTTCAGAGATGACGGGCCTTGCCGCGGTGCTCATCGTCTTGTTCTCCTTGGAATTGGTCGACAAAAGGTTCCCGGAACGCGCCGCTTGAACACGCCAGGTGCAAGAATCAGGTTCTATCGCCTTGGCACAGGGAATCAGAGGGTGAACTTTGCGGCAAGACAAGATGTGGGACTTGTATCATATACGCCTGAATGAGCCGACCTTTTGAATGGGTCTAGTCCAATGTTCCGGAATTCGCTCGGCTTCTGGCCAGCGAAAATCCACAATCCGGGATCCAACCCCTTCAAGCTTCACGCGCCCGCCTCACGCGCGAGAACCTTGAGAATCTGGCGGCCGATCGACGCCTGACGCTTAGCGGATCGGCATCTTGCCGCGAAACAACGGCTGATGGGCCCGCATCAGAGCGGCAATCCGGTCGGCAATCTTTCGTACTGGCGGGGAGTGGCGTTCCTCATGATGGGTGACGATCCACTGGTCGGTTTCGAGTTCGGGGATAGGCTGAGCGACGCGAACCAGCCGCGGATCGCTGTCGCCGACGAAACACGGAAACACGGAAAGGCCGGCGCCCGCGGCCACAAGTTCTCGCACCGAATGGGTGTTGTTGCCTCGCACGGCGATGCGGTCGCCATGATGGGCTTGCAGCCAGCGCGCCGAGGCGACGTTTGCTCCTTCGCCGGTGACGCCGACGAACAAGCCGGCAGCGATGCCGTTGATCAGGTGGCGTCCGGAATAAATGGCATACGCGACCTTGCCGCTCTGGCGGCCGGCCAGCCACTGTTCGGTTGGACGCTCGCTGCGGATGCCGATATCGGCGGCGCGGCGACCGATGTCGACCCGGTCGGTGGTGGTGACGAGTTCCACCCTGATGCCGTCATCGACCGTCCAGATTTCGCCGATATGGGCCGAAACGAAGGCCGAGGTCCAAGGCCCGGCCGAGACGCGGACAATGCGGTCGGGCAGGTTTCCCTCGCGCCAGCGGGTCAGCGACTGCATTGCTGCTTCGACGTCTTCGGCGCGCCGCAGCAGTTCTTCACCGACCGGGGTTAGCCGGTAGCCGGTCTGCTGCCGTACGAACAGCGCTTCGCCGATCTGCTTTTCGAGCGCGGTGACGCGTCGTCCCAGTGTGGCTGCGCTGAGGCGCGTGGTTGCCGTAGCCGCGCTCAGGCCACCCAGCCGCGCAACGTCGAGAAACAACCTCAGATCGTCCCAGCCAATATCCATTTTGCAGAAATGAAAAACTCCTTGCGACCGTGGCTGTAGCGCGAAGCGGCCATCACGCGCAAGTATATAGGCATTGGAAGCGCTTGATAATTCTGCCCTGGCGGGAAAATGACAGGCACCTCGGTTGGCCAGGCAGTCAGCGCAATCCGTTCGATCGTGCATACGCTTTGCGCGATTGCTTTGCGTTTTCGACCAATCCAAGAGCGTGGGTATCCTGCTCGCCAAGGAGACGATCATGTTGCATGAACTTCGACACCGTTTCGCCCGCTGGCTTGCCTATCGCCAGACGCTTGCGAGCTTGAGGCGGCTTCCAGACAGCATATTGGCGGATGCGGGCCTTTCTCGCGAAGAGCTCCGCGAGCGTGCCCGCGACGCCAGCCTGCGTCGCTGAGATTGGAGGCGGGCATGCAGAGAATGGAGCCGGCGGCGAGAAGCAATCAGGCGTCGTCTCCTCACTGCTGAGCTGCGGCTAAATCGTGCCAATGCAGTGGCCATGCTTGATGCGGCCGCAGTTTCGCTCCACATCGAAAGGGATGAAGACCGAGACATCCGAGCGGCGGCGGACTTTGCTGTGGGCCTTGCCCGCATCGCTGGTCCTGCACGCGCTTATCACTGCGTTCCTGGTCTACGGCCTGCCCATTCCTCCCGAGCAGCCGCAGGAGGAGCAACCGGTGAACGTCGCGCTCGTGCCGCCGCCCGAACAGCCAAAACCGAAACCCGCTCCCGCGCCGCCGCCACCGCAACCTGGAAAGCCGCCGGAGCAGAAGGTTGAAAAGCCGGCACCGGAAAAGCTGCCGCCGATCGAGGTCCTGAAGCCTGTTTTTCAGTTCGGCGACAAAGACACTGGCCCCAAAAAATCCTTGGATGGAGGCAGCGCTCAAGACAATGCGCCATCGCCGGCCAAGGATAACGAGCCACAGTCGGCTGTCGCGCCAAAGGATGCGGAGAGTAAACCCGCCCCAGCGCCAGACGCCGGAGAGCCGGCAGAGTCAGCCAAGATTAATGAGAAGCCGGAAGCGGACAAACGGGAGGCTGCGACCCCACCCGCTGACAAACAGGCATCCGCGGCCGCAATGCCTTTGGCTGCCCATGGGGACGACGGTGAGATCGAGCTTCCCGCGTCGGCTCAGGCGCCTCGGACCAGACCCGAAAACGTGCCGAAACGCCGCCCCGCAAAGGCTACGAAGTCAGGACGCGGAATCACCGAAGAGCCAAACTCCATCGACGTGGCCTCGGCTACACCGCGGCCATATTCGGGCCTTCCGGGCGTTCGCAAACTCTTTTCGCAAGGCGCTACCGGTGATGTGTTCGCAACGAACTCGATGGCCGACGTGCCTCGCGATCAACGGGCCGCCAGACTTTGCGCCAGCGTTCTTGAGCAAGAGTTGAACGACGCCTCTTATTCTCCCCAATTGATCCCAAGCATTCCGCTCAAGGCCGGCAATGTTCTTGACGCCCCAGACACCGCTTTCCGCACGGCAACGACATGGTACCATCTGAGCTTTCGGTGCGGTATCGACATCAATGCGACGCGGGTCACGTCGTTCGCCTTCCGCGTCGGAGCCGCCGCCTCGCCAGAGGAAAGCGCCTTTCTTGATCGGGACGTCCGTCGGCGGCGCGGTCCCGGCTGAGACGGCCCCCAGTAGTCTGCCGGGGGGCACATCGAATTTCACCGCACATATGGATCGTCTTGAATGCCTGCGTCAATCCGCCGGACGATTGGCTTTGCGCCACTCCTCATATTCGCCGCGGGCATCGTCATGCAGCGGATAGTAGCGCTCCAGCGGTGCGCCCTGCATCAGCTTCTCTCGCGAGAACTCTTCCCAATCGTGATGCTTCTGGGATTCCTCGATCACCTTTGCGGCCATTGCGACGGGAAGCACTACCACCCCGTCGTCGTCTGCGATGATAATGTCGCCCGGGATCACCGTGACACCACCACAGGCTATCGGAACGTTGACGGCGTTCGGATAGATGCTGGTTTGCACATGGTAGTTGGGCGTCCAGCCGCGCAGCCATAAAGGCAGATCGAGCTTTTCGACATTCGGCCGGTCGCGCATACATCCGTCGATGACGATGCCCGCGCCGCCTCTGCCCTTGAAATATGTCGACATCATATCGCCGAAGACGCCCGAGCTCATGTCGCCGCGCGCGTCGACGACCACCACATCGCCTTCCTGCGCGTGATAGAGCACGTGCCGGTGCAGTTGCGTTTCCGGGTCGGCGTATTCTCCCTCGCTGAAGAGGTCCGGCCGCTGCGGCAGGAACTGCAGCGTCAGCGCCGGCCCGACGATCGACTTCCCACGGTTCTGCGCCACCGGACCGACCATGTGGGGATTGCGGAAACCCATATGGCCAAGCGTGCCGGCAACCGTCGCGGCGCCGATTTCCCTCAGGGCGTCAATGAGGTCTTTGGGCGGCCGCGTGATGTCAGGGGTATGCGTCATTGTGGACTCCGGTTCAATTGGGACTACCAGTTCGTAACAGACCCGTCGCGGCGCCTGAGGTGAGGCGCTTCCCAGAAACGAAAAGCCTCCGCCCGGACCGCCGCTTCGTTGACCTCGACGCCGAGCCCCGGCAGGTCGCTGACCGGATAGTCGGGACCGTCGAGCCGTGGCTGCACGGGGAAGAAGTCGGAATTGTCGAAGCCCAGCTTCGTCTCGGGTTCCCTGGTCTCGAGCCACGCGAAGTTGGGTACAGCGGCGGCGAGATGCAGGGTCGCGGCCGTGCACACCGGACCAAGCGGATTGTGCGGCATCAGGTCGACATAATGCGCCTCGCTCCAGCCAGCGACCTTCATCGCCTCGGTGAGCCCGCCGACATTGCAGACATCGAGCCGGTTGAACTGATGGATGCCGCGCTCGATGTAGGGCAGGAACTGCCACTTGCTGGCAAATTCCTCGCCGATGGCAAAGGGAATGTCGGTCATCCTGCGCAGGCATTCGTAGGCTTCAGGTGTCTCGTCGCGGATCGGCTCCTCGAGAAAATCAAGCACGCCGCGGCCGAGCTTGTTGCAGAAGCTCGCCGCCTCTGCCACCGACAGCCGATGATGATAGTCGATGCCGAGGACGACGTCGTCGCCCAGCGCCTCGCGCGCCTTGTTCAGCATGCTCGCGGTAGCGCCGATCGACTCGCGGGGTTCGAAGATGTCCCTGCTGCTTTGCCCTGCGGGGAAGAAGCGGATCGCCTGCCACCCCCGTGCGCGCAGCTCCCGGGCTCGTTCGATGGCGACGTCGCCCTCGGCCTCGTCTCCGGTCGAGGCGAAGGTGGGGATGCAGTCGCGCTGCTTGCCGCCCAGCAGTTCGTAGACAGGCACCCCCAGCGCCTTGCCCTTGATGTCGTGCAGGGCGATGTCGATGGCGGAAATCGCCGCCTGCAGAACGCGCCCGCCCTCGAAGTACTGGCTGCGATATGCCTCCTGCCAGATCCGCCCGATCTGCATCGGGTCACGGCCGATGAGAAACTCGCGAAAATGCTCGACCGCGCCGGCAACGGCCTTTTCGCGCCCGCTCAAGCCGCTCTCGCCCCAGCCGAAGACGCCTAGGTCGGTCTCGATCTTGACGAGCATCTGATTGCGCGTTCCAACCCACACAGGATAGGGCTTGATCGCGGTGATCTTAAGCTTTTCAGTCATCCCCAACGTTCCCAATGAACCCCGTCTCATCTCAGCCGGCCTTGAGGGCCAGTTCAGTTTCGCCATCGAACAGATGCAGCCGCTCCTGGTCGAACTCGAGCCAGATCTGCTCGTCAGGTGCGACGGAGATGTTGGGGGACACGCTGATGTTGACGATGGCGCCTGACAGCAACGCCTGCACGAAGGTGACGTCTCCGGTCGGCTCCACTGTATAGGCCTTGGCCGGGACGCTGCCTGGCGCCGCGCTCTTGTGGAGCCTGATGGTCGAGTGACGTGCGCC
Source organism: Mesorhizobium sp. M0139 (assembly GCF_040322455.1). Taxonomy (NCBI): domain Bacteria; kingdom Pseudomonadati; phylum Pseudomonadota; class Alphaproteobacteria; order Hyphomicrobiales; family Phyllobacteriaceae; genus Mesorhizobium; species Mesorhizobium sp. M0139. The sequence continues at coordinate 143,417 of NZ_JAMYTN010000003.1, forward strand.
GAGCACGACTTTCCTCGACGTTGCTCCCGCAACCTTCCGGGCGTTGAGGGGCGAGAGCTCAAGGCTCCAGCCCTCCGCGCCGGTCAACGCAGTGTTGCCGTTTGCTGTCGATGCCTCCAGTGGAACAAGGCTCATCGCCGGGCTGCCGATGAAGCTGGCGACGAACATGTTCACCGGATGGGCAAAGACCTGCGCCGGAGAATCGTATTGCAACAGGTAGCCGCCGTTCATCACCGCCATCTTGTCGGCCATGGTCACGGCTTCGAGCTGGTCGTGCGTGACATAGATGATGGTCGCCTTGAGGTCCTGGTGGAAGCGCTTGATCTCCGAGCGCATCTGGACGCGCAGTTTGGCGTCGAGGTTGGAGAGCGGCTCGTCCATGAGGAAAACGGCAGGGTCGCGGACGAGGGCGCGCCCCAAGGCGACACGTTGCTGCTGCCCGCCTGAAAGTTCGCGCGGCTTGCGCTCGAGCAGGTGCGTCATGTCGAGCACGCGCGCCGCTTCCTTGACCTTCCTGTCGATCTCGTCCCTGGGCAGCTTGCGCATCTGCAGCGGGAACGCCAGGTTCTTGTAGACCGATTTCTGCGGGTAGAGCGCGTAGTTCTGGAACACCATCGCGATGTCCCGGTCCTTGGGGTCGAGGTCGTTGACCACGCGGTCGCCGATGACGATGTCGCCCGATGTGACCGGGATCAATCCCGCGACAAGATTGAGCGTGGTTGTCTTGCCGCAGCCCGAAGGGCCGACGAGCGCAACGAACTCGCCGTCATTGACCGTCAGCGAAACGTCGTTGACAGCTTTGAAGCCGCCATAGGTCTTGACGAGATCTCTCAGGACCACGTGGGCCATCGGCAACTCCCTACGGCATGATGCCGAAAAGTGTGAAGCGGTTTTCGGACGACATCATGCTCTATCTCTTTGATTTAGAGGCGGATTCAGATTTCAGGTCGAACAGACCTGACATCATCCGGCTCTAGTGTTTGACCGCGCCTTCGGTAAGGGCGCGTACGAAGTATCGTTGCAGGAGGAGGAACAGCACCACGACGGGCACGCTCATCATGAAGCTGGCCGCCATCAGGCCCGGAAAGTCCGTCGTATTCTCCGAGAAGAAACGCTGTATGCCGACCGGCAGGGTCAACTGCTCGTTCTTGGAAAGGAAGGTGTAGGCATAGATGTACTCGTTCCAGGCGCCAATGAAGGAATAGATCGCGGTGGCGATGATTCCGGGCGTCGAGAGAGGCATCACGATCAGGATGAAGGCCTGGAACCGGGTCGCCCCATCGATCCGCGCCGCCTGCTCGAGCTGCACCGGAATGTTGTCGTAAAAGCCCTTGAGCAGCCAGATCGCCAGCGGCAGGCCGAAGGTGAGATAGGTGAGAATGAGCGAGCCATGCGTGTTCACCAGCCCGATCGCGCGCATCAGGATGAAGAGCGGCACGAGAAAGATCACCGCCGGGAACATGTTGCGCAAAAGCACGGTGAAGAACAGGAAGTTTCGACCGGGGAAACGAAAGCGCGAAAAGGCGTAGGCCGCAGGAACGGCCACGATCACCGAAAGGATTGTGGTGACGGTCGACACGTAGAGGCTGTTCCAGAAAAAACGCAGGAAGTCCTGGCCGACGCTGTTTTGCGGATCGAGCAGCTTCTGGTAGCTGGCCAGGGTAGGCTCTTCCGGCCACCATTGCGGTGGGAACTGCATCGCCGCGAAGCCGGACTTGATCGAGGTGATCAGCATCCAGATCATCGGCAACGCGGTGTAAAGCAGCATGAACACGAGGAAGATGCGCCCGGCCCAACGCCATCCGTCGATGCGCATGCGGCGCCGGGCCGGACGTCGAGGGACTGTCTCGACGATCGTGCTCATGCGCTCCCCTCTTTGCGCTCGTTGCCGGCCAGCGCACGGACGTAGAAGTAGCCCAGCACCATCAGCATGAGGAACAGGAGTACCGAATAGGCCGATGCGACACCCCATCGCTGCCGGCCGAAGGCGAGCTCATAAATGTGGGTGATCCAGATGTGCGAAGCGTTCGACGGCCCACCACCGGTCATGATCCACGGGATGATGAAGGAATTGAAATTGGCCACTGCGAGCAGCAGGATCGTCACCGTCGAGACGTTGCGCAGATGCGGGAAGGTGACGTGCCAGAAACGCTGCCATGCATTGGCCCCGTCGACTTCCGCGGCGCGCAGCAACTGGTCGGGGACCGTCTGCAAGCCGGCCATCATCATGATCATGGCAAACGGAAACTCGCGCCAGATGTTGACGACGATCAAGGAGGGCAGCACCGTGCTGACGTTGTCGATGAAGTTCGGCGGCCGGTCTGCCAATCCGAGGCCGACCACCACCGCGCCGATGATGCCGAAGTCCGAATGGTAAATCCACTTCCAGATATAGGAGGCGGCAACCGCGCTGATGACCCAGGGAATGATCAGGATAGCGCGCAGGACACCCCGGCCGATAAACTCGCGGTGGAGGGCCAGCGCGGCGGCAAATCCCAAGGCAAAGGCAACGAAGGTGGATGCGATCGTCCAGATCAGGGTGTTCAAGGTGACTTTCCAGAACACCTGACTGGTGACGATGGCCGTGTAGTTGTCCAATCCGATAAAGGTCTTGTCGCGGAGCTGCAGGCCAGGCGGCGTCTTAAAGAACGACAGCTCGACCGTGTAGTAGATCGGATAGGCGATGACGATGAGCATCACGGCGATCGCTGGAAGCACGTAAGCGTAGTCGGCGCGATGCTCCCAGATATTCCGCAGCACCCCGGAGCTACCGGGTTGCAATCTTCGGCGAGCCTCGGCCTTCCCGGTCACGATCGTCACGATGGCGTGCCCTTGTTGTTCGGAGCAAACCGGCTGCACGCACTATCGGCGCAGCCGGCCGGATCGCAGGTCAGGCCCGGACTAGAGTCCGTCCATCAGGTTTTTCACCTTCTCGGCCGCGTCGTCCGCTGCCTGGTCGACGGTCATCGCTCCGGTCAGGGCGTTCTGCAGCATGTCCGGGACGATGATATTCATGATCTCGGGGGATTGCGGCAGCGCCGGAAACGGAATGCCGTATGGCAACATCGAGGTCGTGACATCGAGGAACTTGATGTTGTCCAGACGTTCCTTCATCCATTTGGTCTTGAAGCCGTTGAGGTTGCCTGGGTTCGAGCCGGCATACGCCATCTTCAACGACCATTCAGGGCTCGTCCACATGCAGATGATGGCCTTTGCGGCCGGCTCGTCCACCTTGCCGCCCTCGACATATTCGGGCTTCAGGATGTGAATGTTCGAGCCACCAAACACGACCGCCCGCTTGCCGTCGGGGCCGGTCGGAATCAGGCCATAGCGCATGTTGTCGATGACGGTCTGCGCCTTGTCCTTGTCGGCGCCCGTTGCCTTCTTCTGCAGGTCGAGCATGACGTTATAGTCGGACGGGTGCGAGACCATCATGCCGAGTTGGCCGGCGACGAACAGGGGCTGGTTATCGGCCTGCTGGTTGGTGAGGGCCGAAACCGGAACCGACTTGTCGCGAACATACATGTCGTAGGAGGCTTGCAACGCCGCCTTGCTCTGCGGGCTATTGAGCTCGACCTCCTTATAGGTCGGGTTCGCGGAGGCTTCGTCGAAGACACCGCCGCCATAGGCCCATAGCTGCGGCATGAAGCGGTACGGCGTGTTGCCGGCGTTCTTGCGCGCCACGAGGCCGTAGCCGGCAATGCCGAGCTTGTCATGGATCTGCTTGGAATATTTGACGACGTCGTCCCAGGTAGCCGGAGCCTTGTCCGGATCGAGGCCCGCACGCTTGAAAATGTCGGCGTTCCAGATGAACGCCATCGTCTCATTGTTGGTGGGAATGCCGTAGGTCACGCCATCCCAGGTTACCGCCTTCATGGCGCCGGGCCAGAAATCCTCTGTGGGATAGCCCACATCTTCCGGCTTGAGCGGCTGCAGATAACCCTTCGAGGCGAACTCGGTTCCGCCCAGGATTTGCAGGCGGACCGCCATCGGCGCGGCATTGCCCAGCAGCGCCGTGCGGAACTTGTCGAGAAGGTCGTTGTAGGTGAGGGCCTGATCCTCGAGCTGGATGTTCGGATAGGTCTTGCGGAAGGTCTCGAAGAAATCCTTGTAGTACTGACGCAGCAGGTCGGGGTCGCCCTCGAACACGCCCTGATACCAGAACGTCAGTCGCCCCTTGTAGTCGAGCGGAGTGACCTTGCCGCAATCGGCGGCCGTGTCGAAATCCTGTGTGCCGGCGATGGAGCGCACATATTCCGGCGACCACTTGCTCAAATCGACTGGCGGCGAACCCAGCGCCGATCCCGACATGAGCGACGCCATCAAAGCAGTGGCGACAGTGCCGCGCAGGACGGCACCGCCGAGTGTAATCCTCGTCATAGTATCCTCCCAGATTCTCCCATGCCGCTGTGCGCCAAGGGGCTCGTCCGACCGTGCGGGATGCGTCCTTCTGCTCAATGTATCCCTTCGATCATCTGGTACGTTTTCAGATCGTGGATTGCCTGTCAACGCACCCGATCGTACATTGTTTGCAAAACGCGTGTATGATATCGAGCATGCGATGTACTAATCGGGGGAGCCGGCTTTGGCCGAAACAAGTGATTTCAAAGCAGAGCCACCCGTGGGGATTGATCCCATCGGGGCGTCCAGCGAGGGCGCCTCGCTTTATGAGCTGATCCGGGAAGACATCATCGAGGGACGGCTCGCCGCCAACGAACGGCTTGTGGTCACCGATCTCGCCCGGCGTCACGGCACCTCGACCAACCCCGTACGCGAGGCGCTGCAGCTGTTGCGAGGGGAGGGCTTCGTCACCTTTGTCGCCAACCGTGGCGCGCGCGTCCGGCCCATAGACCAGGATTTTGTCCGGGATATCTACGAGATCGGAGTCCTGATCGAGCCGGCCCTGACGCGATGGTTCGTGAACATGGCGACCGGCGAGGACATCGCCGAACTCGAACGCATCCAGGCTCTGATCGAAGAGAACAACTTCACCGACACATTGCGGCACAGTGAACTGGATACCGCCTTCCACACCGTGATGTACCAGCGCCACTACAACCGCCATGCCGCCGAGCTTTGGTGGAAGCATCGCGAAGTGCTGCGAGCCGTGAGCCGGCGTTTCAATTTCACGCTCGCGCGGCGGGCCGCCATTATGCGTGAACACCGCGAGCTCATCGCGCATATCAGAGCGGGAAATGCCGACGAGGCGGCCGAACTCATTTCCCGCCATGTCGAGGGTTCCGGTCGGCACGTCCTCGAACAGATGCGTGCGCGCAATGCCGCTCGGGCCGGATAGAGTTTCCAGCCCAGAACATCATTGGTCCAGCCATCAGACAGAGGTAGTTGAGAGATGAAAATCACGAGCGTTCGGCCGTGGCTGATCAAGTCCGATGCTTCCTATTGGGGAGAGTTCCTGTTCGTCGAGGTGACGACCGACGAAGGGGTGAGTGGCTGGGGGGAAATCACCACCACCACAAGGCTCGCCAACCGCGCGCTGTGCACGATCCTGCGGCAGATCGGTGTTGCCGTCACAGGTGAGGATCCGGTGCGCATCGAGCATCTCTGGCACAAGATTTTCCGCAGCTTCACCTATATGGGCAGCCGCGGCGCCGCAGTCGAATGCGTGAGCGCTATCGACATAGCGCTCTGGGACATTCGCGGCAAAGTTCTAGGCAAGCCGATCTACGAGCTGCTGGGCGGACCGGTGCGCGATGAAATTGCGCTCTATACCCATCCCAACCAGGCCAAGTTTACCAGCAAGGAGGCTGTGGTCCGCGAAATTCGAGACATCGTCGAATCCGGACACACCGGGCTGAAGTTCGATCCTTTCCCCCACCAGGGCCGCATCGCCGATGGCTTGGCGCGCGAACAGCGGGACGGCTACCTCGATGGCAGCATGACCCGCAAGGACGAGCGCGAGGCTGCCGAACTAACGGCTTTGATCCGTGAAACGGCGGGGCCCGATGTCGACATTCTCATCGACGCGCATGGCCGCTTCGACGTCCCCACCGCCATTCGCCTCTGCCGAAGCCTCGAGGAAGCCGGCCAGATCGACTGGTTCGAGGAGCCATGCCCGCCAGAAAGCCTCAATGCTCTCAAGCAAGTGCGTGAGAAGGTCAGTGCCGCCATCTCGTGGGGCGAGCGCGGCCACACCAAATGGGATTTCGTGCCGGTGCTCGAGAACAGGCTTGCGGACTACATCATGCCGGACGTTACCTGGACCGGCGGCATTACCGAACTGAAGAAGATTTCCGCCCTGTGCGAAGCCTACTACATCCCGGTCTCGCCCCATGACGCCGCGGGACCGATCAATGTGGTTGCGGGAGCGCAGGTGATGATGACGGTTCCCAACTTCTACAAGCTCGAAACGTCGGAGTGGAACCTGGACAAATATAATCACCTCATCGACGAGCCACTCGATGTCTCGAACGGCAGCCTCAAGCTGGCGTCGAAGCCGGGTCTCGGTGTCGAGATGAACCGAGACTACCTGCAGGCCCACGAGATAGAGCTTGGCTAGCAACGCTTATGCAGGCCGGGGGTGCGGGGCGCCACCAATCAGAACGAGGATAAGCCATGGCAAAGACGGGTAGCGCCGGCGAGGCGCTCAATCGGGTAAATACGAACTCCAGGCCGAGCGACCTGCGCATCACCGACCTGCGCGTTGCCGAGATCGTCGGCGCGCCGTTCACCTCCGCGCTGGTCAAGATCTACACCAACCAGGGCATTGTCGGCCTGGGCGAAGTGCGCGACGGCGCCAGCGCGACCTATGCGCTGATGCTGAAGAGCCGGTTGCTGGGCGAGAACCCTTGCGACGTCGACCGGCTGTTCCGGCGCATCAAGCAATTTGGTGGCCATGGACGGCAAGGTGGCGGTGTCTCGGCAATCGAGATCGCGCTTTGGGACCTCGCCGGCAAGGCGTATGGCGTGCCGATCTACCAGATGCTGGGAGGACGGTTTCGCGACAAGGTGCGTGTCTATTGCGACACCGACGCGGACAAGCCCAGCGGCACCGAGACCGGAAAGCGGCTCAAGGCGCGGATGGATCTCGGTTTCACCTTCCTCAAGATGGATCTCGGTCTGGCGCAGATTTCGCACATATCGGGCGCAGTGGTGGCGCCGGCCGGCGTGCTCGACGGTTTCCGCAGCCATGCCGCGCGCGGTCCGGCACGCACGCTGGCCGAGCGCCGGGCGCGTAATGCCGCCTATGATGCGCAAAACGTGCCGCATCCCTTCACCGGCCTCCACTTCACCGAAAAGGGCATCGACCTGCTCGACCAATATATCCACGAGGTCCGCGAGGTGATCGGCTACGAGGTTCCGCTCGCCATCGACCATGTCGGCCACATCTCGCTGCAGGACGGCATCCGTCTGGCCCGGCGGATCGAGAAATACGCACCGGCCTGGCTCGAGGACGTGATCCCCTGGCAGTACACCGAGCAGTATCGGCAGTTGCAGCAGGCGACGTCGGTGCCGATCTGCACCGGTGAGGACATCTACCTCAAGGAAGCATTCGAGCCGCTGCTCAATTCAGGCATCTCGGTCATCCACCCGGACTTGCTGACCACCGGCGGCATCCTCGAGACCAAGAAGATCGGCGACGCGGCGCAGGAGCATGGCGTCGCCATGGCCATTCACATGGCGGAAAGCCCGATCGCGGCAATGGCCGCCGCGCATGTCGCGGTAGCGACGGAAAACTTCATGGCGCTCGAATATCACAGCGTCGAAGTCGACTGGTGGGACGACATCGTCACCGGCCTGCCCAAGCCGCTGGTCGAGGACGGGTTCATCACCGTGCCCGACAAGCCTGGTCTGGGCATCGACGACATCGTCGACGAAGTGATCAGCCAGCACCTGCAGCCCGGCGTCACCGACATCTGGCAACCGACCGATCACTGGGACGACGAATATTCCTGGGACCGCACCTGGAGCTGACTCTACACTTCTCTCCTCGGAGGGAGAGGTGAACAGAAGGATGGACCATGATCTATGAACTTCGCATTTACGACTGCGTGCCGGGCCAACTCCCGGCGCTGCTCAAGCGTTTCAACGACCATACCTTGGCGCTGTGGGATAGACATGGCATTCGCCAGGCCGGGTTCTTCACCACGGTGGTCGGCGAAAGCAGCAATCGACTGACCTATTTCATCGCCTGGGAATCCCTTGCCGAGCGCGAAGTGAAATGGAAGGCCTTCACCACCGATCCGGCATGGCTCGAGGCCCGCGACGAGTCCGAGCGCGATGGCCCGATCCTGGCCAATATTTCCAGCCAGTTTCTCGCGCCAACCGCCTTCTCGTCGGTGAAATAGAGGACATCATGAAGATCACCGATCTCAGGTGCGCCGTCATCGGCAGGCACCCCATCGTGCGCATCGTCACCGACGAAGGCCTCCATGGCCTCGGCGAGGTCGAGTACACCAAGCCTTATCTGAAACCCTGGGTGCTGCATTTCCGCGACGCGCTGATCGGCGAGGACCCGACCGATGTCGAACGCGTGATGTTGAAAATCCGCCAGCGCGGCTCGTTCAAGCCCTACGGCGCCGCCGTCAGCGCTATCGAGCATGCTCTGTGGGACATCGCCGGCAAGGCGGCAGGCGTTCCGGTCTACAAGCTGCTCGGCGGCAAGGTGCGCGACAAGGTGCGGGTCTATAACGGTTCCATCCGCAAGAAGCGCACCGGCGACAGGCCGGAGGATTACGCGGCCGACGTCAAATGGATGATGGAGCGGCCGGAAGGTTTCTTCATGGTCAAGCAAGGCATCAGCTTTCATTCCAACATGAAGACCAGCGTCCCCGGCTTCCACTACGGCGTGCGTCAGCCGCCGACCTATCACGGCGCGATGGACCAGGGGCAGATCAGCGAGCGCGGCATGGCGCATATGATCGACTGCGTCGTCGCCATGAAGGAGGTGCTCGGCGACAAGGTTTCGCTGGCGCTGGATTGCGGCCCCGGCTGGTTCCTGCCCGACGCCATCCGCTTCGCGCGGGCGGTGGAAAAATACAATCTGATGTGGCTGGAGGACATGCTGACCGGCGACTACGTGCCATGGGTCAACCCGCAAGCCTATCGCGAACTCACGACATCGACGTCCACCCCGATCCATACGGGCGAACAGATTTATCTGCGCCATAATTTCAAGGAACTGATCGAAACACAGGCGGTGCGCGTCATCGGCCCGGATCCCGCCGACATCGGCGGTATCGCCGAGCTCAAATGGGTGGCCGAGCATGCCTATATGCACTCGATCATGATGGCGCCGCACGGCACGGCGAACGGTCTGCTGGGCCTCGGCGCGCTGATCAATGTCTGCGCCACGCTGCCGGCCAACTACATCGCCTTCGAATACCCCAGCGCCTCCGACCCGTGGTGGGAGGACATCGTTGTTGGTCTGCCCAAGGGGCAGATCGTCAGGGATAGCATGGTGGACCTGCTCGAAGCTCCGGGACTCGGCCTCGACATCGATGCCAAAGCGGCGAAGAAATACCTGGCGGAAGAGGACGCCGGTTTCTTCGACCGATAACGATCCGACGCGACTCGAGCGTCAAGGGCTATCGAACGGCTCGCACACATGGGTGAGCGTCCACGCCGTGCCGCCTATTTCGTTTCGGGCAGCATCTCGTCCATCAACTGCTTGACGGCCTCGGCGGATCTTTTCATCCCGGCTTCGTCCATGGCCCAACCGGCGAAGCGTTCCAGCAAGGTGGCGAACCTTACTAGGTCCTGCTCATCCCACTGTGCCAGAGATCCGGCGAAAATCCGCCATTTGGTCTGGCGCACCGCCGCCACGAGGCGCTCACCCTTGGCGGTGAGTTTGAGGCAGATGCGGCGGGCATCGCGTTGCGATGCGACACGGCAGGCATAGCCGCGTTCGACGAGGTCGGCCGCGATGCGGCTGGCGCGCGACGGATCGATCTCGAGGCGCTCGGCGATGACGCCAACCGTCACCTCATCCTGCTGGGTAGCGCTGAAAACCGGATTGTTCGCGATGGCGCTGATCGCATCGAGATGGCTCACTTCCAGCGAAGGGTCTACGCGCGCCAGGATCATGCGGCCGAAGTCGCGGCGCTGGATCGAGCGGCGCACCTTGCTCATTACCGCATCGATGGCGGCCACGGCCTCGGCCGCCGGTTCGGACAGGCCGCTGCCGCGCGCCAGATCGGCGAGATCCCGGTCGCCGCGCGTCTGGAACAGGGCTGGAAATCGGTCCGGACTGCCGGATGCGTTGCTGCTCATCCCATAGCGCGTTAGCAAGAATATATGCTGATGTCAATTATATGCTACGCGCACATATCTGGTTGACACCTCTTGGTTGTGGGGACATAAATCGCGCCCCAAGCTACGGAGACACCGATGACTGTCGAGCAGACGCTGCCGGATGCGCCGCCCGTGGAGGCCCAAGTCAGGCCCGACCTTACGACCTTGATCGTCTATTTCGGCGCGCTGATCGCCATGTTCATGGCAACCATCGACATGCAGATCGTCGTCACCGCCTTGCCCACCATTGCCGGCGAACTCGGCAATCTGCATTTGTTCGGCTGGGTCGGTGCCGCCTACCTGCTCTCGACCGCCGCGGTCTCGCCATTCTACGGCAAGCTTGGCGACATGTATGGCCGCAAGAATGTCGTGCTGACGGCGATCGGCCTGTTCCTGCTGGGCTCGCTGGTCTGCGGCATGGCATGGTCGATGGAGAGCTTAATCGCCGCGCGCGTGCTGCAGGGTATCGGCGGGGGTGGGTTGATGGTTTCGGCCTTCGCCATGATCGGCGAACTGTTTTCGCCGCGCGACCGCGCCAAATATCAGGGCTACAGTTCGGCGGTGTTCGCGCTGTCGTCGGTGCTCGGCCCGCTGGCCGGCGGCTACATCACCAGCCTGTTCGGCTGGCGTTGGGTGTTCCTGGTCAATTTGCCGATAGGGATCATCGTGCTGGCGGTGCTGGCCTTCGCCATGCGCAGCCGGTTCAACGAAAAGCGGCACCGCATCGACTATCTCGGCGGCGTGCTGCTCGCCACCGGCACGACGGCGATCGTTTATTGGGGCTACCACGTGCTCGACCCCAGCGGACCGGACCTCATCACCTTCGCGCTGCCGCTGCTGGCACTAGTCGCCATCACCTTGTTCGTCATGGTCGAGCGGCGGGCCGAAGAGCCGATCGTACCTCTGCGGCTGTTCGGCAATTCGACGGTCAGCATCGTCTCGGGCGTGTCGCTGGTCGCCGGAACGGTGACGCTGGGCATGTTCTTCTATTTTGCCCTCTACATGCAGACGCTGACGGGCCTGAGCCCGGCCGAGGTAGGCTTCCTTTTCCTGCCGGCGTCGCTCACGTCCATGGTCATTTCGATCGTCGCCGGGCGGGTGATCGCGGCAACCGGACGCTACAAATGGATGCCGGTGGTCGCCATGGCTATTGGCGGGTTTCTGATGCTGGGCTTCGTCCTCACCAACCAGCATACGCCGATCTGGGTATTGGCGACGATGATGGCAGTGTTCGGCATCAGCATGGGCCTGCAGTTCCAGGTGCTGATCGTGGCGATCCAGGCGGCAGCACCGCTGCAGGATATCGGCGCGGTGACGTCGCTGATCACCCAGGCGCGGACGCTCGGAGCATCGCTGGGTCTGGCGCTGAACGGCGCGGTGATGATCTGGGCGCTGAACCGGCAGACAGCCGAGCTTCCTGCAGACGCCGCCGCCCTGCTGCCGGGTGGCCTGAACGGGTTGACGCCGCACCTCGCGTCGAGCCTGCCGGGCGCGATCCGCGAAGTGGTGCTCGACCATTACTCCAGTGGTTTCAACGTGATGTTCATCTGGGTGGCGGCGCTCTATTTCGTCGCCATGGGGCTGACGCTGCTGCTCGAGGACAAAGAGATCCCGAAGCGGGCCTGAGCCAAAGCTTGTGTCATGCGCTGGGTTTAGGCATTTGGCGATGATCTGAAATCACCGAGGAGGACAGCCATGATCATCGACACTCATCTGCACCTGATCGACCTGTCGGCGCTGCGCTATCCCTGGCTCAGCCGCGAGCCGGCGCTCAACCGCGATTTCCCGCACGCAGAATATGCGATCCAGGCCCGCCGCGCCGGTATCGAGGCCGCGCTGCATATGGAGGTCGACGTCGATGAAGCCGACATCCAGGCCGAGACCAGCCATGTGAAGGCGCAGTCGCTGGAGAAGGGCAGTCTGTTGCGCGGGGCGATCGCCTCCTGCCGCCCGGAGGAGGCCGGCTTCGCCGCCTATCTCGGGCGCCAGCAAGCCGACCCTTTCGTCAAGGGGTTCCGCCGCGTGCTGCATGTCATGCCGGACGAGCTTTCGGACAGCGCGCTGTTTCGCGAAAACATCAAGCGGCTTGCCGGCACCGGCCTGACCTTCGACCTCGTCGTCCTGCCGCATCAGATTCCAAGGGCGGTTGCGCTCGCCGATCTGGCGCCGGATGTGCAGTTCGTGCTCGACCATTGCGGCGTGCCCGACATCAAGGCCAGTGCGGAACATCCGTGGCGCGAGCATATGACCGAGATCGCGCGGCGTCCCAATGTCATCGGCAAGATCTCCGGTGTCGTCGCCTATGCCGATGCCGGCTCATGGACCGTCGAGACCTTGCGCCCCTATGTCGAGCACACGATCGGCATTTTCGGCTGGGACCGCGTCGTGTGGGGCAGCGACTGGCCGGTGTGCACGCTTGGCGGTGGCCTTGCCACCTGGGTGGCGGCGACGCATGCGCTGATTGCGGGAGCCAGCCCTGAGGAGAGGACGAAACTGCTGTCGGGCAATGCCAAGCGCATGTGGAAGCTGTAGCGCGGTCGGACACCGATTGCCTGCAAGCGCGCAGAACGCCATCATAGCGCTACTTCACGCCAATACCTGCCGTCAGGCCGCCATCGATCCTGTAGTCCGCGCCGGTGCAGAAGCCGGCCTTCGACGAGCACAGGAAGGCGATGAGTTCCGCCACTTCCCCCGGTTCGCCGATGCGGCCGAGCGGATGCGCCGCGCCGAAGCGCTTGTAGGCCTCTTCGACATCGGCATCGCTGCCGCCGTCACCGCGCGCAGCCTTCTCCAGGATCGGCGTGCGGATCGAGCCCGGGCTGACCGAATTGACGCGGATGCCTGATGCCGCGTAGTCGAGCGCCAGCGAGCGCGTCAGCGTGTGGATGGCGCCCTTGGTCGTGGCATAGGCGGCGACGTTCTGCTGGCAGGCAAAGCCCTGCACCGAGGCGACGTTGACGATGGCGCCGCCTCCGCGCTTGATCATTTCCGGAATGCCGAAATGCGCGGTCAGGTAGATCGAGCCGACATTGACCGTCATCGTTCGGTTCCAGGTTTCCCAGTCGGTGGTCGTCGCCGTGCCATAGGGATGGACGGCGGCTGAATTGACGATGACATCCAGGCCGCCGAACTTCGCGACGCCAGCCGCGACCGCGTCGCGCACCTGGTCGGAGATGGACACATCGGTGTCGATGACCAGCACCGCGGCACCAGCACTTTCTAGTTGCGCTTTCATCGCCGCGTTGGCGGCGCGGTCGATGCCGCAGGCGATGATTGCGGCGCCACCGGCCGCAAGGCGTGTGGCGGTTGCCAGGCCGATTCCGGTCGTCCCGGTCACCAGGGCGACCTTGCCGTCGAAATCCGTCATTTCTAAAAACTCCTCCATTTTCTATCGACTCCCATCGGGGTCCAACAATAAGTTGCCAACCTGTCGCAGAAGGAAAGCCGAAATGGAACAATGCTGGCGCTGGTATGGGCCCGATGATCCGGTGACGCTCGATCATGTCAAGCAGGCGGGCGCCACCGGCGTGGTCTCGGCGCTCCACCATATCTATGACGGCCGGGCGTGGCCTGAGGCCGAAGTGCTGGAGCGCAAGCGCATTATCCAGGAAGCAGGACTGACCTGGTCGGTCGTCGAGAGCATTCCGGTCCATAATTCCTTCAAGATCGGCGCGCAGGAACGCGAGCGCTATGCCGGCTATTACCGCGATTCGATCCGCGCGCTGGCCAGGGCCGGCATCGCCACGATCTGCTACAATTTCATGCCGGTGGTGGACTGGACCCGCACCGATCTAGCCTACCGTCTGCCGACGACAGGCTACGCCCTGCGTTTTGATGCCGTTGATTTCGCCGCCTACGATCTGTTCGTGCTGAAGCGCAAGAACGGTGCTGACAGCTATACGCCGGCGCGTATTGCGCAAGCGGAAGCGCGGCTGAAGGAATTGTCGCCAGAGAAGATGGACCAGATCGAGCGCAATCTGATCGCCGGCCTGCCGGCTACAGAGCGCAAGTATGACCGCGACAGTTTTCGCGAGGCGCTTGCGGACTATGACGGAATCGGGCCGAAGGAGTTGCGCGGCAACCTCGCGTGGTTCCTGCGCGAGATCATTCCGGTGGCGGAAGAGGAGGGGGTGCGCATGTGTATCCACCCCGACGATCCGCCGTTTTCGCTCTACGGCCTGCCGCGCGTCGTTTCGACCGCCGAGGATGCGCGTTTCATTCTCAATGCCGTCGACAGCCAGGCCAATGGGCTGACGTTCTGCACCGGGTCCTACGGCACGCGCGCCGACAACGACATCGTCGCCATGGTCAAGGAATTCGGCGACCGCATCCACTTCGCCCATCTGCGCAACATCACCATCGAGGATGACGGCTCGTTCTACGAGGCCGAGCATCTCGAAGGCGGCACCGACATGGCGCATGTCATCCTGGCGCTGATGCAGGAGGAGGCGCGCCGCCGCAAGGAGGGCCGAGCCGACTGGCAAATCCCGATGCGGCCGGACCATGGCCACCTGCTCGCCGACGATATCGGCAAGACAAGGATCAATCCCGGCTACTCGCTGATCGGCCGCCTGAAGGGTTTGGCCGAATTGCGCGGCATCATGCGGGCCGTGGAAACGTTTGGGCTGGCTTGAAGGGGCAACGAACTGCGTTCAATGCCGACGCCGGCTCAGCGTGCGTCGCTGTAGATCCATGCGGCCGGCGCGGACGCAAGACACCTCCGATTGCCAGGTTGACAGAAAGCTGACAATGTATCATATCCGAAAAGCTGAGTATGTATCATATTATTCAGCGCTAGGAGAAAGACCGGCAAAGCCGGCGTCCCAGGGAGGCAATTTTGGGAGAGGCTATCAGCCAGTGGAGCAATTGGTCGGGCTATGTCACGGCCACGCCGCAGGCTTTTGCCGAACCGCAGAGTCTCGATGAGCTGAGTGGTGCCATTCGCAACGCGCCGGGACCAGTTCGATTCGCTGGCACGGGCCATTCCTTCACGCCTCTGGTTAAGAATGACGGGACGATCCTGTCGCTTGATCGCTTCGAGGGCCTGAGGTCGCACAATCCCGAAAGGCTGACAGCACGGGTCGGCGCCGGCACCAAGATCGGCGCGCTGGCAAAGCTGTTGCACGGCGTCGGCCAGGCGCTGCCGAACATGGGCGACATCGACAAGCAGGCGTTCGGCGGGGCGCTGGGCACCGCCACCCACGGCTCGGGCATCACGCTCGGCGCTTACCATACCCAGCTCGAGGCGATGCAGATCGTCGACGGGCGTGGCGCCGTGAAAGAGTTCGACTGCGCCAACAGCCCCGACATGATCGATGCCATGGGCGCCTCGCTCGGCGCCTTCGGCGCCGTCACCGAAGTGACGATCCGCAACGTGGCGAGCTACCGGATGCGGCACCGCCGCTGGACGGCGCCGATCGCCGATGTGCTTGCGCAATTCGAAAGCACCATGACGGCGCATCGTTCGGCCGAGTTCTACTATGTGCCGTTTTCCGGCCAGGCGCTGCTGATTGGCAGCGACATCACCGAGGCGCCGGCGACGGTGCGTCCGCCGACGGAAGACGACGATGCGGTGACGACGCTGAGAAAACTGCGCGACTATCTCAGCTGGCTCCCTTGGCTGCGCCGCCGTCTCATCGGCTCGGCCTTCGCCAAGGTGCCGGCCGAGGATTATATCGAGGAGTGGCTGAAGGTCTTCACCTCCGAGCGCAACGTCAAGTTCAACGAAATGGAATACCACCTGCCGTTCGAGGAAGGGGCGGCCGCACTCAGCGAAATCATTGCGCTGCTCGAGACGCGGTTTCCAGAGGTCTATTTTCCGATGGAGGTGCGCGTCGTCGCGCCCGACAATGTCTGGCTCAGCCCCTTCTACAAGCGCCCGACCTGTTCCATCGCCATCCATCACGGCGTCGAGCGCGATCCGATGGCGTTCTTCAACGCCGCCGAGCCGATCTTCAGGAAGCGCGGCGGCCGCCCGCATTGGGGCAAGATGCACAGCCTGACATCAAGGGAATTGAGCGCGCTCTATCCGCGCTGGAACGATGCGATGGCGGTCCGCCGCGAGATGGACCCGGACAACCGCTTCGTGTCGCCCTATATTGCCAGGCTGCTCGGCGTCGCGGCATGAGCCTGACCGACACCTATTTCGCCGAAATGTCCGGCGCGCTCAGGGCGGCCGGGATCTTTCAGCCTTGCCTGGTGCTCGATCTCGACCGGCTCGATCACAACATCGCTGCGATCAAGGCGAAGTTCGCCACGGGCCTCGATCTGCGCCTCGTCGACAAGTCGCTGCCATGCCTGCCGCTGATCGAACATATCCGCGCGGCGTTTGCGACCGACAGGCTGATGACCTTTCATCTGCCGATCAGCGCCGAGATGCTGAAAGCGTCTCCCGATGTCGATCTCCTGTTAGGCAAGCCGATGCCGGTTGCCGGCGCCAGGCACGCGCTGACCAAGGGCATTCTCGCCGGGCTCGGCAAAGCTACGTCGCGGATCGTCTGGCTGATCGACACCGAGGAGCGGTTGGCCGCCTATGGCGCGCTTGCCGCCGAGCTCGACCGCGAGCTGCGCGTCTGCTTCGAGGTCGATGTCGGCCTTCATCGCGGCGGTATCAGCGATCCCGACTCACTGGCCCGGGCAGTTTCCGCGTTGGCGAATTACCCGCGGCTGAAATGCGAAGGCGTCATGGCCTACGAGGCGCATATCGGCCATATCCCCAAACTGCTGGGAGGACCGGCCAAGGCGCGCGTCAAGGCGATCAGCCTGTTTCGCCAGTATGTCGCTTGCCTTGCCGCCGACCAGCGCAAGATCCTCAATCTTGGCGGCAGCAGCACCGCATTGCTCTATGACAGCTGGGTCGGCGCCAATGAATTGTCCATCGGATCGGCTTTCATGCTGCCGACCGATTTCGACGTGCCGAGCCTCAACCAATTGCAGCCTGCCGCTTTCATCGCGACACCGATCCTGAAGGTGGTCGATGTCCAGGTGCCGGGCCTCGACCAGCGCTCCTGGCTGCTGCAGAAGCTCGGGCTGTTGCCGCGGCGCGGCTGTTTTCTCTATGGCGGAAAATGGATGGCGAAGCCCGTCCATCCCGTGGGGATGAAGACCGACAAGACGTTCGGCTTTTCGACCAATCAGCAATTCATGGCGCTGCCCGACAACGTCAATGTCGGGCCTGACGACTACGCCTTCCTGCGTCCGACGCAGAGCGAATTCGTGCTACAACAGTTCGGTTCGATCCAGGTCTATTCCGGCGGGAAATTCGTCGAGCAATGGGCCGCACTGCCGTTTTCGTAGAGCAATTCCAGGAAAAGTGTGAAGCGGTTTTCCCACAGGAATTGCGTCAAACAAAGAGATCGAGGTGGAGGAGGATAGGATGGTTGCCAAGGCAGTCAAAACCCAGCCCGTGCAGCCTGAATGGGCAGCCGAACTCGACCTCGCGCTCACCGATCTCGACGCCAGGAAGGACGACTGGGCGCAGACCTCGAATGGCGAGCGGATCGCCTTGCTGCGGCAGGTCAAGGATCACATCCGCGAGGTCGCCGAGGCGTGGGTCAAAACCGCGACGCGCAAGAAGGGCATCCCGACCGGCTCGCCGCTGGAAGGTGAGGAATGGCTGGCTGGCCCGGCGGCGCTGATGGATGGCTGCAACCAGTTCATCCACACGCTGAGCCTGATGGAGGGCAAGAAGTTCCTCGACAGACTGCCGGTCCGCACCTTGCCTAGCGGACAGGTGGCGGTGACGGTGGTTCCGAATTCGCTTTGGGACAAGGTGCTGTTCACCGGGCTGAAGGCAGAGATCTGGATGCAGCCCGGCGTGACCAAGGCGAACCTCGCCGCAAACACCGCATCGGCCTATGACGCGCCGCGCACCAGCCGCAAGGGCAAGATCGGCCTCGTGCTCGGCGCCGGCAATGTCGCCTCGATCGCGCCGCTCGACTGCCTGCACAAGCTTTTGGTCGAGCACCAGGTGGTTCTGCTCAAGATGAACCCGGTCAATGATTACCTCGTTGATTTCCTGCGGCCGGCGCTGCGGCCGCTGATCGAATTCGGCGCGCTGCGCATCGTGCGCGGCGGCACCGATGTCGGTGCGTATCTGTGCAACCACGATCTCGTTGACGACATCCACATCACCGGTGCCGCCGCCTCGCATGACGCGATCGTCTGGGGTCCCGGCGAGGAGGGCCGCAAGAACAAGGCGGCGGGCACGCCGCGCAACAGCCGGCGTATCACCTCTGAGCTTGGCGGCGTGGCGCCGACCATCGTGGTGCCCGGCCCATGGTCGAATGCCGACATCGCCTACCATGCCGAACTGATCGCCACACAGAAGCTCAACAATTCCGGTTTCAACTGTATCGCCTGCCAAATGCTCGTGTTGCCCGAAGGCTGGGACAAATCCGACGCGCTTCTGGCGGCCCTCGAAAAGATGATGCAGAAAGCCCCGTCGCGCCCGGCCTATTATCCCGGCGCGACCGAGCGCCTCGCCGCCTTCGAGGCGCATGCCGACAGCGTACAGAAATTCGAGCGGCCCGGCGGGCCGGCCTGCGTGGTGGTGCCGTTCCGGCCGGGCACGGATACCTATCTCGAAAATGCCGAGGTGTTCGCGCCGGCGCTCAGCGTCATGCGGCTGCCGGCGGGCAATGCGGAATCCTATCTGCGCGCCGCTGTCGCCTACGCCAATGAAAAGCTGCACGGCACGCTTGCCGCCAACATCCTCATCCATCCCAGGACGATCGCCGAGATCGGCCGGCAGCGCCTCGAGGAAATCATTGCCGAACTGCGCTATGGCGGCATCGGCATCAATTCCTGGAGCGGCGTTCTGTTCGCGCTGCTGCGCCCGACCTGGGGTGCTTTCCCTGGCCACACGCTCGACGACGTGCAGAGCGGCATCGGCGTCGTCCACAACACCTATTTGTTCGACAGACCGGAACGCAGCGTGCTCGAAGCGCCGTTCCGCATCATGCCGAAGCCGGCCTGGTTCCTGACCCACAAAAGGGCACACATGGTCGGCCGCCTGATCACCGAGTTCAACTACCGGCCGAGCCTCATGAAGCTGCCGCGCATTATCTGGAACGCGCTGCGCGGCTAGCAACGAGCATCCGATCTCAAAAACAAAAGCCGGCACAGGAGCTACGACAATGGCTGACGCGGATGCAATCATCGTTGGCGGCGGGCTGGCCGGCCTGGCCGCAGCCGCGGAACTCGGCGATGCCGGCAAACGCGTGATCATCGTCGAGCAAGAGGGTGGCGGTTTTCTCGGCGGCCAGGCATTCTGGTCGCTCGGCGGCCTGTTTTTGGTCAACACGCCCGAGCAACGCCGCCTGCGCATCAAGGACAGCCGCGACCTCGCCTGGCAGGATTGGCTGGGCTCTGCCCAGTTCGACCGGCCCGAGGACCATTGGCCAAGGAAAGTGGCGGAAGCCTATGTCGATTTCGCCGCCGGCGAGATGCGGCCGTGGCTCTACGCCATGGGCATGCGCTGGTGGCCGGTGGTCGGCTGGGCCGAGCGCGGCGGCGCGCTGGCCAATGGCCACGGCAATTCAGTGCCGCGCTTCCACCTGACATGGGGCACTGGGCCGGGCGTGGTCGCGCCGTTCGAAAGGCGCGTGCGCGAGCACGTCGCCAAAGGGCTGATCACTTTGAAATTCCGTCATCAGGTCAGCCGGCTGATCAAGACCAACGGCGCGGTCACCGGCGTCGCGGGCGAAATTCCGGAGGCATCCGATGTCGAGCGCGGCAAGCAGTCGAGCCGCACGGCCGTCGGCGATTTCGACCTTTCGGCCGGTGTCGTGATCGTCACCTCCGGCGGGATCGGCGGCAATCATGAGTTGGTTCGCAAGGTCTGGCCGGTCGGGCGGCTGGGGCCAGCGCCGAAGCGTATGGTTGCCGGCGTGCCGCACCATGTCGACGGCCGCATGGTGGCGATCACCCAGGACGCCGGCGGGGCCGTCATCAACGCCGACCGCATGTGGCACTATGTCGAGGGGATCAAGAACTGGGATCCGATCTGGCCGAACCACGGCATTCGCATCCTGTCGGCGCCGTCGCCGCTATGGTTCGATGCTCTGGGACAACGCATGGAGGCGCCGTTCTTCCCGAGCTTCGATTCGCTCGGCACCTTGAAGCGTATCCTGTCGACGGGACACGATTATTCCTGGTTCGTGCTGAGCAAGACGATCGCTTCGAAGGAGTTCGTGCTGTCGGGTTCGGAGCAAAACCTAGACTTTACGGCCAAGGATTGGCGGGCCGTGCTGAAGAACCGGCGCGGCGGCAAGGCGCCACCATCGGTGGCAGCGTTCCTGGAAAAGGGCGAGGACTTCGTCGTCCGCGACAACCTGGCCGACTTGGTCGCCGGGATGAACGCGCTGTCAGGCGACAATCTGCTCGACTACGACGGGCTCAACGCCCAGATCGTGGCGCGCGATCGCGAGGTCGACCATGCCTATACCAAGGATGCGCAGGTCACAGCCATCCGCGGCGCCCGCAACTACATCGGCGACAAGATCTTCCGGGTGACCAAGCCGCACAAGATACTCGATCCCAGGCACGGGCCGCTGATCGCGGTGCGCCTCAAAATCCTGACGCGCAAAACGCTTGGCGGCCTGCACACCAATCTCAATTCGCAGGTTCTCGATGGCAATGGCGCGCCCATTGCCGGGCTCTATGCGGCAGGCGAGGTGGCCGGCGGCGGTGGCGGCGGCTATCACGGCTACAATGCGCTGGAAGGGACATTTCTCGGCAGCTGCATCTTCTCCGGCAGGAACGCAGGCCGGCACGCCGCGGGCAGGTGACGCGGCTGGCGGGCCAAGAAAAGGTCGATGAGAACAGGACATCCGCCATGTCCCAGGATAGCGACCGCTTTCGATCGCTTGCCGCAACCCAGGCGGTCAGCAGTTGCGGCTTGCCGGCGCCGACGGTTCCCATGCGCTGGTGCTCGGCGCCGCGGCCCATCAGAGGCCTGCGTTACGCTGGCGCCACCGCGAAATTGAGCTCGAGGTCCTGAAGGCCTGGCAGCAAGATCGGCCGGACTACCACTCGGCAAACGAGCCGTCCTTGTGACGCCAGACCGGGTTGCGCCAGCGGTGGCCTTCCTTGGCGCGTTCCTTGACGTAGTCCTCGTCGATTTCGACGCCGAGGCCGGGACCATCGGGGATTGCGACATAGCCATCCTCGTAGCGGAAGACGTCCTTGTTGGCGGCATAGTCGAGCAAATCGTTTGCGGCGTTGTACTGGATGCCGAGGCTCTGTTCCTGGATGAAGCAGTTGTAGCTGACGGCATCGAGCTGCAGGCAGGCGGCGAGCGCGATCGGGCCGAGCGGGCAGTGGGGCGCCACCGCAATGTCATAGGCCTCGGCCATCGCCGCGATCTTGCGGCATTCGGTGATGCCGCCGGCATGCGACAGGTCCGGCTGGATGATGTCGACGGCGCCCTGTTCGAACACCGATTTGAAATCCCAGCGGCTGTAGAGCCTCTCGCCGAGTGCGATCGGCGTCGAGCCGAGGGCGGCGATCTCCTTCAGCGCCTCGCGATTTTCGCTCAGCACCGGCTCCTCGATGAACATCAGCCGGTAGGGTTCCAACTCCTTGACCAGCATGCGCGCCATCGGCCGGTGGACGCGGCCGTGGAAATCGACAGCGATGCCAATGTTGGACCCAACGGCCTCGCGCACCATGGCGACTCGTTCGACAGCCGCATCTATTCTGTCATGGCTGTCGACGATCTGCAGTTCCTCGGTGCCATTCATCTTCAGCGCCTGAAAACCGCGCGCCACCACTTCCCTGGCGCCATCAGCCACTTCCGCCGGCCGGTCGCCGCCGATCCAGGAATAGACCTTGATGCTGTCGCGCAGCTTGCCGCCGAGCAGTTCGTGCACAGGCACGCCGAGCGCCTTGCCCTTGATGTCCCACAGCGCCTGGTCGATGCCGGCAATGGCGCTCATCAGGATCGGCCCGCCGCGGTAGAAGCCGCCGCGATGCATCACCGTCCAATGGTCCTCGATCAGGCGCGGGTCCTTGCCGATCAGATAATCGCCAAGTTCCTTGACCGCTGCCTCGACCGTCAGCGCACGGCCTTCGACCACAGGCTCGCCCCAGCCGGTGACGCCGGCATCGGTCTCGATCTTCAGGAACAGCCAGCGCGGCGGGACGATGTAGGTGGTGAGCGAGATGATTTTCATGCTGGTCTCAGTTGTTCTTGAGTTTCTTGGCGCTGACCAGGTCGCGCGCCGCAAGGTCGAGGATCCGGCCTGCCGCCGCACGCGCTGCCGCGGCATCGCGCATGCGCAGTGCCTCGACCACCTCGCGGTGCGCCGCCACCGCTTCCATGCGCCGGGCGAGCGAAATGGTCGCCGTTGCTTCGAGCGAGAATTTCAGCCCGGTGTCGATCAGATTGCCGATCTGGCGGAAGATCGGGTTGTGGCTCGCGGCATAGACGATCTGGTGGAAGGTGATGTCCGAGCGCGAGAAGGCGGCGAGATCCTCGCCGGCATTGGCCATGCCGCGCCAGGCGGCTTCGAGATCGGCGATCTCCTGCAGCGTCGCACGAGTCGCCGCCAGTTCAGCTACCAGAGGTTCGATGGCGCGGCGCGTTTCGAGGATGGCGTCGAACAATTTGTCGTCCAGCGCATGCGGCGCGTGCCAGGCCAGCACCTGCGGGTCGATGATGTTCCAGTTGTCCTGTTCACATACAACCGTGCCGATGCGCGGCCGCGACAGCACCAGCCCTTTGGCGGCCAGCACCTTCAGCGCTTCGCGGATGACGGTGCGGCTGACGCCATATTCGACGCCGAGTTCGTTTTCGGTCGGCAGGGACGAGCCGGCGGGATAGCGTCCGGAAAAGATGTCTGAGGCAAGCGCCTTGGTCACATCGGGCATGACGCGCGGGCGGCGGGTGTCGCCTGATGCCTTCTTCGAAGTCTCGGTCACCTCAGCCCTCCTCCAAGGCGGCGAAACCACTGATCTCGCGTCCCCGGCCTTACCGGATGCGGATGATTTACGCCAGCGATCCCTGGTCGGAGCATGTAGCTCAATTATCATACCAGATCAATTGACGAGTATGATAAAAAGAATTAGAGACTCTGCATCCGGGCTGAGCGCCCGGCCATCGCTGGGAGGTAATCATGCGACTTCTGAAGACCGCGCTCGTCGCGGGCGCCCTTGCCGTGCTGTCCGTCACGACCATCGCTGCATATGCTCAGGACACCAAGATCGGTTTCATCGTCAAACAGCCGGAAGAGCCGTGGTTCCAGGACGAATGGAAGTTCGCCGACCAGGCTGCCAAGGAGAAGGGTTTTACCCTGGTCAAGATCGGCGCCGAGGACGGTGAGAAGCTGATGTCGGCGATCGACAATCTCGGCGCGCAGGGCGCGCAAGGCTTCATCGTCTGCACGCCTGATGTGAAGCTCGGCCCCGGCATCGTCGCCAAGGCCGCCGCCAACAATCTCAAGCTGATGACGGTTGATGACCGTCTGGTCGGCGCAGACGGGAAGGCGCTGGAAGACGTGCCGCATATGGGCATTTCGGCGACCAAGATCGGCGAGGCCGTCGGCCAGGCGATCGTCGACGAAATGAAGGCGCGCGGCTGGAAGGCCGACGAGGTCGGCGCCATCCGCGTCTCCTATGATCAGTTGCCGACCGCCGTCGACCGGGTCGAAGGCGCCATTTCGGTGCTGAAGGCCAACGGCTTCAAGGCCGAAAACATCTTTGACGCGCCGCAGGCCAAGACCGATACCGAGGCTGCGCTCAATGCGGCGACGGTGGTACTCAACGCCCATGCCGACATCAAGAAGTGGGTCTCCTTCGGCCTCAACGACGAAGCCGTTCTCGGCGCCGTGCGCGCTTCCGAAAGCGTCGGCATCCCGGCCGAAAACGTGATCGGCGTCGGCATTGGCGGCGCGGATTCGGCGATCAACGAGTTCAAGAAGCCGACCGCCACCGGCTTCGTCGGCACGGTGATCATCTCGCCGAAGCGTCACGGGTACGAGACTGCGCTCAACATGTATGACTGGGTCGCCAACAACAAGGAACCCGAGAAGCTCATCCTGACCGCCGGTGCGCTGGCCAAGCGCGACGACTACCAGACGGTCCGCAAGGGTCTCGGCATCGAATAATCCTCCCTGTACAAACAGGCGGCGGCTCACAGTCGCCGCCTGTTTGGCATGGCAAAAGGATAGGCGCCCCATGTCCTTTCTCGACTTCTCGGAAATCACCAAGACCTATCCGGGCGTCAAGGCGCTGTCGGACGTCTCGTTCGGCGTCGACAAGGGCGCCGTGCACGGCCTGATGGGCGAGAACGGCGCCGGCAAATCCACGCTGATCAAGATCCTGTCCGGCGACCAGCATGCCGATGACGGCGAGATCCTCATCGACGGCAAGATGCAAGCCTATGCAACGACGCGAGATGCCTTCGACAATGGCGTCATCGTCATCCACCAGGAACTGCAGCTGGTTCCCGAGCTCACTGTTGCCGAAAACCTCAGCCTCGGCCGCTTCCCCGCCAACGCCGGCATCATCGCCCGTGCCAGGATGCTGGACGATGTTGGCGCCAAGCTGAAATCAGCCGGCATCGACATCGATATCAGCCGCAAGGTCAAGACGCTGTCGATCGGCGAGCGCCAGATGGTCGAGATCGCCAAGGCGATCATGCTCGACGCGCGCGTCATCGCTCTGGACGAGCCGACCTCGTCATTGTCGTCGCGCGAAAGCGAAATCCTGTTTGCCCTGATCGACGACCTGCGCGGCGAGGGCAAGGTAATCATCTATGTCTCGCACCGGCTGGACGAAGTGTTCCGCCTCTGCGACAGCCTGACCGTGCTGCGCGACGGCAAGCTCGCGGCGCACCATGCGTCGCTGAAAAACGTCACACGCGACCAGGTCGTCGCCGAAATGGTCGGCCGCGAAATCTCCGATATCTGGGGGTTTCGCCCACGCCCGGCCGGCGATGTCCGGCTGAAGGTCGACGCTGTTTGCGGAGTAAAACTGACGACGCCCGCCAGCTTCGAGGCGAGGGCGGGCGAGATCGTCGGCTTCTTCGGCCTGATCGGCGCGGGGCGCTCGGAACTGATGCGGCTGGTGTTCGGCGCCGACCCGCGCTCAGGTGGCAGCATCAGCGTGGACGGCAAGGTCGTGCATGCCACCGATCCGCATGACGCGATCCGCGCCGGGATCGTTTTGTGCTCGGAAGACCGCAAGCATGACGGCATCATCCAGGGCCGCTCGATCGAGGAGAACATCAACATCTCGTCGCGGCGTCATCACACACGCTTCGGAATCTTGAACCGCGCTAGCGAGATCGCCACCGCCGAGACCTTCATCAAGAAGCTCAAGGTGCGCACGCCGTCGCGCAAGCAGGACATCATCAACCTCTCCGGTGGCAACCAGCAGAAGGTCATTCTCGGCCGCTGGCTGTCGGAGCAGGGCGTGCGCGTGCTTATCGTCGACGAGCCGACACGCGGTATCGATGTCGGCGCCAAAGCGGAAATCTACGAACTGCTCTACCAGCTTGCCGAAGACGGCATGGCGATCGTCGTCGTCTCGTCCGAACTGCCGGAAGTGATGGGCATTTGCGACCGCATCCTGGTGATGTGCGGCGGGCGCATCAGCGCCGAACTCGCGCGCGACCAGTTCGCCGAAAAAGCGATCCTGGCCGCCGCTCTTCCCGATCAGAAAACCCCCGACGCGATCGCATCCTGAGGATCTTTGCCATGACCGATCAGTTGAAGAAGATCCTGCTCGGCGAACAGGGCCTCGTCGTGATCTTCATCGTCGCCTTCGCGCTGGTGTCGCTGCTGGTGCCGAATTTTCTGACCGACCGCAACATGCTCGGCCTGCTGCAATCAGTGGTCACCGTCGGCATCGTCGCCTGCACGATGATGTTCTGCCTCGCCGCGCGCGACTTCGACCTCTCGGTCGGTTCGATCGTTGCTTTCGCCGGCATGGTCGCGGTGATGGCGTCGAACTATACCGGTTCGATCCTGCTCGGGCTTCTCGCGGCAATCGCCTGCGGCGCCTTCGTCGGCTTCATCAATGGCGTCGTCATCGCCAAATTCCGCATCAACGCGCTGATCACGACGCTGGCCACCATGCAGATCGTGCGCGGCCTTGCGCTGATAGCATCCGATGGCCGCGCCGTCGGCATCAACAGCCCGGATTTCTACCAGCTGGCGCTATCCAAGCTGTTCGGCATTCCGACGCCGGTCTGGGTCCTGGCCGTGCTGTTCTGCATCTTCGGTTTTGTCCTCAATCGTACCGTCTTCGGCAAGAACACGCTGGCCATCGGCGGCAACCCGGAGGCCTCGCGCCTGGCGGGCGTCAATGTCGACTGGACGCGCATCTGGATCTTTGCTCTGCAAGGCGTGGTCTGTGGCATCGCCGGCATCCTTTTGGCCTCGCGCATCACGTCGGGCCAGCCCAATGCGGCGGTCGGGCTTGAACTCTCGGTCATCTCGGCCTGCGTGCTCGGCGGCGTCTCGCTTGCCGGCGGCCGCGCCACCATGTCGGGCGTCATCGTCGGCGTGCTGATCATGGGCATCGCCGAAAACGCCATGAACTTGCTCAACATCCCAGCCTTCTACCAGTACATTGTGCGCGGCGTGATCCTGCTGCTTGCCGTTTTGCTCGACAATCTGCGTTCGTCGGCACTGGGCCGGCGCTGATCCGTCTTCCAGTGGAGTGACAGCCATGGCTGAGCGCCTGTCCGGCAAACGCATCTTCCTCACCGGCGCCGCGCAAGGCATCGGGCTTGCCATCGCTGAAGCTTGCCTTGCCGAAGGCGCAAAACTGTTCCTGGTCGATCGCGACGGCGCGCTGCTGGACAAAACGGTCGCCGGCCTAGCAGCACCGCAGGGCCATGTCGGGCATGTCTCAGCCGACATCAGCGACGGGGCCGCGATTGCCGCTGCCGTCAGCCGGGCGACCGACGCGATCGGGCCGATCAACGCGCTGATCAACAATGCGGGGATGAATGTGTTCTCGACGCCGCTCGAGGCGACTGAGGAGGAGTGGAACCGCAATTTCGATGTCAACGTCAAAGGCGCCTGGAACTGCGCCAAGGCGGTGCTGCCGGCAATGATCGCAAATGGCGGTGGCGCGATCCTCAACATCGCCTCGACGCACAGCTTCACCATCATCCCTCATACCTTCCCCTATCCCGTGGCCAAGCACGCGCTGCTTGGGCTGACCAAGTCGCTGGCGCTGGAATATGCCGGGCAGGGCGTGCGCGTGAACGCGCTGGCGCCCGGTTATGTCGAGACGCAGAAGGCAGCCGACTATTGGAACAGTTTTGCCGATCCGGTTGCGGCGCGCGCCAGGACGCTGGCGCTGCATCCCGGCGGCCGCATCGCCTCGGCGCGCGAGATCGCGCTGGCCGCTGTGTTCATGATTTCCGAGGAGTGCCCGTTCATGAACGCCGCGACCCTCGTCGTCGATGGCGGGCTCAGCCAGCTACAGCATCCCGCCTGAATGCTAGAGAGGCTCTATTTCTACGGCATCGACCGCCGGCCTAATGGAGCAAGCAGTCGCGATCAGAAACGCTCGCGATAGGCGCGCGGATTGGTGCCCAGCACGCGCAGAAAGCCGCGCCGCATGGTTTCTTCCGAGCCGAAACCGCAGCGGCGGGCCGTCTGGTTGACGGGCTGGCCACGCTCCAGCATCCGCCGCGCCGCCTCGATCCGGATCTCCTCGATCGCGCGGGCAGGTGTCCGGCCGGTGGCCTCGCGATAGCGCCGCGAGAAGCTGCGCGGGCTCATATTGGCGTGGTCGGCCAACTGCGTGAGCGACAGGTCACCGGCCAGATTTTCGAGGATCCAGCCATGCAGCCGGTCGAAGCGCCCGTCGCCTTGCTGCAGCTTGAGGGTCTGGCTGAATTGCGCCTGGCCACCGGGACGTTTCAGGAAGACCACCAACTCGCGCGCCACGCCGAGCGCCGTGTGCCGGCCAAGGTCGGCCTCGACGAGGGAGAGGGCGAGATCGATCCCCGCCGTTACGCCGGCGGATGTCCAGACATTGCCGTCGCGGATGAAGATCGGATCGGGTTCGAGCCGGACCGCGGGAAAGCGCCGGGCGAACTCCGCGCAGCGTCCCCAATGGGTCACCGCGCGGCGGCCGTCGAGCAGGCCAGCCGTCGCCAGCAGCATGGCGCCGCTGCAGACGGAAGCGGTTCGGGTGGCATCGCGCGAGCGACCGGCGATCCACTGGACCAGCACGGGATCGTCGCAGGCCGCGTTGACGCCCCATCCTCCGGGGACAAGCAGCGTGTCGATCTTACCTCCGTGGGTTGGCAGCACTGCTGCCTCCAGCACGAGACCGGCCGATGTCCGGATGCGCGGTGAGGCGGCGACGACCACGACCTCGTAAGGAGCCGGTTCGCCGGCCTGCCTTTTGAAATCATTGGCGCTGGCAAAGACCTGCAGCGGTCCGCTGACGTCGAGGAGCTGGATGTCGGGATAGGCAAGTACTTCGATACGGCGCATTGGTTTGGCCCGAAGCGAGGGATGAATGGCAATCGTGCCAAACCATGATGCCGTAGATTGCCGGAAGTCAACCCACGGAGATTTCCATGCCCCTTCGTTTCGGCATCCTCGTATTCCCCGACGTCCAACAACTCGACCTCACCGGCCCATACGAAGTCCTGGCATCGGCCAAGGATGCCGAGGTGGAACTGATCTGGAAGGATCGCAACCCGGTGACGTCATCGACGCGCCTCTCGCTGACGCCAACCGCGACCTTTGACGATTGCCGGCCCCTCGACGTGCTGTGCATTCCTGGCGGGGGCGGGGTCAACGCGCTGCTGGAGGACCAGACAGTCCTCGATTTCGTGTGGGAGCGCGCGGGGCAGGTGCGCTACATCACCTCCGTTTGCAGCGGTGCCCTGGTGCTTGGGGCGGCCGGACTGCTGAGGGGCAAGCGCGCGACCACGCACTGGTATGCGCATGATTTCCTTGAGGAGTTCGGAGCGATCCCGGTCGACGAGCGTATCGTCGAAGACGGCAAGCTCATCACCGCCGGCGGCGTCACTTCGGGGATCGACTTCGGCCTGGCGCTGGTTGCGAGGCTGCTTGGACAGGAGGAGGCCGAGATCGTGCAGCTCTCGCTCGAATACGCCCCGGCTCCTCCCTTTCGGTCCGGCACGCCCGCCGAGGCGTCGCCTGCGGTGCTGGCGCAGGCAAAAAAGCGCCTCTCTGGTTCGAGGCGGGTTCGCGAGGCAATCTTCGCTCGCTGGCGCGAGGCTCGCGCCGCCGCTGCGCCGGCGCGCATCCACGGCTGAAGCAGCAAGGCCGAAGGTGCATCCCCTGGCCCTTCGGCCTTGCTGCGTTTCCACTGTTGACAGGTCCCTTCGTCTGTGCAGAAATTGGTTGGACCATTGAACCACTTCGGTAATAGCCCCGGTGACCCAATTCAGCCTTCCGCCGATCCAGACGACGGCCCGCGACGACGCGGTGCTGAAGGCGTTGGCCGGCTTCGTCATGCGCGAGAAGCTGGAACCCGGTGAGAGGCTGCCGACCGAACGCATCCTCGCTGAGCGTCTGAAGGTCAGCCGCAATACGGTGCGCGAGGCGCTGACGCGCTGGGAAGGGCTTGGCCTGGTCGAGCGCCGGCAGGGCTCGGGCACCTATCTCAAGGCCGCCGTCTCGCTCGACATGCTGCACATGCCGCTGACGCTTGCCGGCGGCAATGATTTCACCGGCCTGATGCGCACGCTGGAAATCCGCCGCGCGCTGGAAGCGGAAGCCGCCGCCCTTTGCGCCATTCGTGCCGACAGGGACGACCTCGCCGAGATCGAGCGCAAGCTCGACATCATGGAGGAAGAGTTTCTCAGCCGCGCCGGCATGTCGTCGGAAGAGGACTGGGAATTCCATCAGGCGATCTACCGCGCCTGCGGCAATCCGCTGTTCGAGCAGATTATCGCCGCCATGCACGAACTGTTCCACCGCTTCTGGGAACATCCGCTCGGCGTGCGCGATTTCGGCCACGCAAGCTTTCCCTACCACCGCACCATGTTCGACTGCATCGCCGCGCACGATCCGGAAGGCGCCCGGGCCGAAGCGCTGAAACTGATCGCCACGGTCGAGAACGATTTGAAGCGCGGCGCCGCCAACCTCAAACTTTCGGTCCGCACATGAACGAGCACAGCTTCGACCCAGGCATTTCCGGCAGCGACTATCTCGCCGAGGCGGCGACGCTTCTGGCGCATGACGACCCGTTCCCTGGCAATGCGGTGGTGCCGCCGATCTACCAGACCTCGCTGTTCACCTTCGCCAGCTATGCCGACATGGCCGACACCTTTGCCGGGCGCAGGAAGCAGCCGATCTATTCGCGCGGCGACAACCCGACGGTGATGGAATTCGAGTCACGCGTCGCAGCGCTCGAAGGTGCGGAAGCCGCGCGCGGATTCTCCAGCGGCATGGCGGCGATCAGCGCGACATTGCTTGCCTTTGTCGGCGCCGGCGAGCGCATCGTTGCGGTGCGCAACTGCTATGGTGACGCCTACCGACTGTTCGAGCGGTTGTTCCCGCGCCTGCACATCAAGGTCGACTATGTCGACGGCTCCGATCAGGATGCGGTGGCCGCGGCTCTTCCCGGCGCCAAACTGCTCTACCTGGAAAGCCCGACCTCGATGACGTTCGAGCTGCAGGATCTCGAACATCTGACGCGGCTGGCGAAAGAGCAGGGCATCGTCACCACCATCGACAATTCCTGGGCGACGCCGGTGTTCCAGAAGCCGATCCTGCACGGCGTCGATCTGGTGCTGCACTCGGCCTCGAAATATCTCGGCGGCCACAGCGATACCGTCGCCGGTGTGGTGGCGGGCTCGGCCGCCCATATCAAGCACATCAACGACCAGACCTACTCGCAGCTTGGCGCAAAGCTGTCGCCCTTCGAGGGCTGGCTGCTGTTGCGCGGCCTGCGCACGCTGCCGCTGAGACTGCCGCATCACATGAAGAGCGGGCTCATCATCGCCGAGCGCTTGAAGGCGCATGACAAGGTCGAGCGGGTCAATCATCCCGCCTATTCCAACCATCCCGGCAAGAAGACGCTTGCCGGCTATGCCGGGCTGTTCTCCTTCGAGGTGACGGAGGATGTCGACATTCCCGCTTTCGTCGATGC
Organism: Mesorhizobium sp. M0139; assembly: GCF_040322455.1. NCBI lineage: Bacteria > Pseudomonadati > Pseudomonadota > Alphaproteobacteria > Hyphomicrobiales > Phyllobacteriaceae > Mesorhizobium > Mesorhizobium sp. M0139. The sequence continues at coordinate 174,770 of NZ_JAMYTN010000003.1, forward strand.
GCTGAAATTTTTCCGCATCGGCGTCAGCTGGGGCGGTCATGAAAGCCTCGTCGTGCCGGCAAAGGCCTCGCTCGAGCAGACACCGGGTCTCAATTCGATGGCGCGCTTCGGCGTCAGCCCCCGAACCATCCGCTTCAATGTCGGATTGGAAAGCGTCGAAGACCTCTGGGCCGACATCGGCCAGGCCTTCGACAAAGCAAAAAAATGACTGGGTTCAAAATGGGAGTTCTGAACATGAAACGACTGAGCATCATGCTTGCCACCGCTGCCGGCCTGGCGATGTCCGCCAGCGGCGCATTGGCCGACACCACCCTCAAGCTGGTCGAGGTCATCACCAGCCCGCAGCGCACCGAATTCCTGAAGAAGCAGATCGCCGAGTTCGAGGCCGCCAATGCCGGCGTCAAGGTCGAGGTGGTCTCGCTGCCCTGGGGGCAGGCCTTCGAGAAATTCCTCACCATGGTGCAGGCCGGCGATACGCCCGACATCGTCGAGATGCCGGAGCGCTGGATGGGCCTGTACGCGACCAACGGCCAGCTCGAGGATCTCGGCCCTTACATGGCCAAATGGGACGACGCCAAGACGCTGGGCGACCGCGCCAAGCAATTCGGCTCGACCGTCAACAACACCCAGTTCATGATCCCGTACGGCTACTATGTGAATGCGCTGTTCTGGAACAAGAAGCTGTTCAAGGAGGCCGGTCTCGACGGCCCGCCGGCGACGCTCGACGACTTCATCGCCGATTCCAAGAAGATCTCCGCCATTCCGGGCAAGTACGGCTACTGCCTGCGCGGTGGCCCGGGCGCCTTCAACGGCATGCACATGTTCATGAACATCGCCGCTGGCAAGGGCGGCTACTTCAACGAGGACGGCACCTCGACCATCAACGAGGAGGGCTCGGTCAAGGGCCTGCAGATGCTGGCCGACATGTACAAGGACGGGCTGGCGCCCAAGGATGCGGTGAGCTGGGGCTTTAACGAGACCGTCACCGGCTTCTATTCCGGCACCTGCGCCATGCTCAACCAGGATCCGGATGCGCTGATCGGCATTGCCGACAAGATGAGTGCCGACGATTTTGCCGTGGCGCCGCTGCCTGTGGGGCCAAGCGGCAAATCCTATCCGACGCTGGGCTATGCCGGCTGGGCGATGTTCGCCAATTCGCAGCACAAGGACGATGCCTGGAAGCTGATGGCGACGCTGTTGTCGCCCAAGGACAATCTCGAATGGGCCAAGGAAGTCGGCGTCGTGCCGATCCACAATGGCGCCGACCAGGATGCCCACTTCAAGACCGAGCAGTTCAAAGGCTGGTTCACCGAACTCAGCGACACTTCCAAATATGAAATGGTGACGCCGCCGACACATCTGGAGAACCTCGGCAATTTCGTCGACCAGGTGGCGATCAAGAATTTCCAGGAAGTGCTGCTCGGCCAGAAGTCGGCCAAGGACGTTGCCGATCAATGGGCCGCGTTCCTGACCAAGGAACAGCAGGACTGGCTGGCCAAGAACAAGAAGTAGTTCTTCCACCTTCTCCCCGTTTACGGTGAGAAGGTGGCCCGAATGCATATCGCCCAAAAGTGCGTAGCGGTTTTGGGGCAACGACATGCACAGACAGGCCCGGATGAGGGGCAGCGCGAGCACCCCAAGGCTGGCGCCGCCCCTCATCTGCCTGCCGGCATCTTCTCCCCGTGAACGGGGAGAAGGGTGCTGTTGCCGCTGTCGGCACCCACCCATGATTGTTGAGCGCTAATGACTTATGCCGTGTCCGAAATACGATCCGCCGGCCGGCCGCGAAAGAAGCGGCTGACGCATGCAGCAATCGAGCCCTGGCTTTATCTCAGCCCGGCGATCGTTCTGCTGGTCGTGGTGCTGCTGGTGCCGCTGATCATCGGCATCAGCTATTCGTTCCGGAAGTTCTCCGCCTTCAAATCCGAATATGTCGGTCTAGGCCAGTATCAGGCGATGCTGACCGACCAGGTGCTCGGGCAGGCGCTGGTCAACACGCTGTGGTGGACCGTCGCCAGCCTGTTCTTCCAGTTCTTCCTCGGCCTGGGTCTGGCGTTGCTGCTCGACAAACCGTTTGTCGGGCGCAAGTTCGTGCAGGCGGTGGTGTTCCTGCCCTGGGCGGTGCCATCTTTCCTGTCGGGCCTGACCTGGGCGTGGCTGTTCAATCCGATCATCGGACCACTGCCGCATTGGCTCTTCACGCTCGGGCTGAAGGCCGAGCCGACCAATGTGCTGTCCGATCCGGCGACCGCCATGTGGGGGCCGATCATCGCCAACATCTGGTTCGGCATTCCGTTCTTCGCCATCACGCTGCTGGCGGCGCTGAAGTCGATCCCGTCGGAACTGCATGAGGCGGCCGCAATCGACGGCGCTTCGCCTTGGCAGCGCTTCACCAAGGTGACGCTGCCGTTCCTGGCGCCGACCATCGTCATCACCGTCATGCTGCGTACGATCTGGATCGCGACCTTCGCCGATCTGATCTTCGTCATGACCGAGGGCGGGCCGGCCGGCTCGACCAGCACGGTGCCGGTCTACATCTATGTCAGCGCCTTCAAGTCGCTGGACAAGGGCTATGCCTCCGCGGTGGCGGTGCTGCTACTGGTACTGCTCATCGCCTATGCGATCGCGCTGATCGCCATCCGCCGGTTGCTGGTGAGGCACGTCTGATGATTGCCGGACGCTCTACCTCCTCGCGCATCTTCAGCGGCGTCGGCCTCTACGCGGCGATTGCCGCCTATATGATCTTCGCCCTGTTCCCGATCTTCTGGACGCTGAAGATTTCGGTGACGCCGGAGCGGCTGCTCTATTCCGAGGGCATCACGCTGTGGCCGTCGCAGACGACCTTCCGCAACTTCATCACTGTCCTGGAAGCCTCTGACTTCCCCCGCTATTTCCTCAACAGCGTTATCGTCTCGGTGTCGACGGCGGCCTTGGTGACAGTCATCGCCACGCTCGCCGGCTACGCCATGTCGCGCTTCACCTTTCGCGGCAAGGCAACGCTGGCGATCATGCTTTTGCTGACGCAAACCTTCCCGCTGGTGATGGTCATTCCGCCGATCTACCGCGTCATGGGCGAGCTTGGCCTGACCAACAGTCTGGTTGGTCTGATCATCATCTACACCGCCTTCAACACCGCCTTCGCCACCTTTCTGATGCAGTCCTTCTTCGACGGCATTCCGAAGGATCTGGAGGAAGCGGCGATGATCGACGGCTGCACCCGGGCGCAGGCGATGCGCAAGGTGATCGTGCCGCTGACCTTGCCCGGCATGGGCGCCACGCTCGGCTTCGTCTTCACCGCCGCCTGGAGCGAATTGCTGTTCGCGCTGATGCTGATCTCCAGCGACGACCAGAAGACCTTTGCCGTCGGCCTGCTCACCTATATCGGCAAGTTCGCCGTGGACTGGGGGCAGATGATGGCGGCGTCGATCCTGGCGCTGATCCCGGTCTGCATCTTCTTCGCCTTCCTGCAACGCTATCTCGTCACCGGCCTCACCGCCGGCGCGGTCAAAGGATAATCGATGGCTTCCGTCACGCTGCAAAACGTCGAGAAGGACTACGGTTCGCTGCGCATCCTGCACGGCGTCGACCTCGAAATCGCCGATGGCGAGTTCGTCGTTCTGGTCGGCCCGTCCGGCTGCGGCAAGTCGACCCTTTTGCGCATGATTGCCGGGCTGGAGGAAGTGTCGGGCGGCGAGATCCATATCGGCGATCGGCTGGTCAACGATGTCGCGCCGAAGGACCGCGATATTGCCATGGTTTTCCAGTCCTACGCGCTCTATCCGCACATGGACGTGTCGTCGAACATGGGCTTCAGCCTGCTTTTGAAGAAGGCGGAGAAGACGACGATCGACGGCAGGGTAGGGGCGGCGGCCAAGCGCCTCGGCCTCGACAGTTTCCTCGGACGTCTGCCCAGGCAACTGTCCGGCGGCCAGCGCCAGCGCGTCGCCATGGGCCGCGCCATCGTGCGCGATCCCAAAGTGTTCCTGTTCGACGAACCGCTCAGCAATCTCGACGCCAAATTGCGCGTCCATATGCGCGCCGAGATCAAGGCGCTGCACCAGCAGCTCAAGACCACATCGGTCTATGTCACCCACGACCAGATCGAAGCCATGACTATGGCCGACCGCATCGTCGTCATGCATGACGGTTACGTCCAGCAGGTCGGCCATCCGCTCGAACTCTACGATCGGCCGATCAACACTTTTGTGGCCGGCTTCATCGGCTCGCCCGGCATGAATTTCTTTCCGGCGACAGTCGCCAAGGGCGGCAAGGTGGATGCGGTGCTGGCCGACGGCCAGAAGCTGAGATTGCCTGATGGCTTGCCATCGAAGGATGGCGATGTGCTCACCGTCGGGCTACGGCCGGAGCACATCCAGCTTGCCGACGATGGTCCGCTCAAGGCAGAAGTCGAGGTGGTCGAGCCGCTCGGCCTGTCGACGCAGTTCTATGTCCGGCTCGCCAACCAGCTGGTTTGTGTCTTCGTCATGGGACGCAGCACTATCCGACCGCGCGATACGGTGCGGCTGTCTGCCGATCCGGCGGCGCTGCATCTGTTCGATCCCGCAAGCGGCAACCGCATCGGGTAATCCTATCGAAGGCTGCCCAGGCTGGCATACATGCCGGTGGTACGGAACTGCGTCGGGTTGATGCCGTAGAGCCGGCGGAAGACTTTCGAGAAATAGTTGGCGTCCTCGAAGCCGCACAGGATGGCGACCTCCTTGACCGGCAGGAAATCGGCTTTGGTTAGCAGCTTCGCCGCCCGCTGCAGCCGCTGCTGCAGCACGAACTCGGCCGGCGGAACGCCTTCGCTCTCGGCGAAGCAGCGCGAGAAATGGGCGCGGCTGAGGCCGCTGATCTGGACGAGCTCGGCCACGGGCAAGGGCTTGTCGAGATTGGCGTTGATATGATCGATGACCGGCTGCATGACGCTCTGTTTCTCAGTGAAGGCGTGCGAGCCGAAGACATCGTCGTAAAGCGCCATCGCCGCCTCATAGGCGATTGCCGAAGCAGCGCCAGGCGAAGCGCCGCCCTTGATCAGGCGCAGGCTGCAATCGGCGAGATGATCGATCGTCTCCGGCTGCAGCCGAAACACCGGGCCGGAGACGCTGAGTATGGATTTGTGGACGCGCAGCGCCTCCTCGCCATTCATCGAGATCCAGAAATATTCCCAGCGGTCGCCCTTCTCCAGCCAGTAGCGATGGTTGTGTGGCACCAGCACCAGCAGCGTGTCGTTGGCCTGCAGGCGGTAGTTGCGGTTCTCGTAGCGCAGCTGGCCGGTGCCGCTGATCGTGTGCTGCAGCACGGTGAACGGTGTCTGGCCGCGCTTGCGCCCATCCCAGTCGTAAGTCACGCCCTCGCGTACTTCATAGCCGGTGCTGGTTGGCATGGCATGCAGGCGCTGGCGGCCGCGCGGCAGCGAGATGGTGCGCATCAACTGTCCGTTGGCGATCAGATCATGCAGCACAAAATTACCCTCGAAAGCATAATCGTTCTCTGGCCGCGCCCTGGAATAACGGCATAATCCAAATCCTGAGAACGCGAAAGACCCGCGGTCGAGGAGCGGGCGGGGAGGAGAACGAGCCGGAATTCCGGCTCGAATGGCATGCGCGCCGAGGCGAGCCGCCATTCCCTTTCCTGTTGCTCCTTACCCGGCATTCGAATGCATCGAGGTGAGGTGATGAGTTTCAAAATCGCTATTATCGGCGCCGGCAGCGTCGGCTTCACCAAGAAGCTGTTCACCGATATTTTGTGCGTCCCGGAATTCAGCGACATCGAATTCGCGCTGACCGATCTCAGCGAACACAATCTGCAAATGATCAAGGCGATCCTCGACCGCATCGTCGAGGCCAACAAGCTGCCGACCAGGGTGACGGCGACGACCGACCGCCGCAAGGCGCTGGAAGGCGCGCGCTACGTCATCAGCTGCGTGCGGGTGGGCGGGCTCGAAGCCTATGCCGACGATATCCGCATTCCCTTGAAATACGGCATCGACCAGTGCGTCGGTGACACGATTTGCGCCGGGGGCATCCTCTACGGCCAGCGCAACATCCCGGTCATCCTCGACTTCTGCAAGGATATATTGGAGGTCGCCGAGCCAGGCGCCAAATTCCTCAACTATGCCAACCCGATGGCGATGAACACCTGGGCGGCGATCGAATATGGCAAGGTCGATACGGTCGGCCTCTGCCACGGTGTCCAGCACGGCGCCGAACAGATCGCCGAAGTGCTCGGCGCCAAGTCGCACAGCGAACTCGATTATGTCTGCTCCGGTATCAACCACCAAACCTGGTTCATCGATTTGCGGCTCAACGGCCGCAAGATCGGCAAGGACGAACTGGTGGCTGCCTTCGAGGCGCATCCGGTCTATTCGCAGCAGGAAAAGCTGCGCATCGACGTGCTGAAGCGCTTCGGCGTCTACTCCACCGAAAGCAACGGTCATCTCTCCGAATATCTGCCCTGGTATCGCAAGCGGCCGGACGAAATCACCCGCTGGATCGACATGTCCGATTGGATCCATGGCGAGACCGGCGGCTATCTTCGCTACTCCACGGAAACCCGCAACTGGTTCGAGACGGAATATCCGCAATTCCTCGAAGCGGCGTCGAAGCCGCTCGACGTATCGAAGCGCTCGAACGAGCATGCCAGCCATATTCTCGAAGCGCTGGAGACGAACCGCGTCTATCGCGGCCACTTCAACGTCAAGAACACCGGCATCATCACCAATCTGCCGCAGGACGCGATCATCGAATCGCCCGGTTTCGTCGATCGCTTCGGCATCAACATGGCGTCAGGCATCACGCTGCCGGAAGCCTGCGCGGCCACCTGCATGGCTTCGATCAACGTTCAGCGGATGTCGGTGCATGCGGCTGTTACGGGCGACATTGACCTGCTCAAGCTCGCGGTGCTGCACGATCCGCTGGTGGGTGCGGTGTCGACGCCGGAAGAGGTCTGGCAGATGGTCGACGAGATGGTCGTCGCCCAGGCGCGTTGGCTACCGCAATACGCCGATGCCGTGCCGGCCGCCAAGGAGCGGCTTTCGAAATCGATGGTGAAAACCCGCGACTGGGCGGGTGCGGCGCGGCGCAAAGTGCGCTCGATCGAGGAACTGCGCGCCGAAAAAACGGCCCTGAAACAGGCCGGCTGAGAATGCTGGCAGGCGGACAGCGGGAGGCCGGTTCGCCAATCAGCCGTCATGAATAGATGCGGGCAGCAGCAGACGTCGAAACATCTGGGAGGAACACAATGAGGAACTTTCGTGGAATTGGCATTCTCGCCGGGCGAAGAATTGGCATTCTCGCCGGGCTGGCGCTGAGCGTCTCGGCATTGGCGCTTGGCAGTGCATACGCGTCCGAGCCGACCACGCCGCCGGCGCCGGCGGCGTTTCCCGCCGAGGGCAAAATCAAATACGTCGCCCGCGATTCCATCCTGGAGTTCAAGGCGCTGCCCGAATATCACGAGCCCGAGTGGGTCACCGAGAAATACGTCAAGACTGGCAAGCTGCCGCCGGTCAAGGATCGCCTGCCGAAGGAGCCGCTGGTGTTCAAGACCGGCAACATGCCGGACGGCATCGGCGTTTATGGCGACACCATGCGCCACGTCATTGGCGGCCGGCCGGAAGGCTGGAATTATGGCGCCGGCCAGACCCAAGGATGGGGCGGCATCGACATCGGCCTTTCGGAATGCCTGACGCGCACCGCGCCTTTGTTCCAGGTCGAGGCCAAGGACACCGAGCCGCTGCCCAACCTCGCCAGGAGCTGGGACTGGTCGAAGGATGGCCACACGCTGACCATGCACCTGGTCGAAGGCGCCAAATGGTCTGACGGCGTTGCCTTCAATGCCGACGATGTCATGTTCTACTGGGACGATGAGGTCGTCGACCCCAATGTCTCGCCGTTGAACGGCGCCACAGCGGAAACCTTCGGTGTCGGCACGACGCTGAAGAAGGTCGACGACTACACCGTCGAGTGGACCTTCAAGGACGCTTTCCCCAAACAGTATCTCTACGCCATGGCCTACGGCACCTTCTGCCCCGGCCCGGCGCATATCCTGAAGCCGCAGCATCCGAAGTACTCGAAGAATACCTACGAGCAGTTCAAGAACGCGTTCCCGCCGGAATATATGAACATTCCGGTGATGGGTGCCTGGGTGCCGGTGGAGTATAGGCCCGACGACATCATCGTCTTGCGTCGCAATCCCTACTACTGGAAGGTCGACGAGAAGGGCAACCAGCTGCCCTATCTCAACGAACTGCACTACAAGCTGTCGACCTGGGCCGACCGCGACGTGCAGGCGGTGGCAGGGGCCGCCGACTTCTCCAACCTCGAGCAGCCGGAGAATTTCGTCGCTTCGCTGAAGCGAGCGGCGGACAAGGACGCGCCGGCCCGGCTCGCCTTTGGCCCGCGCCTGATCGGCTACAATCTGCGCATGAACTTTTCCGCCAATGGCTGGGGCAATCCCGACGAACGCGGCCAGGCGATCCGCGAGCTCAACCGCAATGAGGACTTCCGCAAGGGCATCACCATGGCGCTCGACCGCAAGGCGCTCGGCGACTCGCTGGTCAAGGGGCCGTTCACCGCCATCTACCCCGGTGGCTTTTCCTCGGGCACCAGCTTCTATGACCGCAACTCGACCGTCTACTATCCCTTCGACATCGAGGGCGCCAAGGCGGAACTGGCCAAGGCTGGTCTCAAGGATACGGATGGCGACGGCTTCGTGAACTTCCCGGCCGGGACCGCCGGCGGCAAGAATGTCGAGATCGTGATGCTGGTCAACAATGACTACGGCACCGACAAGAGCCTCGCCGAAGGCGTCGTCGGCCAGATGGAAAAGCTTGGCATCAGGGTCGTGCTCAACGGCCTCAACGGCACCCAGCGTGATGCCTCGCAATATTCCGGCCGCTTCGACTGGCTGATCAGGCGCAACGAGCAGGAGCTGACTTCCGTCGTGCAGAATACCGTGCAACTCGCGCCCGTCGGACCCAAGACCAGCTGGGATCACCGCGCGCCCGAAAGCGGCGTGGTCGACCTGATGCCGTTCGAAAAGGAGCTTGTCGACATCGTCAACAAGTTCGTCTCCTCGTCAGACAATGACGAGCGCGCCAGCCTGATGAAGACGTTCCAGAAGATCTCGACGGAGCATGTCTACAATATTGGACTGACCGAATATCCCGGCGCCCTGATCATCAACAAGCGCTTCTCCAACATCCCGCAGGGAACGCCGATCTTCATGTTCAACTGGGCCGAGGATTCGATCGTGCGCGAACGCGTCTTCGTCGCCGCCGACAAGCAGCAGAAATACGAACTCTTTCCCGACCAGCTTCCCGGCAAGCCCGGCGACAAGGGTCCGACGAACTGAGTTTCCTCCCCTGGCTGACGCCCGGCCGCGCTGCGCGCGCGGCCGGGACGGAGTAAGGTCAGCGGCAACAGATTAGATCCAAGGAGGAGAAACGGTCCGATGCTGCGATTCCTGGCCATGCGCATAGCATCGGCGGTGCCGGTCATGGTCATCCTGAGCCTGGTCACCTTTGCCATCATCCAGGCGCCGCCGGGCGACTATGCCGACTATATCCGTTCGCAGCTCATCAACCAGGGCGGGGCGTCTTTTGCCGAAGCCGACGCGCAGGCGCAGGCCTATCGGGTCGAGCACGGCCTCGATAAACCGCTGCCCGTCCAGTACCTGAACTGGGTCGCCGGCATCATCACCCGCGGCGATTTCGGCTACAGCCTCTATTACAACAAGCCGGTCGCCGCAGTGGTCGGCGAGCGGCTGCCGCGCACGCTGCTGCTGGCATTGGTCTGCCATCTGCTGGCGTCGGTGCTCGGCATCACCTTCGGCATCTGGGCGGCGACCAGGCAATACACATGGATCGACTCGGTGCTGTCGGCCATCTCCTTCCTCGGCATGACGGTGCCGCGCTTCCTGATGGCGCTGATCATCGTCTATCTCCTGGTCTTCCAGTTCAACGTGTCGGAGATCGGCAGCTTCTTCTCGCCGCAATATGGCGGCGCGCCGTGGTCGTGGGCGAAATTCGCCGACCTCGTCAAGCATGTCTGGCCGGTGGTGGCGATCGCCACCTTCGGCGGGCTCGCCTACAATATGCGCGTCATGCGCGGCAATCTGCTCGATACGCTGAACGCGCAATATGTCGAGACGGCCAAGGCCAAGGGCCTGACCGGCAGCGCCGTCGTCATGCGCCATGCCGTGCCCAACGCACTGCACCCGCTCATCATGTATCAGGGCGTGGTGCTGCCCTACATGCTGACCGGCGAGATCGAGACGGCGATCATCTTTGCGCTGCCGACGGTCGGGCCCGCCATCGTCGGCTCGATGGCGGTCGGCGACGTTTATGTCACGGCGACCTTCATGATGGTGCTGTCGGCAACGCTGATCGTCGGCAACATCATCGCCGACATGCTGCTCGCGCTGCTCGATCCGCGCGTACGCCAGTTCAGGGAGAGCTAGATGCTGGCGCGTGACCCATCCCCGCCGCCGCCCCCGGCTGAAGCAACCGCGATTGCGACCCCACGCGGCAATGAGAGCTATATGGCGCTGGTCTGGCGCCGGCTGAGGCGCTCCTGGACCGGCATGGCCGGGCTGATCCTTGTCGTGCTTCTGGTGCTGATGGCGCTGTTCGCCGATTTCTTCGCGCCGATGGACCCCAAGGTGACCGATGTCGCTTTCGCCCCGCCGCAAGTGATGAGTTTTCACGACAGAGACGGGAATTTCGTGCTCCAGCCGCGGGTCTATGCGCTGGCGGATTCTGCAGACCTCGACCCGGTCACCTTCCAGCCGGTCGTCGGGCCGGATTACGAGCATCCGCGCCTGCTCGGCTTCTTCGTCAAGGGCGCCGACTACCGGCTGCTTGGCCTGATCCCCGCCAACCGGCATTTCTTCGCTTCGGCCGACGGCCAGCCGGTGCATTTTCTCGGCACCGACAAATTCGGCCGCGATGTGCTGTCGCGCGCCGTCCAGGGCTCGCGCGTCTCGCTGATGATTGCGCTGACGGTGGTGTTCATCATCACCGTCATCGGCACCACGGTCGGCATGGTCTCGGGCTATTTCGGCGGCCGCTTCGACGTCTGGATGCAGCGCTTCGTCGAGTTGGTGCTCGCCTTCCCGCAATTGCCGCTTTATCTTGCGCTGACGACGCTGATCCCGGTGACCGCGCCGACCAACGTCTTCCTCGCCTTCGTCATCATCGTCATGTCGGCGCTGGGCTGGGCGCAGATGTCGCGCGAGGTGCGCGGCAAGACGCTGGCGCTGGCGCGGATCGACTATGTGCGCGCCGCCATGGCGGTCGGCGCCACCGACATGCGTATCATCATGCAGCACATTTTTCCCAATGTGATGAGCCACGTCATCGTCGCCGTGACGATCGCCATCCCGACGGTGGTGCTGCTCGAAGCCTTTCTCGGCTTCCTCGGCTTCGCGGTGAAGCCGCCGCTGATCTCGTGGGGGCTGATGCTGCAGGACACGGCTACCTATTCGGTCATCGGCACCTATCCGTGGATCCTGTCGCCGGTCGGCTTCGTGCTGATCACCGTCTTTGCCTTCAACGCGCTGGGCGACGGCCTGCGCGATGCCGTCGATCCTTATTGAGGTGGCCGGGATGACTGTAGCGCTCGCAGCCACCTTCGCACCAGCCGTCCGGTTCGACCATGCCGGCCGCCACGACCAACCCATCATCGATGCCCGCAACGTCGAGGTCGCCTTCAAGGTCGAGCACGGCGTCGTCGACGCGGTGAAGGATGTCTCGTTCCAGCTCTATCGCGGGGAGACGATCGCCATCGTCGGCGAGTCCGGTTCCGGCAAGTCGGTGACGGCGCGCGCTGTCATGGGGCTCTTGTCGAAGCGGGCCACCGTGTCGCCGAAATCCACCATCGACTATTGCGGGCAGGACATACTGAAATTCCCCGAGAGCGCCCGGCGCAAGTTGCGCGGCAATCGCATCTCGATCATCTTCCAGGAGCCGATGAGCTCGCTCAACCCGATCTATACGGTCGGCAGTCAGATCGTCGAGGCGATCAGGGTGCATCGAAAGGTCAGCCGCAAGCAAGCCTGGGCGCGGGCGCTCGAGCTTTTGCGGCATGTCCAGATCCCCGAGCCGGAAGCGCGCATCAAACAGTATCCGCACCAGATGTCGGGCGGGCAGCGCCAGCGCGTGATGATCGCCATGGCGCTCGCCAACGACCCTGATGTGCTGATCGCCGACGAGCCAACGACAGCGCTCGACGTCACGGTGCAAGCACAGATCCTCAATTTGATCCGCAATCTGCAAAAAGAACTCAGGATGGCGGTCATCCTGATCACCCACGACCTCACCGTGGTGCGAAAATTCTCCGACTATGTCTATGTCATGCAGCATGGCGAGATGTGCGAGCACAACGTCACCGAGCGGCTGTTCGCCGACCCGCAGCATGCCTATACCAAGCGGCTGCTCGCTTCAGAGCCGCACGGCAAGCCGCAGCCGCTGCCGGAAAACAGCGGCACCATCCTCGAGGCCCGCGATATGCGCGTCTGCTTCATGCTACGCCATGGCAGCTTCCTGAAGCCGGACTGGCGCGAGCTGGTCGCCGTCGACGATCTCGGCCTGAAGCTTTGCCGCCACGAGACACTGGGGCTGGTCGGCGAATCCGGCTCCGGCAAGACCACCTTCGGTCTCGCCTTGCTCAGGCTCACCGAGGCCAAGCGCGGCGAGGTCAGCTTCGACGGCCAGCCGATCCACGGCCTGTCGCGCGCCGGGATGCGGCCGCTGCGCTCGCGCATGCAGGTCGTCTTCCAGGATCCGTTCTCCTCGCTCAACCCGCGCATGACGATCGGCCAGATCATCGAGGAAGGGCTGGTCGTCAACAGGATCGGCGCGACACGGCGCGAGCGGGTCGATCGGGTTCGCGACGCCCTGGTCAGCGCCGGCATGCCCGGCGATATCCTGTCGCGGTTCCCGCACGAATTTTCCGGCGGCCAGCGGCAGCGCATCGCCATTGCCCGAGCCATCGCGCTGGAGCCCGAATTCATCCTGCTCGACGAACCGACATCGGCGCTCGACCTTTCGGTGCAGGCGCAGATCATCGACTTGTTGCGCAAGCTGCAGGACGAACGCGGCCTTAGTTATCTCTTCATTTCGCACGACCTCAAGGTGGTGCGCGCGCTCTGCCATCGCGTCATCGTCATGCAGAACGGCAAGATCGTCGAACAGGGGCCCGTCGACGAGGTCCTCACCCATCCCAAGACCGCCTACACCGAACGGCTCGTCAGGGCCGCCTTCGACGTGGCGTAGCAAAGTGCCGGAGGTTTAATAGTGGCAAGACATCCCAGGATCACCTTCATTGGCGCGGGTTCGACCGTGTTCATGAAGAACATTGTCGGCGACGTGCTGCAGCGCCCATCGCTGTCAGGCGCGACGATCGCGCTGATGGACATCAATCCGCAGCGGCTGGAAGAGAGCGCCATCGTCGTCAACAAGCTGATCGCGACGCTGGGCGTGAAGGCGAAGGCCGAGACCTATTCCGACCAGCGCAAGGCGCTCGCCGGTGCCGACTTCGTGGTCGTCGCCTTCCAGATCGGCGGCTTTGAGCCCTGCACCGTCACCGATTTCGAGGTGCCGAAGAAATACGGCCTGCGCCAGACCATTGCCGACACGCTCGGCGTCGGCGGCATCATGCGCGGCCTCCGGACCGTGCCGCATCTGTGGAAGATCTGCGAGGACATGCTGGCCGTCTGCCCCGACGCGATCATGCTGCAATACGTCAACCCGATGGCGATCAACACCTGGGCGATCTCAGAGAAATACCCTGAGATCAAACAGGTAGGCCTCTGCCACTCGGTGCAGGGCACGGCGATGGAACTGGCGCACGATCTCGACATTCCCTACGACGAGATACGCTACCGCTCGGCCGGCATCAACCACATGGCCTTCTACCTGAAGTTCGAGCACCGGCAGCCGGATGGCTCTTACCGCAACCTCTATCCGGACCTGGTCCGCGCCTATCGCGAAGGCAGGGCGCCGAAGCCGGGCTGGAACCCGCGCTGCCCCAACAAGGTGCGCTACGAGATGCTCACGCGGCTCGGCTATTTCGTCACCGAAAGCTCCGAGCATTTCGCCGAATACACGCCCTATTTCATCAAGGAAGGCCGCCCCGACCTGATCGACAAGTTCGGCATTCCGCTCGACGAATATCCCAAGCGCTGCATCGAACAGATCGAGCGCTGGAAGGGCCAGGCCGAGGCCTATCGCTCGGCCGACCGCATCGAGGTCGAGCAATCGAAGGAATACGCGTCCTCGATCATGAACTCGGTGTGGACCGGGGAGCCTTCGGTGATCTACGGCAATGTCCGCAACAATGGCTGCATCACCTCGCTGCCGGACAATTGCGCCGCCGAGGTGCCGTGCCTGGTCGACGGCTCCGGCATCCAGCCGACCTATATTGGCGAGCTGCCGCCGCAACTCACCGCGTTGATACGCACCAACATCAATGTGCAGGAACTGACGGTGCAGGCGCTGATGACCGAAAACCGCGAGCACATCTACCACGCGGCGATGATGGATCCGCATACGGCCGCCGAACTCGATCTCGACCAGATCTGGGCGCTGGTCGATGAGTTGCTGGCGACACATGGCGACTGGCTGCCGACCTGGGCGCGTGTGAGCGCCAAGGTCCGGGCCGCCTGAGCGCTGCTGCGGCGGTATCTACTCCACCGTCAGGCCTCCGGTGGCGCCGGCAACCGGTGGCGCAGTTCCTCGACCAGCACGCGCTCGTTCTCCGAATAGTCGATCGGAACGACGACGAGATGGACGCCACCGCCGGCAAAAGCCTGTTCAAGCGTCGATTGTATTTCTGAGACGGCGCCGACCCTGGTTCCCTTGGCGCCATAGGCCTCGGCATATCTGACGAAATCGGGATTGCCGAAGGTCATGCCGAAATCGGGGAACTGGTCGACCGCCTGCTTCCAGCGGATCATGCCGAAAGCATTGTCCTCGATGATCAGCACGACCAATTTGAGCTTCAGCCTGACGGCGGTTTCCAGTTCCTGGCTGTTCATCATGAAGCCGCCATCGCCGCAGATCGCCATGACGCGGCGGCCGGGATAGAGCATCGCGGCCGTCATCGCCGAGGGCAGGCCGGCGCCCATCGTGGCCAGGGCGTTGTCGAGCAGCAGCGTGTTGGCGACGCGCGTGCGGTAGTTGCGCGCGAACCAGATCTTGTACATGCCGTTGTCGAGCGCCAGGATGCCATCGGCCGGCATCACCGCGCGCACGTCATGCACCAGACGCTGCGGCGTGAAACGGTCTTCGGTGGCGCGGGCGGCAATGCGGCTCAAAATCCCTTCGCGCAGCGGCAGTAGCGCCTGCGCGTTGGGGATCTTGCCCTCGAGGCGGTCGGCAAGCAGCCTGAGCGAAGCGCCGATGTCGCCGACCACTTCGGTCTGCGGGAAATAGACCTGCTCGACATTGGCCGGCTGGTAACCGACATGGATCACCTTCGGTCCCTTGTCGCCCATAATGAAGGGCGGCTTCTCGATCGTGTCGTGGCCGATAGTGATGATGAGGTCGGCCTGTTCGATGGCCTCATGCACATAGTCGCGCTCGGAGAGCGCGGCGGTGCCCATGTAGAGTTCGGTGCCGCCGGGCACCGTGCCCTTGCCCATCTGCGTGGTGAAATAGGGAATGCCGGTCCTGATCACGAACTGGGCGAGGTCGGACGTCGAGCGCGGCCGCGATGCGGCGGCGCCCAGCATCGCCAGAGGACGCTGCGCCTTGATGATCATCTCGGCGGCGCGGTCGAGCGCAAGCGGGCTGGCCAGCGGAAGCTCGACCGGATGCGGCGGGATCAGCGCGACATCGTCGCACTCCTCGGCCGCGATGTCTTCGGGCAGTTCCAGATGCACCGGTCCCGGACGCTCCTCTTCGGCAATCCGAAACGCTTCGCGCACCACGGCGGGAATGGTCTTCGCCGAGATGATCTGGCGTGACAGCTTGGTCAGCGGCTTCATCGCGGCGACGATGTCGACGATCTGGAAGCGGGCCTGGCGCGACGACCGGATGCCCTTCTGCCCGGTGATCATGATCATCGGCATGGCGCCGAGCAGCGCATAGGCGGCACCCGTCGTCAGGTTCAGGGCGCCGGGTCCCAGCGTGGTGATGCACACACCTGGCTTGCCGGTGAGCCTGCCATGGGTGGCGGCCATGAACGCCGCCGCCTGCTCATGACGGGTGAGGATGAGCTGGATCGAGGATTTGCGGATGGATTCGACGACGTCCAGGTTTTCTTCGCCGGGAATGCCGAAGATGCGATCGACGCCCTCATTCTCGAGGGCGGCAACAAGCAGGTCAGAACCTTTGGGCACGAAGCATCTCCTGGGCAAAGCGGCGGCGAACCGCGTCGGGATATGATCAGACATAGTGCTGGCAAAGCCCTAGCGCGAGGCGCGGCCGCCGCCAATATCGCTCTGCCTTACAGATCCTTCCGTTTCCTGAATTGGCCCGGCGAGACGCCGGCGTGGCGGCTGAAGGCGGTGGAGAAGGCGGCTTCCGAGCTGTAGCCGACCGCCTCGGCGACTTGGCCCAGGCTCTTGCCCTCGTGCAGCAGCCGGCTGGCCTGCCGCATGCGGCAGCCGAAGAGATAGGCCATGGGCGCTTCGCCGACGAGATCGCGAAAGCGGGCGGCAAAGGTTGCCCTGGAGAGCCCGACCGCGCGTGCCAGGGTCTCGATCGTCCAGTCGTGGTCATAGGCTTCATGCAGGGTCGCGAGCGCTCTGGCGATCGCGGGGTCCTGCAATCCCCTCAGCCAACCTGGATTGTCCATGCTTTCCAGACCGGAGCGCAAGGCGCGCGTGACGATGGCCCCAGACAGGCGAGCCATGACTACGTCGCTGCCGGGACCTTCGTCGGTCGCTTCCACCAGCAAGGCCTCGACATAGCCACGCAGCCATTTGGGCAGACGGCCATTCGATCCCCGGATGTGAACGATGCGCGGCAGGCCGGCAAGTGCCGGATGGTCGGCGTCGCGAAAGGCGAAGGCGCCGCACAGGATGACGGTCTTTTCGCCTTCGCCGCCGCTGCGAATACGCCCGGCTGCGGTTTGGGTCGCCAGTTCGGCGGCGGGGACGTTCGCGCTTTTGAGCGCGCCGGGCGACCGCAGCACATGCGGATCGGCGCGCGGTGCAATGATCAGGTCGCCGGCATCGAGAGGCTCGACATCTTCCTCACCGAACACCGCCTCGCATCGCCCCTTGATGACGACGTGAATGCCGCGAAGCCCAGCCTGGCTGAACGAGATCGCCCAGGGCGCGGCCAGTTCGAGGCGCCGGTACCCGGCGGCTGCGAAGTGCAATTCGCGCATGAGGGTAGCCAGGAGGTCCACGCTTCGCTCCAGAAACAGACGATCGATATATCAATCCAGACGCTGTCGAATAGCGCGCCGGCCTTACTGGACCTAGCTATGCCCGACAGGCCGCTTGTCGGCGATAACGAAACTCAGGAGTTATTCATGCCGCCAATCGAGCTTTTTGTCGCGCAGCTTTGTCCCTATGCGCACCGTGTCAGGCTCGCCCTTGCCGAGAAAGGCCTGCAGGCGACGGAAATCGAAATCGATCTGCGCAACAAGCCGGCGTGGTTCCTGAAACTCACGCCGACGGGAAAGGTGCCGCTGCTGCGCCATCAGGGGCAATATGTCAGGGAGTCGTCGATCATCTGCGAATATCTCGATGATGCATTCCCCGAACGGCCGATTTTCCCCAGGGATGCTCAGGCCCGCGCTGAGGCGCGCATCTGGATCAGCTTCGCCGACACGCAGCTTTACGCCCGGACGGCAACCATGATGCACACTTCCGACGCTATGGTTCATAAGCGGATCAAGGCCCAGCTTGCCGACGATCTGCGCTTTGTGGAACAGCATGCCTTCGCCCTGCGAGGGGCGGACGAACGGTTTTTGCTGGGCTCGGAATTCAGCGCCGCCGACATCGCCTTCTATCCCTGGTTCGAACAGCTGTGCGTGCTTGAGAAATATCTGGGCTTCGTCATGCCGACCGAATGCGAGCGCCTGCTGCGGTGGCAGGAAACGGTTGCCGCCAGGGAGGCGGTGCGGACCTGCGCCAGGTCGCCCGGCTTCTACCTGGAATCCTATGGCCCGCTTCTCGCGGCCTGAGACGAGCGGGCAAACGGAAAAAAATTCCTCACTATGGTGCTGCAAGGTCAGTCATTTGCTTCTTGCGGCAGGCGCAAGCCTGTAAATATGCGGTATGAAACCCCGCCGCGAGAGGTGAGAGAAACATGCCCAATCCAACCGTCGTCGGGTTTTCCGGCAATTTCACCAGGCCGTCCAAGACGCGTGGTTTTGTCGACCAGGTTGTCAGGGATATTGCGCGCCAGCATGGCCTGTCGGCGAGCACCTATGACATCGAAGACCTCGGCCCGTCGCTCGGCGCTGCCAAATGGGCGCGCGATCTCGACGGCCAGTCCCGGGCAGTCTTCGACAGCGTCGTCAATGCCGATGTGCTGGTGGTGGGGTCACCGACCTACAAGGGCAGCTACACCGGCCTGTTCAAGCACTTCTTCGATCTGTTCGATCCCGCTTCCTTGCGCGGTAAGCCGGTGGTGCTGCTTGCCACCGGCGGTAACGATCGCCACGCGTTGATCGTCGAGCACCAGTTGCGGCCGCTGTTCGGGTTCTTCGAGGCGCTGACGCTGCCGACAGGGGTCTATGCCACGGACAAGGATTTTTCCGATGGCGTGCTGCGGGCAGAACCCATCCTGAAGCGCGTCGAGCAGGTCGTCGGCGAGGTCGGGCTGGTGCTGGCCAATCGCTCAGCTGCCGGCGTCGCGGCCGGATAGCACGCAGATTTTTACCTCATCCGCAAATCAATACCCCGCCGGCCAGGCTTGGCGGGGTATCGCCGTGCAAAGGTTCCCGCGCTTGCGGTCATCCTGAGCGACGATGACAACGCGGCTTGGCCAACTCCGAAATCCATTTCAGACGGATTTATCGCGATAACTAGTTCCTGTCCGCCGGCTTCGAACGCATCCTTGACACGGTCTCGCGCTCGGCGCGCTTCGAGCGCAGCGGCGGCAGGCCGCGGTCGATCAGGTCCATGTCTTCCAGAACCATGTCGCCCATGCGCTTGAAGGCGATGTCAAGCGCACCGGCGCGGTGGGCGGAGCGCAGGAAGCCGGGGATCGCACGGACCGGATGGTCCGCCGCCAGCGGCTCTTCGGGGAAGACATCGCTGGCGGCAAGGATGTGACCACTCTTCACCGCCGCCATCAAGGCCGGAAAATCGACGACGCCGGCGCGGCTGAGCAGGATGAAGGCGGCGCCCTTGCGCATGCCGGCAAAAGCATCGGTGCCGAGAAAACCCTGGTTCTCCGAGGTCACCGAAGCGACGACGAAGACGAAGTCACTGGTCGACAGCACCTCGTCGAGCGAGGCCGGTTGGACGCCATTGTCGATCAGGATCGATGGCGGCAGCCAAGGGTCGAAGACCTTGGTGCGGGTGCGAAAACCCGACAGCAGTCGGTTGAGCGCACGGCCGAGATCGCCGAAGCCGATGATGCCGACATCGGCGCCGGACAGAAGCCGCGCCGTCAAATTGCCATCGCCGCCCCACAGCTCCTCGCCTTTGCGGAAAGCGAGGTCGGCATCGACAATATTTCGGGCAAGGTTGAGCGCCATGGCGAGGCCAAGCTCGGCCACCGGCTCGGCGAAGACGAGGCCGGTGGTGACGACATGGATGCCGCGCGCAAACAGCGTCTCATAGGGCATGTTGTTGATGAGGTTGGTCTCGACATTGAAGACGCAACGCAGCGCCTGCATCTGGTCCAAGGTCTCGGGCGAGATCGGCGGCTGGCCGATAATATAGCGGGCTTCGGCAAGCACGTCGGCGGGCAAGTTCGCCACGCCCTCGGCCGTCGTCTCGACGACGCGGTAATGCGCCTTGAGGCGCGCCAGCTGCGGTGGGGTGAAGATCAGGTCGAGCGTGCGTGGTTCCGGCGCGCTGATGACCAGCGGCAGGGCCTTGTTTGGCATAACGATTCCTCCCCGGCGCGATCCGTATTGCGTATTTTGCTTTGCACTTGTGGTAGTCCCCAAAACCGCTTGCCGCCGTCCGGCGGCATGTGCTTGAGGGGTAAAATACCCACGATTAAACGATTTACAACTCCGGGAGGGGCCGCCGATCGCGTGGCTCGAGCCTTGCCGGGTTTTGATGCGGGAATCCGTTGGCTCGCCAGGCAACGGCCCTGAGGGCTCCTTTCCTTCTCCCCTGTGAGAGAAGGTGGAGTCAAAACGGATAGTGCTGCCCCGGATCCTCGATGGTCAGCCAGCGCAGGTCGGTGAACTCGGCAATCGAGGCCTTGCCGCCGAAGCGGCCGTAGCCTGAACCCTTGACGCCGCCGAACGGCATTTGCGCCTCGTCGCCGACGGTCGGGCCGTTGATGTGGCAGATACCGGCTTCGATGCGCGCGGCAACCGCCATGGCACGGCGGATGTCGCGGCTGAACACGGCTGAAGACAGGCCGTATTCGGTATCGTTGGCGACACATACCGCTTCGTCCTCGCCCTTGACGCGGATCACCGGCTTGACCGGGCCGAAAGGATTCTTCCGAATAGACGCGCATCGCTGGCGTCACGTGGTCGAGCAATGTCGCCTCGACCACGGTTCCGGTGCGCTTGCCGCCGGCCACAAGCCTGGCGCCCTTGGCGACGGCGTCGGCAACCAGTTCTTCCATCTTGTCGGCGGCTTGGTCGCTGATCAGCGAACCGAGCACGACATGGCCGCGCGGGTCGCCGGCCGGCAGCTGCGCGGCGCGGGCGGCGAGCTTGGCGACGAATTCGTCGGCGACCTTTTCATCGACGACCAGACGCTCGGTCGACATGCAGATCTGGCCCTGATGCATGTAGGCGCCGAAGGTCGCCGCATTGACCGCCGCATCGATGTCGGCATCGTCGAGCACGACCAGCGGCGCCTTGCCGCCGAGTTCGAGCAGCGCCGGCTTCAAGTGACGGCCGGCGAGTTCGGCAATGATCCTGCCGACCTTGGTCGAGCCGGTGAAGTTGACACGCCTTACGGCGGGGTGCGCGACCAGTGCCTCGACGATTGTCGCTGCGTCCTTGGGATCATTGGTGACGACATTGATGACCCCCTTGGGCAGGCCGGCCTCGACCAGCACCTGGCCGATCAGCCGGTGTGTGCCTGGGCACATTTCCGAGGCTTTCAGCACAACCGTGTTGCCGCAGGCGATCGGCATGGCGATGGCACGGGTTCCGAGGATGACCGGTGCATTCCACGGCGCGATGCCGAGGCAGACGCCGGCCGGCTGGCGGATCGCCATGGCGAGCGTGCCGGGCTTGTCGGAGGGGATGACCTCGCCCGAAATCTGGGTCGTCATGGCGGCTGCCTCGCGCAGCATTTTGGCGGCGAGCATGACGTTGAAGCCGGCCCAAGGGCCGGTGGCGCCGGTTTCTTCCATCATCAATTTGGTGAACTCGCCGACCTTGGAGTCCATGACATCGGCCGCCTTGGACAGCAAAGCGCGGCGCTCGCCCGGACCGGTCTTCGACCACGTCTTGAAAGCGGCAGCAGCGGCTTCGACCGCGGCATTGGCGTCGGCGATGCTGGCTGCGGCAGCGCGGGTCGCCAGCTTGCCGGTGAACGGGTCCATGCGCTCGTAAGAGGCTGAGCCGGAGGCATCCCTTTTATCACCGTCGATCAGAAGTCCGATGTCCATTGTTCTCTCCCTCGCTCGCCGTGGAGCGTCTTTTCTATCTATTATCGACCACGATCTGATCCGAACACCGGCTCCCACTTTTCGGGATCATGGTCTAGAAGCCGAGCACCTCGGCATTGATCGATGCTTCAAGCCCACCGTCAACCGGCACATTGGCGCCGTTGACCCAGCGTGCGCCGTCCGAGCACAGGAACAGCACGACAGGCGCGATGTCGCCCGAGGTTCCGGCGCGCCCGACCCTGGCGATGTCGCTGTCCACGCGGGCGTCGCCCAGCACATTGCGGAACTGTTTGAGGATCGGCGTCTCGACCGGGCCGGGGCTCACTGCATTGACGCGGATGCCGCGGCTCCTGAACAGATCCTGATGTGCGGCGCGCTGCGTCCACAACAGCAGCAGTTCCTTGGAAACGGAATAGCCTTCCTCGTTCTTCACCTGATGGTCGGCGACCACCTCCGCCACATCGGGAAAGCCTTCGATGCCGACCATCGATGCCGCGCGGTTGAGATTGGCGCGCCAGCCATGGCCGGCGATCGAGGCGACGTTGACCACGGCGCCGCCTTCACGAAGTGTTGGTGCGAGGCCTTCCGAGAGCGCGCGCAGGCCGTAGAAGTTGACGGCCAGTGTCGACACCGCACCGGTGTTGCCGGGGAGGCCGGCGACATTGCAGAGCGCATCGATGCGCTGCGGCAGGCGCCCGAGGAGATCGTTGACGCCGGCCTTGGATGAGATGTCAGCCTTGACGAAACTGCCGGCCGATGCTGCCGGTTCACGCATATCGACGCCGATCACGTCAGCGCCCAGTTGGCCGGCAAGTTCCGCCGTGCGGGCGCCGATACCGGAGGCGACACCGGTGATGAGGATGGTCTTGCCGAACAGCATGGTCACGCCTTTTCTGGATGGGTTGCGGCCTGTTGCGGCGAGGGCGCCGCGTCACTATCGCCGGCGTTTGCCGGCAGCCTGACGCGGTAGCCGACCGGTAGCAGGCGCAGGCCAAAGCGCTCCTCCAGCGTTCCCCACAGGCCGCGCGGCAGGAACAGCGAGAACAGCACCGCCGTGGCGCCGAGGCCGATCAGATACCAGACGCCGGCGCCGCCGAACCAGGTCTCGATGAGGAAGAACAGCAGCGCACCCAGAATGGCGCCCTCGAAGGTGCCGATGCCGCCGACCAGCACCATGAAGATCATGTAGGCGGTCCACTGGACGTTGAAGTAGGTTTTCGGCTGGAAGGTGATCGACGTGGCCAACCACAGCGCGCCGGCCATGCCGATGCCGAAGGCGGCGAGCACGAAGAGCAGCCGCTTGGTTCCGGTGACGCGCACGCCGACCGATGCCGCGGCCTCCTCATTGTCCCTGATGGCGCGGATGGCCGCACCCGTGCTGCCACGCAGCAGGCTAAACAGGGTGGCGAGCAGCGCCGTCATCGCGGCCATCGCCAGCCAGTAGATCGTCGCCCGCCTGACGCCGGCGTCATAGACGTTGAGCGAGATCAGCGACGTCCCGGTCTCGCCTTGCACCAGCCGGTCGAGATTGACCAGGAGATGGGTGAGCGCCGCGATCACCCACATGCCGATGGCGAACTCGCCGTTCTTCAGCTTCAGCATGAACAGCGACATTGGCCAGGAGATCGCGCCGACGATGATCGCCGAGACAAACAGAGAAGCGAACGGGTTGAGGCCGGCATCGGCCAGGCGGATGGTGAAATAGGCGCCGAGGCCGAAGAACACTTGCTGTCCCACCGAAACCAGCCCGCCGAAGCCGGCCAGCGCGTTCCACATCGCCGCCAGCATCACATAGATGAACAAGGCGGTCATGCGGTCGACGGCGCCGGCCGACAGGAAGTGCGGCGCGATGCCAAGCAGCGCGATGATGACGACAACCGCAATCGCCGAGATGCGCGAGGCGGAGGTGCCGCGCTCGATGACGGGGGCGTTTAAAACCGCGCTCATGATGCTTTCCTCGCGGGCAGGCGCAGCAGGCCGCGCAGGCCGAGGCCGGAGGTGGAGAGCCGGGTGAACAGCACGATCAGGAAGGCGACATGGCCGCCGATCAGAAAACCTTGCGGATGGATCTGCGCGCCGAGCGTCTGGGCGAGCGCCAGCACGATGCCGCCGACCAGCGTGCCCCACAGCGAACCGGCGCCGCCGATCACCGCCGCCTCGAAGGCGAACAGCAATTGCGGTGCGCCGGTGTAGGGATCGAAGGTGGCGCGCATGGCGAGGAAGGAGCCGGCCAGCCCAACGGTGACCATGGCGATGGCGGCGGCGAGGGCATTGGCGCGGCGCGCATCGACGCCGACGAGACCGGCCGTGTCGGGATCTTCCGACGTGGCGCGGATCGAGCGGCCAAGCCTGGTGTTGGTAAGGAACAGCTGCAGTCCGCCAAGCAATATGACGGCGGCGGCGAACATGATCACGGCAAGCTTGCCGACATAGATGCTGCCCGGCCATTCCCAGGAATCGTAGGAGAGGCTGCCGATATAGGGCGCCAGCGAACGGGTATCGGCGCCGAACTGCTCGAACAGCGCATTGTCGATGACGATGGCGAGGCCGAACGTGGTCAGGATCGGCAGCAGCGCGCCGCCGCGGGCGCTGCGCTCGAGCAGGAAGCGCTGCAGCGCCCAGCCGATGGCCGCCATCAGCGGCAGCACGATGAGCAGGCCGACGAAGGGCGAGATATGGAATTGCGAGGCGAGCCACCACAGCGCGTAGGCGGAAAACACGGCCAGGCTGCCATGCGCGAGGTTGATTATGCGCATCACCGAAAACATGAAGGAGAGGCCGCAGGCGATAAGCGCGTAGTAGCCGCCGAGCAGGATGCCCTGGACGATCTGGTTGCTCATGCCGGCACACTCCCGGCGCTTTTTCTGTGCAGACCGAAATAGGCTTTCGTCACTTCATCGCGGGACATGCCCTTGCTCGGGCCTTCCAGCGCGACGCGTCCTTCGAGCATGCAGATGACCTTGTCCGAGACCGAGAGCGCGCGATTGAGGTCCTGTTCGACCAGGATGATCGTCGTGCCGGAGCTGATCAGGCCTTGCAGCGAAGCGTATACGCGATCGACCACCAGCGGCGACAGGCCGAGCGAGACCTCGTCGAGCAGCAGCAGTTCGGGATTGCTCATCAAAGCGCGGCCGATGGCGGTGGCCTGCTGCTCGCCACCGGAGAGATGCCCGGTCTTGGCATGGCGGCGCGGCTTCAGATTGGGGAACGTGTCGAGCACTCGTTCCACGCTCCAGTCGCCGGGACGGCCGGCGGTCTTGCCAAGCAGGAGGTTCTCCTCGACCGTCATCTGCACGAACAGTTTTCGCCCTTCCGGCACCAGCGCGACGCCCATGCCGACGCGCTTGTGCGAGGGAACGCCGGTGATATCGGCACGATTCAGCAGCACGCGGCCGGCCGTCGGCTGGTGCGCGCCGGCGATCGCCCGCAGCAGGGTCGTCTTGCCGGCGCCGTTGGCGCCGACCAGCGCCAGCGTTTCGCCGCGCTCAATCGAGAAGTTCACGCCGCGCACCGCCTGCAACAGGCCGTGGCGGACGACCAGATTCTCGATTGCGAGCAGGCTCATTTCGGGCCTCCGCCGAGATAGGCCCGCACGACTTCGGGGTCGGCCATCACCGCTTGCGGCTCGCCGTCGGCGATGATCTTGCCGGCGTCCATGCAGATCAGCCGCTCGGCCACCTGCAGCAGGATGTGGACGATGTGCTCGATCCAGACGATGCCGATCTTGCGCCGACGCAATTCCTTGATGGTATCGACAAGTTCGCTCGCCTCGCCATCGGTCAGGCCGCCGCCGATCTCGTCGAGCAGAAGCAGCGTCGGCCTTGCCGCGAGCGCGCGGGCAAGTTCTAGCCGCTTGCGGTCGAGCAGGCCGAGCGTTTCGGCGCGCCGGTTGGCCACGCCCAGCATGCCGCACAGTTTCAGCGACGCCAACGCCTCTTCATAGGCCTCGTCGCGGGCGAGACCGGCGCCATGCGACGCGGCAACAAAAACGTTCTCGAACGTGGTCATGCCGCCGAACGGCTTGGGCACCTGGTGCGTGCGCACCAGGCCGAGACGACAGCGCGCTGTAGCCGGCATCGCGGTCACATCGCCACCCTTGAAGGCGACCGTGCCGGCGCTCGGCGGGAAGGCGCCTGATAAGATGCTGAGCAGCGTCGTCTTGCCGGCGCCGTTCGGGCCGACGATGCCGACGGCCTCATCGGCATTCATGGCGAAGTCGACATCGTCGAGCACCACCAGCGCGCCGAAGCGTTTCTGGATGCCGGCAGCGCGGAGGATCGCGGCGTTTGCTGAACCGTTCACGATGCGATCCCCGTAGCCGTCCGTCAGCCGTTATACGGCTGGAGCTTGGCCTCGACCGGAACCTTCGGGTCGGTGGCGTTCTCGGTCACGACGTAGTCGAGCGGGAATTTGCCGCCTTCCTTGGCCGCCACCCATTGGGTGCCGATGATCGGGCCGGGAGAGACATTGGCGACCGGGCCGCTGGTGAAGTCGACCTTGCCGATCATGGTCTCGGTGTTGAGCGCGCTCAGCGCCTTGGCGACGGCCGCCTTGTCCTTGGCGTCGGTGCTTGCCTTCAGCGCCTCGAAGCCGGCGTCGAGCAGCGACATCGAGGCGCCGAGCTGCTGCGTCCACTGCTTGCCGCTGGCGGCCTCATAACCGTCGGCCAGTTCGATTCCCGAAACGCCGGTCAGCGGCGACTTGTAGGGAAAGGCCTTGTGCCAGTAAGCGGCGCTCGAAATCTTGTTGCCGAGATCGCCCAGCGCCTCGATGTCGGACGGGAACAATCCGGTCTTGGCGACCTGGCAGATCTTGATCTGCTTGATCAGGCCTTGCTGTGCAGCCTGACGCCAGAAGGCGGCGAAGTCCGGCGGGATCGGGAAGGAGTTGAAGATCTCGACGCCTTCCTGCTTGAACAGCGCGATCTGCGAGGAATAGTCGGTGGTGCCGGTCTCGTAGGCGCCGGGATCGACGATGGTGAAACCCTGCTTTGCCAGCAACGGCGCCAGATGGGTGCGGATGGCATTGCCGTCTGCGTCGTTGGGATACATGACGCCGACCTTCTTGTTGGTCTCGATCAGGTTCCATTGCGAGATGTAGGTCCGGAAGAACTCGTCGACGCCGAAGCCGAAATGATAGGTCCATTTGAACGGCGAGGGTTCGCCGGGCTTGGCGCCGCGGCCGAAATACCAGGCCTCCCACGGCATGACGGTGGAGAGGCAAGGCACGCCGGCGGCTTCGCAGGCGTCGGCGACCGGGTTGATCACCTCCGGCGTCGACACCGCCAGCATCAGGTCGACGGCCTGGTTGTTGATGAGGTCCTTGGCGAGCTGGCCGGCGCGCGACGGGTCGGATTGCGTGTCCTGGTCGATGATCTCGACACTGTATTTCTTGCCGCCGATGTCGAGGCCGTTGGCGAGCGCCTTGCGGGCGAGATCGAGCACATAGCCGTCGGTCTGGCCGAAGCCGGCGAGCGGCCCGGTGCGCGGGCTGACAAAGCCGACCTTCAGCGTGTCGGCGGCCTGCGCGAATGCCTGGCCGCGGCTGAGCGCAAGTGCCGCGCCGCCGGCGAGCGATGTGGCGATGAACTGGCGCCGCGAGACGCCGGATTTGCTTGAGGTCATGCTGGTATTCCTCCCTTTCCTGACGGCACCTGGAGGTCACCGCCGGCCTGCTCAAAATCGATGCCGCCCGTTCTTAAGATCGGAGATCGCCCCGGCAGGCCTTGAGGCGGCAGCGGAACGCCGCCAATGCCGATAACGGCACGATTTCGATCCTCCCATCGTCACAGTGCCCTAGGTGTTTGGTTTGGTAAAATGATATTTTGCGGTGTTTCGTTAACCAACAGGTTATGGAAATACGGCTGAAGGCCCGCTCTGCGCCAGATTGGCGAAAGGTGCTCAGGCGTTCTGGCTGGCCGCCTCGCGAATGGTCTGCAGCAGGATGGTGAAGGCCGGCGAAGGCGCAGTGTCGGTCCGCATCGTCAGGCCGACCGGCCCTTTGGTTTCCTCGGTGTTGACGGGCAAGGCGACGAAGGCGCCGCTGGAGAGTTCGTTGGCGACGACGCCTGTCGATATGATCCAGACCGCATTGCTTTGGCGCAGGAAGGCACGGCCGAAGGAATCCGAGACGGTCTCGATCTCGGTCGCAGGCGCCGTCATGCCGTTGGTGATGAACAGGCGGTCGACGAAGGGGCGGATGACCGACTCCCGCGTCGGCATCAGCACCGGGAATTCATCGAGCCGGGCGAAGATGTCCTGGCCCGGCTGCAGCAGCGGATGGCCGGCCCTCACCACGAACAGCACCGGTTCGGAATAGAGATGCTCGAAGAAGAAGCCGGTCATGTTTTCCGGCGCCGCAAGCCGGCCGACGACGAGATCGAGCGCACCGACGCGCAACTGTTCCAGCAGGACCGCGTTCTCGCCGGTGACGATCTTGATCGCAGCACCGGTATTTTCACTCAGGAACAGGCTTATGGCGCGTGGCATCACCTTGGCCGACACTGTCGGGAGCGCGCCGATGCGGATCGGATGCCGGTTGATGGCGCCGTCCTGGCGGACGGAATCGACGCCGCGCTTCAGTGCCGTGATCGCCGTGCCGGCATGGCCGAGAAAGATTTCGCCAAGCCGTGTCACCCTGATGCCGCGGCCGTCGCGTTCGACGACAGCGATGCCAAGCGCCTCCTCCAATTCGCGCAACGTCTTGGTCACGGCCGGTGGGCTGACATGGAGAAAGTCGGCCGCCCTCGCCACGCTGCCTTGCCGCGCTACCTCAAGGAATGCCTGCAGGTGACGGAACCTTATGCGGCTTTCGGACATGTTCTCATAACCTAGCAGTTAATGAAACGGCGGAAAATATCATTTTACCAAACCAAATGCCTTGTGCAATGTGAACACGGAGGATCGAAATCGTGCAATTCGTCAACATTGGCGGCATCACGCTGCACCATCGCCATATCAAGGCGAAGGGAAATGCGCGGCCGATCGTGTTCATCAATTCGCTGGGCACCGACTTCCGCATCTGGGACGAGGTGTTGTCCGAACTGGGTGGCGAAATGCCTGCGTTGGTCTACGACAAGCGCGGCCATGGCCTGTCCGACATTGGTGGCGTCAGCTCGATCGACGAGCATGTCGATGATCTGTCGGGCCTGATCGATCATTTCGAATTGAACAATGCGGTGCTGTGCGGCCTGTCGGTGGGCGGCCTGATTGCGCAAGGGTTTTATGCCCGGCGCCCCGAAATCGTCGACGGCCTCATCCTGTGCGACACCGCCCACAAGATCGGCACGGCCGACAGCTGGAACACCCGCATCGAAACGGTCGAAAGCAAAGGCATCCAGGCCATCGCCGATGCCGTGCTCAAAATGTGGTTTACGCCTGCCTTCCACGCGGACCGTGTCGCCGAGCTCGACGGCTACTGGAACATGATGACCCGGCAAGCCGTCGCCGGTTATGTCGGCACCTGCGCCGCGGTGCGTGACGCGGATTTCACCGAGGCCGCGCAGGCGATCGCGGTGCCCACGCTTTGCGTCGTTGGCGACCAGGACGGCTCGACGCCGCCGGATCTCGTCCGCTGGCTGGCCGATCTGATCCCAGGCGCACATTTCGAAATCATTCGTGACGCCGCGCACATCCCTTGCGTCGAACAGCCCGAGGCGCTGACCACCCTGATCCGCGATTTCGTCGCGGCGCTTCCCCTGAGAAAGCAGACCCATGGATGAACTGCCCAAAAACGAAACCAGATACCGAACCGGGCTGACCGTCAGGCGCTCGGTGCTCGGCGACCCTCATGTCGATCGCAGCGAGGATGCCGTCACCGATTTCGACCGGCCGTTCCAGGAGCTGATCACCGAGGCAGCATGGGGCACTGTGTGGGCGCGTCCGGGCTTCAGCAGGCGCGAACGCTCGATCGTGACTCTGGCACTGCTGGCCGCCCTTGGCCATGATGAAGAGGTCGCCATGCATGTGCGCGCCACCGCCAACACCGGTGCGTCGCGCGACGATATCTGCGAAGCGTTCCTGCATGTCGCGATCTATGCCGGCGTGCCGGCGGCCAACCGCGCCTTCAGGATCGCCAAGGAGGTGTTTTCGGAAATGGACGGAAGCAGGGCTGGCCATGCCAGCTGATGCCGGCTCGAACCGCAGGCCCGAGACCGGCGCCTTCTTCCAGCGCGACCGCGGCTGGCACCCGCCGGCGCTGACGCCCGACTACAAGACTTCGGTGCTGCGCTCGCCGCAGAAGGCGCTGCTGGCCTTCGACAACACGGCGTCGGAGATCACCGGTCCGGTGTTCGGCCACGCCGTGCTGGGCGAACTCGACAATGACCTGATCCACAATTTTGCAAAGTCCGGCGAGAGCGCCATCGGCGAGCGTATCATCGTCTATGGCCGCGTGCTCGACGAGCGCGGCCAGGGCGTCTCCGGCGCGCTGCTCGAATTCTGGCAGGCCAATGCGGGCGGCCGCTACCGCCACAAGAAGGACGGCTATCTGGCGCCGCTCGATCCGAATTTCGGCGGCTGCGGCCGCACCATCACCGATGCCGACGGCGGCTATGCCTTTCGCACGGTGAAGCCAGGTCCCTATCCCTGGCCGAACGGGCCCAATGACTGGCGGCCATCGCACATCCATTTCTCGGTGTTCGGCCACGGCTTCGCACAGCGGCTGATCACGCAGATGTATTTCGAGGGCGACCCGCTGATCTGGCGATGCCCGATCGTGCGCGGCATCCGCGACAAGGCGGCGATCGAGACGCTGGTCGCCGCGCTCGATATGCAGGCGACAATCCCCTTCGACGCGCGCGCCTACAAGTTCGACATCGTGCTGCGCGGACGCCGTGCCGCGCTGTTCGAAAACCGGCCGGAGGGCAATTGATGGCGCAATCGCTGACCCGGCTGAAGGAGAGCCCGTCGCAGACCGCGGGGCCCTACGTGCATATCGGGCTGACGCCGAATTTCGGTGGTATCGGCGGCGTCTACCCGACAGACCTGGGCGCCACGATGCTCAACGACAACGCCAAGGGCGACCGCGTTGGTTTGCGCATTCGCGTGCTCGACGGCACCGGCACGCCGCTCAGGGATGCCTTGATCGAAATCTGGCAAGCGGATGCCAATGGCTTCTACAATTTGCCGGCCGAATTGCGCGGCGATGCCGATCCGGATTTTCAGGGCTGGGGCCGTCAGCCGACCGACATGGAAACCGGCCTGTGCAGTTTTCAGACGATCAAGCCGGGACGCGTGCCGTATGGCGACGGCCGGCTGATGGCGCCGCATATCAGCCTGTGGATCGTCGCCCGCGGCATCAATATCGGCCTCCACACGCGGCTCTATTTCTCCGACGAGGCCAAGGCCAATGCCGAGGATCCGATCCTGGCCCGCATCGAGCACAAGGTGCGCGTGCCGACGCTGATCGCCGAGCGGCAAGGCGACAACTATATTTTCGACGTCCATCTCCAGGGGGAGAAGGAAACGGTCTTCTTCGACAGCTGACGGAGGAAACCAGCACATGACCGTATCGCCCTTCGACCATCCGCTGCTTTCCGGCCTGCTCGGCGACGAGGAGGCGGCTCGGCATTTTTCGGTGGATGCGGAAATCGCCGCCATGCTCGATTTCGAGCGCGCGCTGGCGCAAGCGGAAGCCGAAAGCGGGACTATCGGCACGGATGCCGCCGCGGCGATTGTACCTGTCCTGTTGTCATACAAGCCGGACACCGAGCGGCTGCGGGCCGGTGTGGCGAAGGATGGCGTGATCGTGCCCGAACTGGTGCGCCAGTTGAAGGCAGCGGTCGGGGCGCCGCACGACGCCGGCGTGCATTTCGGCGCAACCAGCCAGGACGTCATCGACACTGGCCTGGTGCTTCGGCTGCGCCGGCTCATTGAACATCTCGACCTGCTGCTGACTGAAAACATTCTGCGGCTGGTGGGGCTGGAAGAACGTTTTGGCAGCCGTGCATTGACAGCGATGACGCGCATGCAGCCGGCGATCCCAATTCAGGCGTCGGACCGCGTGGCGGTGTGGCGCACGCCGCTGCAACGGCATCAGCAGAGACTGTCGGAGCAATCCAAGCGTCTGCTCGTGGTGCAGTTTGGCGGCGCTGCCGGCACGCTGGAGAAGCTCGGCGACAAGGGGCCTGCGGTGCGCGCAGCCCTTGCCGCAAAACTCGGCCTTGGCGATGCGCCGCAATGGCACAGCCAGCGCGATGCGCTGGCCGAATTCGCCGGGCTGCTATCGCTTGTCACCGGCAGCCTCGGCAAATTCGGCCAGGACGTTGCGTTGATGGCGCAAGGTGGAACCGACATCAAGCTGTCCGGCGGCGGCGGCTCGTCGGCCATGCCGCACAAGCAGAACCCGGTGAAGGCGGAAGTGCTGGTGACGCTGGCGCGCTTCAACGCCACCCAGCTTTCCGGCATGCATCAGGCGCTGGTGCATGAGCAGGAGCGCTCCGGTGCTGCCTGGACGCTGGAATGGCTGCTCTTGCCGCAGATGGCGGTTGCGACCGCGGCTGCGCTACGGCTCGCCGCCGAACTCGCCGGACAGATCGAAAGCCTGGGACACTGATGCGCACCCGGATTGTCATTGTCGGCTCCGGACCGTCCGGGCTGCTGCTTGGCCAGCTTCTCGGCACCATTGGCGTCGAGACGGTGATCCTCGAACGTTCGAGCCGGGAGCATGTGCTTGGCCGGGTGCGGGCAGGGGTGCTCGAACAAGGCACCGTCGAGTTGCTCGAAGAGGCGGGCGCAGCTGCAAGGCTGCATGCCGAGGGCCTGCTGCATGCCGGCATCTCGCTTGCCTTCGGCGGCGGCCTGCACCGGCTCGACCTCACGGCACTGACTGGGGGAAAGCATGTCACCGTCTATGGCCAGACCGAAGTGACGCACGATCTGATGGACAAGCGCGAGGCGGCCGGGCTGACCACCGTCTATGAGGCGGCCAACGTCGCGCTGCATGGTTTCGATGGCGAAGCGCCTTACGTCACCTATAGCAAGGACGGCGTCGGCCATCGCATCGACTGCGACTTCATCGCCGGCT
The DNA here is from genome assembly GCF_040322455.1 of Mesorhizobium sp. M0139. NCBI lineage: Bacteria > Pseudomonadati > Pseudomonadota > Alphaproteobacteria > Hyphomicrobiales > Phyllobacteriaceae > Mesorhizobium > Mesorhizobium sp. M0139. The sequence goes on from NZ_JAMYTN010000003.1 coordinate 207,516, forward strand.
GCGATGGCTATCACGGCGTCAGCCGCAAATCGGTGCCTGAGCGGGCGCTGAAAACCTTCGAGCGGACCTATCCCTTCGGCTGGCTCGGCGTGCTGGCCGAAGTGCCGCCGGCCGATCACGAACTGGTCTACGCCAACCATGAGCGGGGCTTTGCGCTGTGCTCGATGCGCTCGACACATCGCAGCCGCTACTATGTGCAGGTTCCGGTTGATGAGAGCGTCGAGGCCTGGAGCGACGACCGCTTCTGGGATGAGTTGCGCCGTCGCCTGCCCGAGCAGACTGCCGCCGCCGTTGTTACCGGGCCGTCCTTCGAAAAGTCGATCGCGCCGCTGCGCTCCTTCGTTGCCGAGCCGATGCGCTTCGGCCGGCTGTTCCTGGTCGGCGACGCCGCCCATATCGTGCCCCCGACCGGCGCCAAAGGGCTCAACCTCGCTGCCAGCGACGTGCGCTATCTCTTTGCCGGACTTCGCGAATTCTATCTGGACAAATCGCAGGCCGGGCTTGACGCCTATTCAGCCAAAGCGCTGGCTCGGGTGTGGAAGGCGGTGCGCTTCTCCTGGTGGATGACGACGATGCTGCACCGCTTTCCCGATACGGGCGAGTTCGGCCAGCGCATCCAGGAAGCCGAGCTCGACTATCTCGTGCATTCGCAGGCGGCGTCGACCGCGCTGGCGGAGAACTATGTCGGTTTGCCCTATTAAGGGCAGTGCGATCTCAAACCCGTTCGAGCGCCACTGCGATGCCCTGGCCGACGCCGATGCACATGGTGGCGAGCGCATAGCGGGCGCCGCGCTCGCGAAGCTCCAGCGCAGCCGTGCCTGCAATGCGCGCGCCCGACATGCCCAAGGGATGACCAAGCGCGATGGCGCCGCCATTGGGGTTGACGTGCTCCGCATCCTCGGCGATGCCGAGTTGGCGGAGCACGGCGATGCCTTGGGAGGCGAAGGCTTCGTTGAGTTCGATGACATCGAATTGGTGCGGTGTCAGGCCGAGGCGAGCGCAGAGCTTTTGTGTCGCCGGAGCAGGGCCGATGCCCATGATGCGCGGCGCCACGCCGGCGGCAGCGCCGCCGAGGATGCGGGCGATCGGCGTCAGGCCGTGTCTTTTCACAGCCGCTTCGGAGGCGATGATCAGCGCCGCCGCGCCATCGTTGACGCCCGATGCGTTGCCGGCGGTGACCGTGCCGTCTTGCCGGAACGGCGTCGGCAATTTGGCCAGCGACTCGACCGTGGTGCCGGCGCGGGGATGCTCATCCTTCGATACGATAGTCGCATCGCCCTTTTTCTGCGGGACCGTCACCGGGGTAATCTCCTTCGCCAGCCGGCCATTGGCCTGTGCCGCGACGGCCTTGTCCTGGCTGCGCACGGCAAAGGCGTCCTGGTCGGCGCGCGACACTGAAAAATCCTCGGCGACGTTCTCGCCGGTCTCCGGCATGGAATCGACGCCATATTGTTTCTTCATCAGCGGGTTGATGAAACGCCAGCCGATGGTGGTGTCATGGATCTCGGCATGGCGTGAAAAGGCGGTCTCGGCCTTGGGCATGACGAAGGGCGCGCGGCTCATCGATTCGACGCCGCCGGCGATCATCAACTCGGCTTCGCCCGCCTTGATGGCGCGGGCGGCAATGGTGAGCGCGTCCATGCCGGACCCGCAGAGGCGATTGACGGTCGAGCCTGAAATTTCCTTCGGCAGTCCGGCCAGGAGCAGCGACATGCGGGCTACATTGCGGTTGTCCTCGCCGGCCTGATTGGCGCAGCCATAGACGACGTCGTCGACAGCCTGCCAGTCGATGCCGGCATTGCGCTCGACCAGCGCCTTCAGCGGGATGGCGCCAAGATCGTCGGCCCGCACCGACGACAGCGAGCCGCCGAAACGGCCGATCGGGGTGCGGATGTAATCGCAGATGAATGCCTCGGTCATGTCATGCGGCCTTTTCTTTTCCGCTTCCCTCATGCGCCGCCTTGGTGCGGGCCTGCAGGTCACGCAATGTCGTCAGCTCGAGTTCCGTCGGCGCCGGCGTTTCGTCAAGCGCCTCGGCGAACTTTACGATCCAGCCGCAGCTGTCCTGCACCTGCTGCCGCGTCACGCCGGGATGCAGCGACACCACGGTGAATTCCTTGCTCATCGGGTCGGGCTTCCAGATGGCGAGGTCGGTGATCAGCAGCGTCGGTCCAGCGGTCTCGATGCCGAGGCGCTGGCGATGGTCGCCGCCATTGCCATGGCCGAAGGAGGTGAAGAAGTCGATCTTCTCGACCATGCCGCGCTTGGACTGCGCCATGGTGATGTAGATCTCCTTCGACGAGGTGGCGATCTCCGGCGCGCCGCCGCCGCCGGGCAGGCGGGTCTTGGGATACGCATAGTCGCCGATGATGGTGGTGTTGATGTTGCCGAACTTGTCGAGCTGGGCGGCACCGAGGAAACCGATCGAAATGCGACCGCCCTGCAGCCAGTAGCGAAACATCTCCGGCACCGAGACGGTCGTGACGGCGGTGTCGCAAAGTTCGCCGTCACCGATCGACAGCGGCAAAACATCGGGCGCGGTGCCGATGGTGCCGCTTTCATAGATCAGCGTGATGTCGGGCGCATGCGTCAGTCGCGCGACGTTGCAGGCGGCCGACGGCGCGCCAATGCCGACGAAGCAGACATCGTCGTTTTTCAGGGCTCGGCTGGCGGCAATCGTCATCATCTCATTGGGAGTAAAGCCGCTCATGCCGCGCTCCTCAGATGCTTTACGCGGCCGGCGAAATCGTCCGCCGTGCGCTCAAGGACATTGGCCTGCATCCAGGTCTGGAATTTTTCACGGTCGGCGGCGATGTCGTCCCATTCGAGATAGGCGGCGTTGTCCCTGGCATAGTAGCCGTGCGTGTAGGAGGGATGCGAACCGCCTGATACCACCGAGATCGCAGCGATGGTCCAGCGCGGCAGCACGGTGAGGTTGGGATGCAGGTCGTCGAAATTGTCGACGACTTCCTCTACCGTCACCACGGCGCGCTTGGCCGCGAGCACCGCTTCCTTCTGGATGCCGATAATGCCTTCGACCAGCACATTGCCTTTTTTGTCGGCCTTCTGAGCGTGGATGAAGGTCACGTCCGGTCGGATGGAAGGAACGGCGGCAAGCACCTCGCCGGTGAACGGGCAGGTGACCGAGCGGATGTTGGGATTGACTGCCGCCAGCCCGGCGCCGCGATAGCCGCGGAACACCGCGCAAGGCAGGCCGGCAGCTCCCGCCTCGTAGGCGTTGGCCATGCCGGCATGGCTGTGCTCCTCGATCTCGATCGACCGGGGGAAGCCGTTCTCGATGGCGTCGCGGGCGCGGCGCAGCAGGCCGACGCCGGGATTGCCGACATAGGAGAAGATGATCTTCTTGGCCATGCCCATGCCGATCATCTGGTCGTAGATCAGGTCGGGGGTCATGCGGATGAGCGTCAGGTCGCGAAAGCCCTGGCGGATGGCCTCATGCGCCGCCGCCGTCGGGATCAGATGCGTGAAGCCTTCGAAGGCGACCGTATCGCCATCATGCAGGTTCTCAGCCACGGCCTGTTTGAGCGGCAGGAAATTGACCATCGCCAAGAACTCCGAAGTTCAAAAAGTTCGTATTGCGAACATTTGTTTTGTATGAGATATTTTTACATCGCGCCGCCGAGACGAGTCAAGGCGGCGCATTGTCTTGCGGAGGCCGCATGGAGGACGAGGCAACGACACGCGACCATGTCGGCTCGCTGGAGCGCGGCCTTGCAGTCATGGAGATACTGGCCCGGCATCCGGCCGGGATGACGCTGACCGAAATGGCGGAGGAGGCGGGGCTGACCCGCGCCGGCGCGCGTCGCTTCCTGCTGACGCTAACCGCGACCGGCTATGCCACGCAATCCGGCCGGCAGTTTTCGCTATCGCCGCGCCTGCTCACCATCGTGCGCTCCTGGCTCGGCGGCGCCTCGCTGTGGACATTCGCCGCACCCATCATGCGCGACGTGGCCGCCCAGTTCGACGAGGCCTGTAACGCGGCGGTGCTGTCGGGCGAGGAAGTCGTCTATGTCGCGCGCATTCCTGGCCGCCGCATCCTCAGCGTTTCGCTCGATGTCGGCACCAGGCTGCCGGCGCATTGCACCTCGATGGGGCGCGCCCTGCTTGCGGGGCTGGGCGCGGATGAGCTGAAGGCCTTGCTTGCAGAGGCGAGGATCGAACGGCGCACGCCGAAGACGATCACCAGCCGCGCCGCGCTGGCCAAGGCCATCGACGCGGCGAGGGCGGATGGCTTTGCCGTCGTCGATGAAGAGCTGGAACTTGGCCTGCGCTCGATAGCGGTGCCGATCTATGACCGCGCCGGCAAGACCGTGGCGGCGATCAACGTCTCGACGCAGTCGGCGCGGTTCTCCGTCGAGGCGATGGAGCGGGATATCCTGCCAGCGCTGCGGACGGCCAAGCAACGGATTGAGGAATTTTTCTTCGTGTGAGCGCAAGGCTAATCGCCTGAGGGAAGCGCTGCCCCCGCTCTGTCTCGGAGACGCGACGCCCTGCGCGGTTAGCGTCGCCATGCGAACAAACGATGCCCGGGGCACCTGAGCACAACGCATATGCGTGAATCCAAATATATCGTTGACGCCGCCCTTCCACTCCAATATCGAACAGGACTATACAGGTTTACTGAACAGGTACCCATATGAAGCGGCGCGCGGTTCAACTTTCTCCCGGCACGGGCAAGCCCGAGCAGATCGCCACCGTTCTCGAACATGAGATCCGCTCCGGCGTGCTTGGCTTCGGCGACCGCCTGCAAAGCGAGAACGAACTCGTCCAGCGCTTTTCCGTCAGCCGCAACACGGTCCGCAAGGGCCTCGAGGAGTTGTCCAGCCGTGGGCTGATCACGACCAAGGTCGGCATCGGCTCCTTCGTCACTTTCGACGGCAAGCCGGTCGATGACAGCATTGGCTGGTCGCGGGCGCTGGCCAATGCCGGCGCCAATGCCGAGACGCGGACGCTGCGGCTTGAAGTGATCGAGGATGCCGATCTTGCCGCGCTGCTTGGCATCGAAAGCCCGTTCTTCATCGCCGTCGACCGGGTGCGCACCAATGCCAGCGACGGCCATGCGATCTCCATCGAACGCAGCCGCCTGCCGCTGTCGACCGAACTGGAGGACGTGCCGCTGCGCGGTCTGCGCGAAGGCTCGCTCCACCAGACGCTGCGCGGCGCCGGCCTCATCCCAGACCATGGCGAGGAATGGGTCGGCATCGAGATGCTGAATGCCGAAGACGCCGCCATTCTCGGCTGCCCGCAAGGCACGCCGTTCCTGCGCGGACGCCGGCTGACGCGTGCGGCCGACGACCGGCCGATCGAATATGTAACCAGCCTGCTCAACCCGGCGCATTTCGCGCTGCATATGAGGTTTTGAGCGATGCCGGACAGAACCAACGACACGCTCGATCGCGCCATGGGCGCGCTTGTCGGTGGGGCGCTCGGTGATGCGCTGGGCATGCCGACGCAGCTTCTGTCGCCGGCCCGCATTGCCGAACTCTACGGCCATGTCGAGGATTTCGTGGCGCCGTTTGCCGATCATCCGGTGTCGAAGGGGCTCGTTGCCGGCACCATCACCGACGATACCGAACAGGCGCTGCTGCTCGGCCGCATTCTGGTCCAGTCCGGCGACCGCTTCGATCATGCGCGCTGGGTGAACGCACTGCTCGACTGGGAGCGCGAGGTCAAGGCGCGCGGCAGCTATGACCTGCTGGGACCATCGACCAAGCGCGCCATCGACGCCATCAATGACGGCGTGCCGGCGGAAGAGGCGGGAATCCGGGGCGACACCAATGGCGCGGCCATGCGCATCGCGCCGGTCGGCATCATGATGCCGCTGGAACCGTTCGATGCTTTTATCGCCAAGGTGGCGGAGACCTGCCGTGCGACGCACAACACCTCAATCGCCATCGCTTCGGCCGCAGCAGTTGCCGCCGCCGCCAGCCACGGCGTCGCCGGTGGCGACTGGCGTGCCGCTTCCGACAGCGCGGTAGCAGCCGCGCGGCGAGGCGCCCGGCTCGGACATTGGGTGACTGGTGGCGATATCGCCGCGCGTATCGCCTGGGCGCAGGAGCTCGTGCGCGGCAAGACCATGCGGGATGCGATCGGGCTCATCACCGATCTCGTCGGCACCGGTGTGGCCAGCCAGGAGTCCGTGCCGGCAGCTTTCGCCGTGCTTGAAGTCGCGCAGGGCGATCCCTGGCAAGCGGCAATCATCAGCGCCAATCTCGGCGGCGACACCGACACGATCGGCGCGATTGCCTCAGGCATGGCCGGCGCCTGCGTCGGCTTTTCGCAACTGCCGCAACAACACATTGCCGGGCTCGTCGGCATAGATATGGGGGAGGTGCGCTCGCTTGCCGAAGACCTCGTCGCGGCGCGCACGGCAAAGGCCAGCAAGGATGCCGCGGCATGAGTGGGCGTCTGGTCCATATCGGCAGCGCCGTCGTCGACTATGTCTACCGCATCGACGCCTTGCCGGCGCCGGGCTGCGAGAAGACCGCGTCGAGCTTTGCGCAGGTCGCCGGCGGCGGCTTCAACATGATGGTCGCGGCCAGCCGCACCGGCATGACGGTGGTGTTCGGCGGCCAGCTCGGCAGCGGACCGAATGGCGATTTTTTGCGCGCCGCGTTTGCGGCCGAAGGCATCATAACGCTGACGTCGCCATCCCCTGTCATGGACAGCGGCAATTGCGTCGCCATGATCTCCGGGGATGCCGAGCGCACCTTCGTGTCGTGGCCCGGTGCGGAGAGCATTCTCAGCCTCGAGATGATGAGGCCCGTGGTGGTCGCGTCTGATGATTGGGTGTTCACGTCGGGCTACACGCTGAGCTATCTCGGAAGCCGCAACGCGCTGACCGACTGGATCGAGGCGCTGCCAGAAAACATTCCCTTCGTTTTCGATCCAACGCCGGTCATCGCGGATATCCCGCGTCCCATCCTGTCGCGGGGGCTTGCCCGTACGACATGGCTGAGCTGCAACATGACGGAAGCGGTCGAGATCGCTGGGCAAGGCGATGTCGAGGCACTCGCCGCCCGGCTGCTCGCCGACCACTGCCCAAAGGCCGAAGGCGTCGTTATCCGCGCCGGCGCCAAGGGCTGTTTCGTGAGGTTGGTCAATGGCGAGACGCAGACCATTGCCGGCTTCAAGGTCGATGCCATCGACACCAATGGCGCCGGCGACACCCATATCGGCGGTTTCGTCAGTGCACTCTCGCGCGGCGTGCATCCCTTCGAGGCGGCGCGCTATGCCAATGCGGCGGCAGCACTTTCCGTCACCCGCCATGGCGGCTCATCGGCGCCGACCGACAGCGAGATCCAGACTTTCCTGAGCCAGGCCGCCACGGGCGAGCCGGGCCAGAACCAGAAGGCCCATCAGACAGCCTGACCCGCCAAGCGGGCAAACAAGAGAGGAACGAACATGCGCATGCCAAGACTGACTGCCCTGCTGACGGCGACCGCCGTCATCACCTCCGCGCTCACGCTGGCCGCCAGTGCCGCCGAAGTGCATGTGCTCAACTGGAAGGGCTACGGCGCCGACGAGCCGTGGGCGATCGAAGCCTTCGAAAAGGCGACCGGCAACAAGGTCGTCAACGACTTCTTCAATTCCGAACAGGAAATGCTGACCAAGATCCGCACCAATCCGGGCCTCTATGACGTGGTCATGATCAACGCCGCCTTCAACGATCAGGCGATGGCGGAAAAGCTGATCCAGCCGATCGATGTCTCGAAGCTGCCGAACTATGCCGACATCAGCAAGGACAAGGCGCAATCACCGATGCTCGACCATGACGGCAAGGTCTATGGCGTGCCGTGGGTGTGGGGCCTGACGGCGCTGGCAATCAACGAAAAGTCCTTCGACAAGCCGCCGACCTCGATCGCCGAAATGTGGGACCCAGCGCATAAGGGCCGGGTCGTCATTCGCGACGACGCTGTCGAAGCGGTGCAGTTCGGCGCCATCGCCACCGGTCAGAATATCAACGACATCAAGGATATGGAAGCGGTCAAGGCGAAGCTGACCTCGCTGATGCCGCAGATCAAGACGTTCTGGAGTTCGGAGAACGACTGGAACCAGATGGTCGCCTCCAACCAGATCGACATCGGCACCTATTGGAGCGGCTCGGCCGACCGTGCCAAGACGCATTTCAAGCTGCCGGTCTCGCTGGTCGTTCCGCAGGAAGGCGCCGTCGCCTGGCTCGACGCGTTCTCGATCCCGGTGGGCTCGAAGAATGTCGAAGGTGCGCAGGCCTTCATCAACTGGATGATCGATCCGAAATTCTATGTCGAATGGGTCACCAAGGTCGGCGCTCCGGTGTCGGCCAACACCAAGGCGGTGGAAGCGCTGCCTGAAGACTCCTTCAACCGCAAGGTGATGGGCGATCCCGAGGTGGCCAAGCGCATCCAGTTCCAGGCGCCGATCACCGACGCGCAGCGCGAGGCCTATCTGGCGCTGTGGCAGCAGCTCAAAGTCGACGTGAAGTAACGCTCACGTCCGGACCAGCCGGCGGTTGGCGCCGGCTGGCCCTTCAATCCTGGGGAGGAGGGTATCATGGCGGTACAGGGTGCGGTCGCGTCGCGCAGCGGGCTGAGATCGGCCCTGCCGCTGCTGGCGCCGGCCTATCTCTGGCTGACGGTGGCGATCTTCCTGCCGCTCTCGGCCATGGTGTTCTTCTCCTTCATGACCGACCTGCCGCTGTCGGGAAAGCCGTGGGCCTTGACCCTTGGCAATTACGCCGCCTTCTTCTCGCAGAGCCTGTACCTGACGCTGCTGCTCGCTTCGCTGCGGCTCGGCCTCGAAGTGACTTTGTGGTGCGTCGTCATCGGTTATCCCGCAGCCTATGTGTTGGCCAAGGTGCTGAAGGGGCGCAGCCGCGAGGCGATCTTCCTGCTGGTCATCCTGCCGTTCTGGTCGAACGGGCTGGTGCGCATCTTCTCCTGGGCGATGGTGCTGCGCGAGGGCGGCATCCTCGACACGGCGCTCAACGCCGTGCTGCCGTTCAATATCAACATCGACCTGATGTATTCCTACCCCGCAGTCATCATCGGCCTGGTGCACTCCTACGTGCCCTACATGGTGCTGACCTGTTACCTCACTTTGCAGGCCATCGACGACTCGCTGATCGAGGCCGGACGTTCGCTGGGCGCCTCGCGGCTGCAGGTGCTGAAGCGGGTGATCATCCCGCTGTCTATGCCCGGCCTGGTGGCAGGTGCGGCACTGATCTTCGTGCCGGTCGTCGGCTCGTTCATGGAGCCGCGCATTCTCGGCGGCCGCACCGGCACGTTCTATGGCACGGTGATCGAGGACCAGTTCGTCGCCGTCTTCAACTGGCCGCTGGGGGCGGCGCTTTCCTTCATCCTGCTGGCGGTGGTGCTGGTGATCCTGGCGGTTGCCTCGCCGGTGCTGCGGAGGGCTGCTTGATGATGACGACCCGCATAATCGAAGGACTAGGCCGCTTCTACATCGGACTGCTGCTCGTCTTCCTCTATCTGCCGATCATCATCATGGCGCTGATGTCGTTCAACGTCTCGCCCTTCTACCAATTGCCGTTCGAATGGACGACGGAATGGTATGCCTCGCTCTGGCAGAACGACCAGCTGATCGCGGCGACCTGGAACAGCCTCGAGATCGCGGTCATCACCACGCTCATCTCAGTGGTGCTTGGCTCGGCCGCTTCGCTGGCGCTCTTCCGCTACGACTTCCGCGGCAAGAAAGTGCTGCAGGCGCTGCTGTTTCCGCCGATCGCCATTCCGTGGCTGATCACCGGCACGGCGATGCTGATCTTCTTCTTCGGCGTCGGCATTGGCCGCGGCCTGTTAGCCATCCTGCTCGGCCATGTGGCGCTGGCGCTGCCCTATGTCATCGTCGTCGTCTCGGCCCGGCTGCAGACTTTTGCACCGGAGCTGGAAGAGGCGGCGCGCTCGCTCGGCGCCAACCAGTGGCAGGTGACCGCGCGTGTGACGCTGCCGTGGATCATGCCCGGCGTCATTGCCGGCGGCTTGTTCGCATTTGCCGTGTCGTTCGACCAGTTTGTCGTCTCCTACTTCCTGGCGACGCCGGGGCAGACGACGCTGCCGGTGGAAATCTACGCCGCGATCCGCAAGGGGTTCACGCCCGAGATCAACGCGGTCTCGACCATCATCATTGTCGTGTCGATGGCGCTGATGCTGTTCACGGCGCGCTTCTTCAAATTCGGCGGAGAGAAATAATGGCCGGCGTGCAGGTATCGAACGTCTCCCGCAGTTTTGGCGCGCACAAGGCGCTGGACCACGTCTCCATCGATTTCGCCGATGGCGGTTTCTATGGGCTGCTTGGCCCCTCGGGCAGCGGCAAGACCACGCTGCTCAGGCAAATCGCCGGCTTCGACTTTCCCGACTCCGGCCGCATCGCCATTGGCGGCGAGAGCGTCGAACGGGTGCCGGTCGAAAAGCGGCGCATCGGCATGGTGTTCCAGAACTATGCGCTGTTTCCCAATATGAGCGTCGCCGATAATGTCGCCTTCGGCCTGTCGGTGCGCGGCGAAACGAAAGCGACGATCGCCACCGAAGTGCAGCGCGCGCTCGATCTGGTTCAGCTCGGCAAGCTCGGCGAGCGCCGGCCGCACCAGCTCTCCGGCGGCCAACGCCAGCGTGTGGCGCTGGCGCGCGCCATCGTCACCAAGCCGCGCGTGCTGTTGCTCGACGAGCCGCTCGGCGCGCTCGACAAGGCGCTGCGCGTCGACATGCAGATCGAGCTGAAGCGCATCCAGCGCGAGATCGGCATCACCACCATCTTCGTCACCCACGACCAGGAAGAGGCGCTGACGATGAGCGACCGCATCGGCATATTGCGGGACGGCAGGCTCGTGCAGGAAGGGCCGCCGGAGGAAATCTACGACCGGCCGAAGAGCGAATTCGCCGCCACCTTCCTTGGCGACGCAAACATTTTTCGCGGCGATGCGACCGGCAACGGCATCCGGCTGCCTGACGGCACGGCGATCGCCGCCGGGGTGGGTGATCGGCTTGCCGCCGGTACGAAGGCCAGCTGCGCCGTGCGTCCCGAACGCATTCGCATCGCCACCGATGCCGGGGTTGCGGATGCGGCCAATGCCAACGCTCTGAAGGGCCAGATCTCCAAGCGCATTTTCGCCGGCAACAACAGCACCTATTTCGTCGAGCGTGCCGGCCAGACGTTGAAAGTCATCGTCCAGAATACCGGCAGTGACCGGCTGGCCGAGGGCCAGAATGTAATGCTCAGCTGGTCGCCGGAAAGCACCGTGCTGATTGCCGCAAACTAGTTCGCACCGTCACCCCGGCATGGTTCTGATGGGAATTGATGGAGCGGACCTTGGCTGATGGGCCGGCCATGGCGTTATATCCTGTCGTCCAAGGGAGGAATGGATGGCAGGCCAGGGTTTCGAGCCGGATGTGAGGGTTCGCACCAGCGAATACCGGATCGGTTGCATCGGCGCCGGCATGATCATGGCCGAATGCCATCTTGCCGCCTATGCGCAGGCCGGTTTCCCAGTCGTCGCCATCGCCTCGCGCACCAAGACCAGCGCCGAGAAGGTGGCGAAGCGCTGGAGCATTGCGACCGTCCACGACACACCGGAACAGCTGATCGAGGATTCTGAGGTCGAGATCGTCGACCTTGCCTTTCCGCCCGACCAGCAGCCGGCGCTGATCCGCCATGCGCTGAAGCAGCCTCACATCAAGGCGATCCTGGCGCAGAAGCCACTGGCGCTGTCGGTCGATGAAGCCGTGAAGCTGCGCGACGAGGCAGCCAAGTCAGGCAAGATCCTCTCGGTCAACCAGAACATGCGCTACGACCAGTCGATGCGCGTCCTGAAGCAGATCATCGACAGCGGCGCGCTGGGCGACATTGTCTTTGCGCAGATCGACATGCATGCGATCCCGCACTGGCAGACTTTCCTTCAGGACTACGACCGGCTGACGCTCGCCAATATGAGCGTGCATCATCTGGACGTGCTGCGCTTCCTGTTCGGCGATCCCTCGGAAATCACCACGCTGACGCGCAAGGATCCGCGCACGACATTCGACCATTCAGACGGCATCACCGTCTCGACGCTGCGCTTTCCCTCCGGCGTGCTCGCCGTGTCGCTGGAGGATGTCTGGTCCGGACCGCGCCAGGAGGGCTATGAGGACGACCAGCACATCAACTGGCGCGTCGACGGCACCAAGGGTGTCGCCAAAGGCACGATCGGCTGGCCGAAAGGCGTGGCCTCGACGCTGACCTATGCGTCGACCAAGACGACCGGCGGCGAATGGGTCAGCCCGAGCTGGGACACGATGTGGTTCCCGCATGCCTTCATCGGCGTGATGGAGCAATTGCAGCATGCGGTGAAGACAGGCGCGCCGCCGGCGCTCTCCGTCGCCGATAACGTCAAGACAATGGCACTGGTCGAGGCGGGCTACCGCTCGATGGCGCAAGGCCGCACCGTCAAACTGTCCGAGATATCGATCGACTGAACATGCCGCCGAATAGTGTGGCGGCTGAATCGCTTACCGGGAGGAGTTCACATCATGATGCAGGCAGGTATCTTCACCGGCTATTTCCCCTATGAGCTGGCGGAGGCCGCCCGCCGCATCCGTGCACTCGGCTTCAACACAGTGCAGCTCGACATGCATTTCAGGGATGTCGATCTCACGGCCGGGCAGATCACCGGGGACAAGGCGAGGACAGTGCGCGACACGTTTCGCGACCACAATCTGCCGGTCTGCTGCATCTCGGGCTACACCAACATCATCCATCCCGACAAATCCGAGCGCGAGAAGCGCGTCGGCTATCTCAAGGAAATCATCCGCAATGCGCGCGACTTCGGCTCGCCCTACGTGATCTCGGAGACCGGCACCTACAACACCGAATCCGACTGGGTGCATCATCCCAAAAACAAGACCGAGGAAGGCTTCGAGGAATGCCGCAAGGTGATCTCGGATCTTGCCCAGACGGCTTACGACCATGGCGCGGTGTTCCTGCTCGAAACCTATGTCAACAATGTCGTCGGTTCGGTCGAGGAGACGGTCAAAATGTTCGCGCAGGTCGACCATCCGGGCCTCGGCCTGCTGATGGATCCGACCAATTATTTCGAGGCGCACAATATCGACCGCATGGACCAGGTGCTGAACCAGGTGTTCGACACGCTGACCGACAAGATCAAGATCGCGCATGCCAAGGACGTCAAGCGTTCGGGCAGCGACAAGTCGGAAAAGCATGCCGACATCGGCGACGAGGATGCTATGGAGAGCCACACGTTCCGCGGCGTCGGCGAGATCGAGCTGCCGGCGCCCGGGCTGGGATCGCTGAATTACGATCTCTATCTGCAGCGGCTCAGTGAGAAGCACCCGAACATCCCTGTTATCATCGAGCATCTGACCGAGGACGACGTGCCGCGGGCGAAAACATTTCTCGACGGGAAGTTCCGCGCCAACGGGCTTTGAGGTAGGCGAGACGGTGATGGCGACGGCGGCCAAGACAAAGCGCGATTACGGCCTGGTCGGCGAAAGCACCCGCCGGGCGATCGAGACCGGGCTGGCCTCGGCCGAGTGGTATCACACCGACGTGCCGCGCAAGGCAATGAAGGAAATGATGCAGCGCTCCGACGGGCCGGCGATCCGCGATACAGTGATCTGGATCGCAGCCATCCTGGGCTCGGCCGCCGGCATCGTGTGGTTCTGGGGCACGTGGTGGGTGGTGCCGTTCCTGCTCGTGTATGGCGTGCTCTATGGATCGTCGAGCGATTCGCGCTGGCACGAATGCGGCCATGGCACCGCCTTCCGCACACGCTGGATGAACGATGCGATCTACGAAATCGCCAGCTTCATGGTGGTGCGCAATCCGGTGCAATGGCGCTGGAGCCATGCGCGGCATCACACCGACACGATCATCGTCGGCCGTGACGCCGAGATCGCGGTAATGCGGCCGCCAAATCTGGTCAAGGCGGCGCTTGCCTTCACCGGCATTCTCGATTTCCGTTATTCGCTGCCGATCCTGGCGCGCCAGGCCTTGGGCAAGCTGTCGGACGACGAAAAGAGCTACATTCCTGAGACCGAACAGGGCAAGGCCATCACGGCGGCGCGCTGGCATGTCGCCGTGTACGTTGCGACGATCGCCCTCGCGATCGCGCTGGGTTCATGGCTGCCGCTGGTGCTGATCGGCCTGCCGCGTCTTTATGGCAGCTGGCACATGGTTCTGACCGGCCTGCTCCAGCATATCGGGTTGGCCGACAATGTCGTCGACCACCGGCTGAACACGCGCACCGTCTACATGAACCCGGTCAGCCGCTTCATCTACTGGAACATGAATTACCACGTCGAGCATCACATGTTTCCGATGGTGCCCTACCATGCGCTGCCGAGGCTGCACGAGCTGGTCAAGCACGACCTGCCGGCGGCGAACCCGTCCATGTGGCATGCCTATCGCGAGGTCTGGCCGGTGCTGCTGAAGCAGCTGCGGTACGAGGATTATTTCCTCAAGCGCGAATTGCCGCCGACGGCGCGGCCCTATCGCGGTGAATTTCACGAGCTCGATATGTCGTCGGCGGCCGAGTAGCGGATAAACCACCCGCCTTCTATCCGACCTGTTACGGGGCCGGTAAGGTGACCGGGAAAATCAACCAGCAAACAGGGACATCCCGATGAGCCGAAAGAGACCGACCGTCGCCGATCTGCGCGCCATGAAGGGCAAGCGCCAGCTGACCATGCTGCGCGTCCTGACCATGGACGAGGCCGAGGCTGCCGAGCGGGCAGGGGTCGATATCGTCTCGGTGCCGCCCGAGCTGGTGCTCAACCCTGAGTATCGCGATGCGGCGCCCAGCCTGTTCACCATGCCGGGCGAGAACTTCTATGAAATCGGCACGGCGGACGATTTCCTGCGCTGGGCGTTCCGGCTCTACAAGGCCGGAGCCGACGCCGTTTATTGCAGCGCCGGTTTCGCCACCGTGAAGCGGCTCGCCGACGACGCGATCCCCGTGATCGGCCATGTCGGCCTCATTCCGTCCCGCGCCACCTGGACCGGCGGCTTCAAGGCCGTCGGCAAGACCGCCGACACCGCCATGCAGATTTTTGAGGCGGTCAAGCAGTATGAGGCCGTTGGAGCGCTTGGCGCCGAGATCGAAGTGGTGCCGGTCGAGGTGGCGAAGGCGATCTCAGAACGGACCTCGCTGATCATGCTGTCGATGGGTGCCGGCACCGGCTGCGACGCGCAGTATCTGTTCGCCGACGATATTCTTGGCCAGAACCGGGGCCACATGCCGCGCCATTCCAAGGTCTACCGCAACTTCGCCGCCGAGTACGATCGCCTGCAGGCCGAACGCGTCGCGGCGTTTTCCGAGTACGTTGCCGACGTCGATAGCGGCGCCTATCCGGAAGACAGGCATGTCGTGCGCATGGATCCGGCCGAGCTCAGCCTGTTCATGAAACGGGTGGACGCAAAGGGCTGACTACTCGGCCTCCTTGCCGATCATCGCTGCACCTTGCCATGTTCCGTCAGCGAGCATGGCATGGAGCACCTCGGCATCCGTTCCCAGCGGCCGGTCCTCCCTGAGCATCGCTACATGCGCGCGCACCGCGGTATGGACCGCTGCTGTGCCGGGCGCCAGCTTGAGACCGTCGCGCAGGTCCACGGCCTGTGCGGCGGCCATCAGTTCGAAGGCGATCAGCCGTCGCCACAGCGCGATCATCCCGGCGCATTTCGACACGGCAAGCGGCGTCTGCGTGGCGTGGTCCTCTACGCCTTCGGACACGGCCAGGAAATCCAGCATCACCGGATTGGCCTTGTGGCGGATGCCGGCCAGGATTGCCGTTGCGGTCTTTTGCAGCGGCACGAAACCGGCCGAGGCGCCGCCGACCGGTGACAAATATTTTGGCAGGCCGTTGCGGCCGGAGCCGGCGAGCTGGATGAAGCGGGCAACGCTTGCCGCGGCACATTGCGCGATCGCCAGGCCGAGCGTCTCGAAGGCAAGCGCCAGCGATGCGGTGTGGAAATTGCCGGTCGACAGAACCAGCCCGTCATCGCCCAGCACCAGCGGATTGTCGGCGGCGGCATTGAGTTCGATCTCCAGCGCCAGCCGCGCCTGATCGATCGCCTGGATCAATGCACCATGGATCGACGGCATGCAGCGGATCGACAACGGGTCCTGCAAGGTGGTCGGCGCCGGCTCCTCGTCACGGGCAAGCAGGTCGCGCAGGCCCTTGGCCGCGAGTTGCTGGCAGGCTGCCGGCCGCGCCAGATGCAGGCGCGGATCGAGGATGGTGCGGTTGGCGCCAAACCCTTCCATGGTCAGCGCGCCGGCCTGCTGCTGTTGCGCAAAGGCCGACAGCGCGTCGGCCAGTACCAACGCGCCAGTGCCGGCTGATACCGCCGAGGCGTTGATCAGCGACAGGCCGTCTTTCGGCGCCAGGCTGATCGGAGCCAACCGCGCCATCATCAACGCCTTGGCCGCCGGCATGCGCCGACCCTGATAGTCAGCTTCGCCGTCGCCGGTCAGCAGACGGGCGAGCGCCGCCATCAGCACGAGATCGCCGGCGCCGATCGAGCCCAACTGCGGCATTACCGGATGCACGCCTGCATTGAGCGCATCGACAAGGGCGGTGAAAGCCGCCGGCGAAATGCCGGAGCCGCCGACTGCCAGCATCGCTGCGCGCGCAAGCATGGTCGCCCGCACCGCCTCTTGGGGCAACGGTTCGCCGACAGCGCCGCTTCGCCCTTCCAGCAACTGGCGCTGGAAGGCGCTGGCATCGCCCTCGACCGATGTGCCGAGATTGGCGCCGAGCCCGGTGTTGAGCCCATAGATTTGCTGACCGGACGCGGCGACCTGATCGAGCACTTTTCGCGCTTTGTCGAGCCTCTCGATGACTGTCGGTTCAACCTCGACCTTGCGGCCGCCGCGGGCGACCTGCGCAACGTCCTCGACGCTGACGCCGGCGCCGGTGAGGACGAGCGCGCTCATGCGAAGCGCAGCCTCTGGCCGATGCCTTTATCAGCAGCCTTGGCCAGCATCGCCTTGCCCAGCGCAATGTCGGACAGCGACAGGCCGCGATGCCAGAACAGGATCGTCTCGTCGTCGCTCTGGCGTCCCGGCTTGAGACCGGCAGCGATCTGGCCGAGCTCGGCGTGCAGCGTCGCTTCGCCCAGCCGCCCGGTCTCGACATGGGCGCGCAGCGAGCCGAACTTGCCGCCTTTGCACTGGCCCCAGTCGTCGACGACCATTTTCTGCATGATGTCGGTCAATGACAGCTCCACCGCGCTCATCGTACCATAGGGCACGACCAGCGCACCGGGCTTGATCCATTCGGTCTTGAGCAGCGGCTGCGGCTCCGGCAGCCGCGAGGCCTCGACGACGATGTCGGCGCCCTTGACGCAGCTCTCCCAGTCGGCAACCGCGGTAACTTTCTTGCCGAGATCGGCCGAGAGTTTGGCAGCGAAGCCGTCGCGGCTTTTCGGGCGGCGCGAATGAACGCGGATCTCGTCGAAGTCGAAGAGATGGTCGAGCAGGCGGACATTCCAATAGGCGGTGCCACGTGCGCCGATATGGGCCAGCACCTTGGAGTTCTTGCGCGCCAGATGTTTGGCGCCGATAGCGGTGACGGCGCCGGTGCGCATGTCGGTGATGACGGTGGCGTCGAGAATGGCGCGCGGCGTGCCGGTGCGCGGATCGAACAGGTTTAGAATGCCAAATTCTGAAGGGAGCCCGTGCAGATAATTGTCGACATAGTCGCCGACGATTTTCACGCCCGCCGTATCGAGCGGCGCAACGTAGCCGCGCAGAACGTTGAAATGGCCATGGAAGGAAGGGTCGGGTTCAAGATGGACGCGCGGCTCGATCACCGTCTGGCCATTGCCTTGCGCGATAAGCCCGGCTTCGACAGCGGCAATGATTTCGCCGTCGGTCATCTCCAGGGCTTCGATATCTAGGGCATTGAGGTAGTCGATATAGATAGGCTTCATGCAATGTCCTTGGCCGCCCGCCCATCCATAACAGGCTGCGAGCCGACACGGAAGTTTGTTGGATAAGCTCTGGACGGGGCCAGCCATATGCTGTTCAACGCGGTTCGCTATGACTGCCGTTCCCGACACCGAGGCCTCCGCCGCAACCGCCAGCAATGCGCGGCGCGTGGCGTTGATCGTTGCCATCGCGTTTTTCATGCAGCTGCTGGATTCGACGATCATCTCGACCTCGCTGCCGCAGATGGGACAATCCTTCGGCGTGACGGCGGTGGCGATGAGCATCGGCATCACCGCCTACATGCTGACCATGGCGGTGTTCGTGCCGCTGTCGGGCTGGCTTGCCGACCGCTTCGGCGCGCGCAACATCTTCCTGCTGGCGATTGTGCTGTTCACGCTGGCCTCGCTGGCCTGCGGCTTCTCGCAAAATCTGCCTCAGTTCGTTGCCGCCCGTGTCGTGCAAGGCCTGGGCAGCGCGCTGATGACGCCGGTCGGGCGCATTCTGGTGCTGCGCAATGCGTCGAAGTCGGAGCTGCTCAACGCCACGGCGCTGATCACCTGGCCGGCGTTGTTTGCGCCCGTGGTCGGGCCGGTGCTTGGCGGCTTCATCACAACCTATCTCTCCTGGCACTGGAATTTCTTCATCAACATCCCGCTTGGGCTGGTCGGGCTGGCGCTGGTCGCGCGCTTCATTCCGGGCGACCGCGCGGCCGATCCCAAGCCGCTGGATTGGCCGGGGTTTTTCCTCACGTCGCTGGGGCTCGCGCTGCTGCTCTACGGCCTTGAGCGCATCGCACATCCGGAAGACGGCGCTTTGCCCGCCGTGCTGCTGATTGCCGCCGGCATCGTCATCGGCTGGCTGGCGGTGCGGCATCTCCGGCGCGCGCCGCATCCGCTGCTCGATCTCAGCGCGTTCAGGGTGCAGACCTTCGCCATCTCGACGCTTGCCGCCGGCACCATTTTTCGCGTGGCGATCAACGCCACGCCGTTCCTTTTGCCGCTGCTGTTTCAGGTCGGCTTTGGCCTTTCGCCGGTCGATGCCGGCTTGATGATCCTGGCCTACTTCCTCGGCAATCTCGGCATGAAGACGGTGACGACGCCGACGCTGCGGCGCTTTGGTTTTCGCACGGTCATGGTCGTCAACGGCCTGATCGCCTCGGCCTCGATCATGGCCTGCGCGGCGATCTCGCCGGAGACGCCGCAGGCGCTGGTGGTAGCGCTGATGCTGATCGCCGGCCTGACGCGCTCGATGCAGTTCACAGCGCTGAATACTCTGGCCTTCGCCGATATCGATGCGGCGCAGCGCAGCTCGGCGGCAACTTTGTCGTCCATGCTGCAGCAGATGTCGATGCTGTTCGGCGTAGCGGTGGCGGCTGCCATTCTGAACCTGTCGCAGATCGTCAGGCACCGGCCGGCGCTCGACCTCGTCGATTTTCGCATCGCCTTCCTGGTCATCGGCGCCATCGGGCTGGCGGCGGCGTTGCGGTTCCTCGTGCTGCCGCCCGGTGCAGGCGCCGAAGTTTCAGGCCACACGTCCAGGACCTGAATTCGCGATTTTCGCCGCTCAGGCGGCAATTAATTCCGCCTTGTGCTTTCGCCTCAGAACGGCACCTTCGCGCATACGCGCAATGGTGCAACCAAATGCCAAAAGCGCAGCCTTTTCCTAGGATTGCGCCAGTTCTAGCAATCGGTGCGTCCACTGGAAGATTATCACTGCCAACGGGTGTTCCGAGCGCGGATTCATTTGACGAAGCGGCGCCGAGCCGATTAGCTTTCTTCGGAAGGGGTGGCAGAGCTGCCATCGGGGCGAATGCAGACATGAACACGATTGGCTGGCCAAATGTCAGGAGCCTGAATCAGGAAGGCATTGTCTTTGCCATCGCCGTGGTGCTGTTCGTCGCCGCTGCCATTGGGCTGCCTGGTTTCATCGCTGCCAACAATCTCGTTGCCATCGTCCGCTCGGTGTCGGTGCTGGGCATTTTGGCGCTCGGCATGGCGGTCGTCATAATCGGCAGGGGCATCGACCTGTCGGCGGTGGCGATCATGGCGATGTCGGTCGCCTGGTATCTGCAATTGCTCAACGCCGGAACGCCTGATGGGCTCGCCTTCGCCTATGTGCTGGCAGGCGTGCTCGCCATCGGCCTGCTCAACGGTTTTCTCGTCGCCTATGCCGACGTGCCGGCGATCTTCGTGACGCTGGCGACCGGCTCCTTCGTCTTCGGCTATGTCCGCTCGCAACTGATCACGCAGGATGCGGTGCCGGTGCCTCAGGGCCATTGGGTGGAGTTGCTCGGCGGCCTGCGTTTCCTCGACATTCCGATCGAAGTGTTCGTCTTCGCCGGGCTCGCCTTCCTGTTCTTCCTGTTCCTGCGCTACACCAAATGGGGCCGCTACATCTATTTCGCCGGCGACAATCCGGTCGCCGCGCGCAACATCGGCATTCCGGTGCGGCCAATGCTGGTGCTGCGTTATGTGGTTTCGGCCTTCGTCGCGCTGATCGCCGGCCTGCTGACGGCGTCGAGCCTGCACTCGATCAACACCCGCGTCGTCAACTCGACGCTGCTCTATGACATCGTGCTGGTGGTGGTGATCGGCGGCATCGGCCTGTCCGGCGGGCGGGGCGGAGTGCGCAATGTGCTGGTGGGCGCTGCACTTATCGGCATCCTGTCGAACGCGATGACCATCATCGACATTCCGCTGCTCTATCAAAACCTGATCAAGGCGGCGATCCTGCTCGGAGCCATCATCGTCGACGGCATCATCAATCCGCGCGACGAACAGACCGCGCAGCAGGGCGACATCTAAGGGGTACCCGACGGGTCATGCGGACCGGCCGGCAATAAGTGAAAAACAGAGGATGTGACATGAAACTGATCAGAACACTGATGGCGGCCGCCACGGCGCTGGCCGCTACCGCCTTCGTCGCGCCGACCTTCGCCGCCGACGATCCGGGCCCGGCCGCATACGCGCAGGCGCTCAAGGGCAAGCGCGTCATGCTGGTGCCGCTGGCGATGGGCTTCGACCTTGCGCAGGGCTGGTCGCACTATCTGAAGACGGAAGTCGAGGCCTGGGGCGGCACCTTCGAAACACGCGATCCGAACTGGGTCGTCGATGCCGGCGCACAGGCGATCACCGACGCGATCTCGTCCGACACAAGGCCGGACGTGCTGATCATCCATGCGCCGGATCTCAACTCCTATTCCAAGCTGATGAAGAAGGCGCAGGCTGCCGGAACCTACGTCATACTGGTCGACAATCCCGCCAACTTCCCGGCCGACGCCTTTGTCGGCAGTGACTGGGACCGGCTCGGCCAACTCGAGGCCGAAGCGGCGATCAAGGGCTGCGGCGAGAATTCGTCGAAGAAGATCGGCCTTGTGCAGGGTGATCAGGCCAACTCGTCCAGTCTCTACCAGTATGCCGGCATCATGAAGGTGCTGGAGAAGCACCCCGACTTCAAAGTCGTGGCCAAGCCCGACTCCAACTGGGATCCGACGACGTCGCGCAACGTGACGACGACAATGCTGCAGCAGAACCCCGACATCTGCTCGATCATCGACTTCTGGGATGGCGACGCCACCGGCGCATCCGCCGCCATCCGCGACGCCAAGCTCGACGGCAAGGTCTTTTTGGTCACCACCGGCGGCGGCGAGAAGGCGGCCGATTGCGACAAATTGCAGGACGGAACTTACGGCGCCGTGGTGATGACCGATCTGGCTCGCCAGTCCGGCGACATGAACGCTATCATCAAGTTCCTGCTGCAGAGCGGCCAGCCGGCCGGCACGTCGCACACCTACATCTACACACTGGAGAAGGCTACGACCAAGGCCGACCTCAAGCCCGACAGCTGCTGGGACCTGAAGGCGCTGCAGGCCGAAGCGGCGGCGAAGTAAGCCGCGCTTTTTCGACTGAAATAAACGAGGTGGCTGGACAATCCGGTCACCTCGTTCCCTCATGGAATAGCAGCCGCCGATGTCCTTTCGCGAACGCCTCCAGTCCTGGCGCTACAATCTCGTGCCCGACCATCTGGTCGGCGAAATCCTGACAAAACGCTGGACCGACAACGCCATTCCGTTCCTGGCGCTGGTGGCGACGCTCAGCGTGTTCGGCTCGATCATTCCCGGCTTCTTCAAGCTGACCTCGCTACAGGAATCGACCCGCCAGCTCGGCGAGTTCTCGATGGTGGTCACCGGCATGACGGTGGTGATGCTGGGCGGCGGCATCGATCTGTCCGTCGGTTCGATCTTCGCGCTGTCCTGCTTCTCCGCCGTCTATGTCTTCTTCATTCTCGAACAGTCTATCTGGCTGGCGGTGGCGGCATCGCTCGCCACCGGCCTCATCTTCGGCGCCGTCAACGGCTACCTCGTCGGCTATCTCAGGCTGCGCGCCTTTCTGACTACGCTGGTCACCTTCATTTTTGGCCGGGCGCTGTTCGATATTCTCGTCACCACCTATGCCGCAGACGTGCAGCTTTCCCAGGCGACATCCGATGTGCTCGACTTCATCGGCGACAGCACCTTCTGGGGGCTTTCGGTCTCGGTGTGGCTGGCGATCATTCTTGCCATCGTCACCCATATCGCGCTGACGCGCTCACGGCCGGGCTGGCATGTGCTGGCGGTCGGCGGATCCAGGCGCTCGGCGCACAATGCCGGCATTCGCGTGCGCCGCACCGTGTTCATGACCTATGTCTTTTCCGGCTTCTGCGCCTCGATCGGCGGCTTCCTGATCGCTTGCCGCCTGAGTGGGGCAGGGCCGGGCACCGGCCTCAACCTTGAGATCATGGCGCTGACGGCGGCGGTGGTCGGCGGCGTCAGCCTGGGTGGTGGCCGCGGCTCGGTCATCAAGGGGCTGATGGGCGCCATCATCGTGCTGACCATGACCAACGGGCTGATCCGGCTGGGCTATGGCACCGGCACCAACCAGATGGTGCTGGGCATCATGCTGGCGGTGGCGGTGACGATCGACATTCGCTGGCTGAAGAACCGCCATAAGGTGCTCAACGAAGTCTATGTCGCGCCGGTCTATCTCAAGATGGGCGAGACACAGTCTGCGGTGCCGGGCTCAGGCACGCCCTACGCGCTCGACAACCGGCTGTCGGCGGCCGACCATATCGGGCTCGGCGAGTTGGAAGGGCCGGAAGACGTCATCCTCGACCGCGACGATCACCTCTATTGCGGCACGCGCCATGGCGAGATCGTCCGCTTCTTCGCGCCGGACTATGTGAAATCGGAGGTGTTTGCCCACATCGGCGGCTTTCCGCTGGGCCTGGCCTTCGACAAATCGGGCAATCTGATCAGCTGCGTCGGCGCCATGGGGCTCTATTCCGTCTCGCCGGATCGGGAAGTGAAGCGCCTGTCGGCCGAGACGTCGCGCTCCTGGACCTCGATCGTCGACGATGCGCGGCTGCGCGACCCCAATGATTGCGACATCGCGCCGGACGGGCGCATCTATTTCACTGACTCCACCAAGCGCTATGACGCCCACGATTGGGCACTGGACTCGATCGAGAACCGCGCCACCGGCCGGCTGCTGGTCTATGACCCGAAGGACGGTTCGACGAAGACACTGCTCGACGGCTACCGCTACACCAACGGTGTGTGCATGGCGCATGACGGCAAGTCGCTGTTCTTCGCTGAGAGCTGGGCCTGCCGCGTGCATCGCTACTGGCTGGAAGGGCCGAAGGCGGGCGCCGCCGAATGCGTCATCCGCGACATGCCGGGCTATCCCGACAACATCAACCGCGCCTCCGACGGCAATTACTGGATGGCATGGCTCGGCATGCGCACGCCGAGCTTCGACCTGTCGCTGCGCCATCCCGATATGCGCAAGCGCATGACGCGCCGGCTGCCGCAGGACGAGTGGCTGTTCCCCAACATCAACACCGGCGGCGTGGTGAAATTCAACGACAAGGGCGGCATTATCGAGGCGATGGGCGACCTCACCGGCGGCGCGCATCCGATGGTCACCTCGATGCGCGAGCACAAGGGTTTCCTATTCGTCGGCGGCATCCTCAACAACCGCATCGGCCGCTACAAGATTGCGGGCGCGGACCCGACCTGGACCAGCTCCGCTTCTTATTGGGGAACGCAGCCATGATCCTCGATCCCATCTTGGACATGTTTCGCGGCAAGGCCGTCACCATCCCGCCGCTCGACGGCGCCTTCCGGCCCAACACGCGGCTCGATGATGCGCCGGTTTTTGCCGGACTGATCGAACCCGACAATCTGCTGGTTGCCGATGGCCGGCTGCTCGCTTCCAGCGGCAACGCCATCTATTCGCTTGCCGCAGAAGTGGAGCCGAAGGTTGTCGAGACCTTTCCTTCCCCCATCACTGCGCTGGCTCTATCACTGTCGGGAGAACTGACGGTCGGACTTGAGAGCGGCAAGCTGCTGGTCGCCGGCAAGGAGGTTTCGCTGCCGTCTGGCGTCAGCTGCATCACCGCGCTTGCCTATGCCGAGGACGACACGTTGTGGCTGGCCAATGGCTCGGCTGAGCATGCGCCGTCGCTATGGGCCGCCGACCTGATGAAGAAGGGCGCGTCCGGATCGCTTTGGAGGCGGGACGCAGCCGGCGGCGGGTTCCGCAAAGTGGCCGGCGAGATCGCCTTTCCCTATGGGCTCCATCCCACGGGGCGAGATGTGCTGGTCAGCGAAAGCTGGCGTCACCAGCTCGTTCGCTTCGATGGTGCAACCGGTAGCCGCTCGACCGTGCTGACGCATCTGCCCGGCTATCCCGCGCGCCTTGCGCCGGCCGGCGATGGCGGCGCGTGGCTGGCCCTGTTCGCGCCGCGCAACCGGCTGATCGAATTCGTGCTGCAGGAAACGCATTACCGGCGCGACATGATCGACCAAGTGCCGCCGGCCTATTGGATCGCGCCGGCGCTGGCCTCCAACCGCAGCTTCCTCGAACCGCTGCAATGTGGCGGCATCCGCACCATGGGCATCCACAAGCCCTGGTCGCCGAGCCGCTCCTACGGGCTGGTGGTGAAGCTCGACCGGACCATGCAGCCGCAATTCAGCCTGCACAGCCGCGCCGACGGCACGCGCCACGGCATTTGCAGCGTGGCGGAGAAGGACGGACTTCTATTCATCGCCTCCAGGGGCGGCGATTGCGTGCTCGACGCGGGAGGTTTCTGATGGAACCGATCGTGCGCCTGGAAAATGTCACCAAGAACTATCGCGGCGTGCCCGCGGTCAGACAAGTCAGCTTCGAACTGCGCAAGGGCGAAATCCACGCGCTGCTCGGCGAGAATGGCGCCGGAAAATCGACACTGACCAAGATCATTGCCGGCGTCGTCGACGCCACTTCCGGCAAGATGTTCCACAAAGGCCGCGAGATCGCCTACGCCTCGCCGCATGCGGCGCTCGAGGCCGGCATCGCCATGGTGTTCCAGGAGACCAGCCTGGTGCCGTCGATGACAGTGGCGCAGAACCTCTATCTCGGCACCGAAAAGTTTCTCAACCGGCTGCGCGGCACCTACATTTCGGCGCAACAGTTTTTGCAATCGCTGAACTTCCCGGTCGACCCGAACGCCATGGTGGCAACGCTCGGCGCGGCCAAGCGTCAGATGGTCGAGATCGCGCGCGCCGTTCACCACAATGCCGAGATTATCATCTTCGACGAGCCGACGGCGACGCTGACGCCGGAGGAGAAGCGGCACTTTTTCGCACTGATCCGGCGGCTGAAGGCGAACGGCGTCTCGATCGTCTTCATCAGCCATGCATTGGAAGAGGCGCTAATGATCGCCGACCGCATCACAATCCTGCGCGATGGCGAGTTGGTCATAACCGACGACACATCGGCCTTCGATCGCGACAAGATCGTCGCCGCCATGGTAGGGCGCACTTTGTCGGGACAGATCTACCGCCAGCGCGACGAGGCGAAGCTGCGCAAGGCCGGCAAGAAGGTGCTGTCGGTGCAGGACATTTCGATGAGCAATGTCGTGCGCAACACCTCCTTCTCGATCTTTCAGGGACAGATCACCGGCGTGTTCGGGCTGATCGGCTCGGGCCGCACCGAGACCTTCAAGATCGTGTCGGGCATCTACAAGCGCGATTTCCTGCGCGGCGGCGCCATCGAGCTGGACGACCGGCCGGTACGCTATCTCGTGCCGAGCGAAGCGGTCGCCGACGGCATCGTCTACGTCTCCGAGGACCGCAAAAGCGAGGGCATTTTCGAGACGATGGGCATTGCCGAGAATTTGTTCGGCGGGCTCCTGGCGGCGGGCCGCGAAAAGGCCTGGGTGACCAACCAGCAGGAGATGCGCACGCTTTCCGCAGAATGGACGAAGACGCTGAACATCAAGGCGATAAACGACAACGCCCGCGTGGTCGAGCTTTCCGGTGGCAACCAGCAGAAGGTGGTGATCGGCAAGGGGCTGGTGCAGCAGCCGCGCATCGTCATCTTCGACGAGCCGACGCGCGGCGTCGATGTCGGCGCCATCGCCGAGATCCACCAGATCATCAACCGGCTGGCCGATGAGGGGCTGGCGGTGGTGGTGATCTCGTCCTACCTGCCGGAAATCATGAACCTGTCGGATCGGATTCTGGTGTGCCGACAGGGGCGCATCGTGGAGGAGTTCTCGCCGGCGGAGGCGACGGAGGAGAAGATCATGTATGCGGCAGTGCACTAGGTTGCCGGTCGGTGTTTGACGGTGCGCATACGTCACCAATTGGCGAAGGCCTCAGCGCCTTCGTCATCCTCGGGTCTCCGCGACGGCGCTTCGCGCCTGCTTCGCCCGTGAATGACGAAGCTGAGATGCTTCGGCCAATCGCCATGGTTCTGTCAGCATCAAAAACTGAATCGGAATAGCCGGTTAGCCGCCCTTGCTCGAAACCTGATTCAACCACCTGATCCACCGATTCAACGAAAGGAAACGCCATGGCCGCCACAAAACTCCTCAGCGATGCCGAGGTCGAAAAAATCCCGGTTGCGAAGGCTGTGTTCGACGACATCCGCGCGACGCGCAAGTCGGACTTCGTCAACAATTTCTGGCGCGGGCTGGCCAACGATCCGGCCTTGCTGAAACGGACATGGGAACAGGTGAAGGTGGTGATGGCCACGGAGAGCGCCATCGACCCGCTGACCAAGGAAATGATCTATATCGCGGTGTCAACCGCCAATGGCTGCTCCTATTGCGTCCATTCGCATACGGCAGCCGCCCGCGCCAAAGGCTTGACCGATGCGCAGCATGGCGAACTGGTGTCGATCATCGGACTGGCCGGGCAGACCAACCATCTGGTGACTGCGATGCAGATTCCGGTCGATCCTGAGTTTGAAGTGAAGTGAGGGGCGGCTTTCGCTTCTCCCCTGTGGGAGAAGGGAAAGCGTGCGCTATGCCGGTCTGTAAACCTTCTCTGCTGTATTCCAAAAGATATCCGCTTCCGCCACCGGACCGTGCTTCGCCACGGCTGCACGGTGCGCCTTGATCAGTTCGGCGTGGCTGGTCCAGAGCTTCTCTATCGGGAAGTTGGAGCCGAACATCAGGTGGTCAGCGCCCAGAATGTCAATGGCATTGTCGACGATGTAGGCAATCAACGCCGGATCGTTGCGGTGGGCGAAGGTGCCGAGGCCCGACAGCTTGGCGTAGAAGTTCGGCGCTGTTGATAGCGTACTCAGGCCGGCTTTCCAGGCCTCGGTGGTTTCCGGCTCCATGCCGGTCAGCATGCCGGCATGGGTGAGGATGAAGTTGATCTGCGGGTTCTCGCCGACCAGCGTCAGCCCGTCCTTCATCTGGGCAGGGAAAAGCTGCAGGTCGAAGGACAGGCCATAGTCGTTAAGCCGCGCGACATTGGCCCGCACCTTGGGGTCGATGACCTGATCGGCCGAGGCAGCGAAGCGGAAGGCCGGCGTCTCGTGCCAATGCAGCTGCATGCGCACGCCGCGCAGCAGCGGGTACTTTTTCAATCGATCGATCTGGGGCCGGACATCGTCGACAGTCATATCGGTATAGCCGACGATAGCGTGCGGCCAGCCGGTCTCGTCGGCAGTCTTCTGCAGGAAGGCGACTTCTTTTTCGAAATCCTCCTTGGCCCAGTTGGTCTGGACATAGACGGCCTTCTCGACACCTGCGCCTTGCTGATCGGCGAGAAATTCCTCGATCGGATAGTCGCGGCGGATCGGCTCGTAGGGGCCAAAAATGCGCGGCACCATCGGGCCGACCAGCCAGGGCTGATCCTGCTGGCGCCAGATGTGGAAATGCGCGTCGATGGCTTTCTGCATCACGATACCCTTTTCCAGATTGCCGACGCCGCCGGGGCAGGGCGGGCGAGCGACAGGATGAAATCGGTGAGGCTCCCGGGCGACGAGCCGTCGATGAGATCGTCGAGATCAGGCAGGATGGCGCGGAGTGCTGCCGTGGCGGGAAGGAAACGCGGGTCACCGGCCAGCGGTGTGGCCAGCGACAGGCGAAAGGCGCGGGCGCTCAGGCGGCGTATCGCGGTCTCGAGATCGGCATGGTCGCCGCGCTCCAGCGCGTCCGACAGGATGATCACAGCGGCACCGCGCGTGAAGGCCGAGAACCGCGGCACAGAGAGGAAGGCGAGCAGGGTCGGTCCCATGCGCGTGCCGCCGTCCCAGTCGTCTACGAGTGCCGCCGCTCGGGCGAGAGCCTGGTCGCGATCGCGGATACGCAGTGCGGACGTGATTCGGGTGAGCTGCGTGCCGAAGGTGAAGATTTCGGCACGGTCAGCACCTTGTACGGCGGCGTGCGCCAATTTGAGATAATCCGATGTGTGCAGCTTCATCGAGCCGGAGACGTCGATGAGGATCAGCAGTTTGCGCGGCACCGTCTGGCGGCGGCGGAGCTGCGGCGAGGGGATATCGCCATCGGCGCTGACGATTTCCCTGAGCGAGCGGCGCAGGTCGAGCTTGCCGCGCGAATGGGTGCGCACGGTGCGGAATGAGCGGCGGGCGGGCAGGGCTGAAGCGAGCTTGCGGCGGAAGGGCCCAAGGCCATCGTCGTCGCGGAGGAAATCGCGGCTGCTGAGCTGTTCGATTGCCGACGACAGCTCGCCGCCTTTCTCCTGGCGCGTGGTCTGTTTCTCCTCCTGGCGCGTGCCGCCATCGTCCTTGATGCGGGTTTCCTCGTCTTCTTCGCCTTCGACGGAAGGTTGGCCATCGCCATGGAAGTGATTGCGAAAATGCGCCTCGAACTCGCCGCGGCGATCGGGCGGGGGGGCAAGCGTTGCGAGCGCCGCCTCGCGGATGTCGGCCATCGAGCGCGGGCCGAGCAGGGTGACCGCCTGCATGAAGCTGGAGACCTGCTCGGGGGCGACGGCAAAGGCGTGGCGGCGCAGCAGCCGGGCGAAGTCGAGGAAGGGCGCGGAGGCGAGAGGAAGGGTTCCCTGACGCATCATTCCTTCGCGCCCCCCTCTGTCCTGCCGGACATCTCCCCCTCAAGGGGGGAGATTGGCGGCTTCGGCGCCTTGCTCAGGTCTGCAACTCTGGAGATTGGCGAAAGCCACAATGACAGCTGATCTCCCCCCTTGAGGGGGAGATGTCCGGCAGGACAGAGGGGGGCGCTGTCCCGCCGGCGTTGCGCATTGCCGAAGTCCCGGCTCACCCCAGCGCCTCCTCGACGATGGCACCAAGCTCCGGCGCGATCGCGGACAAATCCTCCTCGTCCTTGATAAGCACGCCGATGGCGCGGCGGAAGGCTTGCGGCCATGGGCTGCCGCCTTTCTCCAGTATGGTGGCGGCGTTGGCCCATTCGACGGCCTCGGAGATGCCGGGCGGCTTGGCCAGCGGGCGGACGCGGATCGACTGCACGGCATTCGCCACGGCGCGGGCGGTCGCTTCGGCGACCCCGCCGGCGCGCAGCATGATGATGGCGGCTTCGCGCTCGGCGTCGGGATAGCCGATCCAGTGATAGACGCAGCGCCGACGCAGCGCCTCCGCCAGTTCGCGGGTTCGGTTCGAGGTCAGGATGACGATCGGCTGCGCCTCGGCGCGGATGGTGCCGCGTTCGGGAATGCTGATCTGGAAGTCGGAGAGGAATTCCAGAAGCAACGCTTCGAATTCGTGGTCGGAGCGGTCGATCTCGTCGACCAGAAGCACACGCTGCCGAGGCGCCCGCAGCACCTGCAGCAGCGGCCGGGCGATCAGAAAACGGTCGTCATAGATGTCGATCTCGTGCTCACCGGCATGCCGGATGGCGAGCAGCTGGCGCTGGTAATTCCATTCGTAGAGCGCGTGTGCTGCGTCGATGCCTTCATAGCATTGCAGCCGCACCAGATCGCGGCCAAGCAGTTGCGCGATCGCCTTCGCAGCTTCGGTCTTGCCGACGCCGGGCGCGCCTTCGAGCAGCAACGGCTTGCCCAGCCGTATGGCCAGGAAGATGGCGGTGGCCAGGCTGTCGTCGGCGAGGTAGCGCGAAGCAGCGAGATGCTGTGCCACCGCCTCCGGCGAGGTCGCGACAGTCTCGGCATTCGGCTCCTGCATGTCGTCCTCAGTTCGCCGCTTGCGCCTTCAGCGCGCGCAATATGCGCTCCGGTGTGATCGGCAGCGTGTCGATGCGCACGCCGACGGCGTCGAAGACGGCATTGGCAACCGCGGGGATCTGCGGGTTCGCGCACATTTCGCCTGGCCCTTTGGCACCGTAAGGACCATCCGCCGACGGCCGCTCCAGCACGATGATCTCGGTTTGGGCGAGATCGCCCGGTCCCGGCATCAGATACTGGTTGAAGTCGGTGCCGCCATGGTCGCGGTTGGGATAATAGGGCTCGGTCGTTTCGTAGAGCGCGTGGCTGATGCCCATCCAGGAACCGCCGACCAGTTGCTGCTCGACCATTTTCGGGTTCAGCGCGCGGCCGATCTCAAAGACGTTCTTCACGGTCAGCACCGTAACCTCGCCCGTCTCGTCATCGACCTCGACTTCGGCCACCGTGCAGGCATGGGCGTAGCAGGTCGACGGCTTCATCGCGCCGGTCTCTTTCTCCGGATAGGAGCGCGGGATCAGGAACATGCCGCGCCCGGATATCGAGCGCCCGCGCTTGAAATGCGCCGACAAGGCGACATCGAAGATCGAGATCGACTTTTGCGGCGCGCCCTTGACCAGAATGTTGCCCTCGCCATCAGTTTCGAGATCGGAGGCGTTCACCTCCAGCTCTTCCGCCGCCACCTCCAGCATCACCTGACGGGCTTCCTTGGCCGCCTGGATGACGGCATTGCCGGCGCGGTGGGTGCCGCGCGAGGCGAAGGTTCCCATGCAGTGCGGGCCGGTGTCGGTGTCGGCGGTGTCGATGGTGACCCGGTCCGTCGGCACGCCGATGGTCTCGGCGCAGATCTGCGCCATGATCTGCTTCAAGCCCTGACCGAGATCGACGCTGGAAAGCGTCACCATGAAATTGCCGGTCGGCGTCGAATGCACCAGCGCCTGCGTCGGGTCGCCGCCAAGGTTCATGCCCGTCGGATAGTTGATCGCGGCGACGCCGCGTCCGCGCCTTATCGCCATCTCAAGCTCCCTTCGTGTAGGAGGACATCGCCATATACTTCTCCGCCACGGGCCAGTTGGCGGCGCGCGACGCCTCCTGCATGCACTCGATCAGCGCCGCTCCTTCGGTCGGCTGGCGATGCGCCTTCATGTCGCCATCGCGATAGGCGTTGATGAAGCGGAATTCGAGCGGGTCCATGCCGATCAGCCGCGCCAGCTTGTCCATCTGCACCTCAAGCGCGAAGTCGCCGATGGTGACGCCGAAGCCGCGCATGGCGGAGGAGGGGGTGCGGTTGGTGTAGACGCAATAAGTGTCGATCCAGACATTGGGAATGGTGTAGGGCCCGGGATAGTGCGCCGCTCCCTTCTGCGCGCCATAAGGCGAGTGGCGCGAATAGGCGCCGGCATCGGTATAGCCGGTCACCTTGCGAGCCACGATGCGGCCATCGTTCATCACGCCATCCTTGATGATTATCTTTTCGGCGGCGCGCGGCGAGGAGATCTGCATCTCCTCCTCGCGGCTATAGACGAAACAGACTGGGCGTCCGGTTTGTTTAGCGCCAAGAATGGCGATCGGCTCGACGATGACGTCGACCTTGCCGCCGAAGCCGCCGCCGACAGTGCCGCCGACGAAATGCAGTTTTGAGCCGGGCATCTGCAGGATGATCGAGGCGTTGTCGAGGGTGAAGAACATCGCCTGGGTGTTGGTGTAGCAGGTGAAGCGGTCATTGCCTTCGGGCACCACGACGCAACCGGTGGTCTCGGTCGGCGCATGCTCGATGGGCGAGGATTGATAACTCTGTTCGAGGATGTGGTCGGCGCCGGCGAAGCTCGCCTCGACATCGCCGAAGCGCACCTTGCGGCATTCGCCGCTGTCATAGAGATAATAGTTCTGGCCGTGATATTCGTTGACCAAAGGCGCGCCAGGCTTCAGCGCTTCTTCCATGTCGAAGACGGCCGGCAGCACCTCGTAGTCGACCTTGACCTTGGCTGCCGCTTCCTGAGCCGCGCGCTCGGTCTCGGCCAGCACCGCCACCACCGCCTCGCCCTTCCAGCGTACCTTGCCGTCGGCCAGCACCGTCTCGTCTTCCGGTCCGACCTGGATCAGGATCAGGATGGTGTAGACATTGTGCGGCACATCCTTGGCGGTGAGGATTTTCACCACGCCGGGATGCTTCTCCGCTTCGGAAGTGTCGATCGAACGGATGCGGGCATGGTGGTGCGGACTGCGCACCATTTTCAGGTGAAGCATATTCGGGAAGTTGCGGTCGGCGAAATAGGCGGTCTTGCCCGTCACATGGCCCGGCGAATCCAGCCGCGGCCGCCCATGGCCGATCTCGTGCAGGCCGTCCTTGCGCTGATCGGCGAAATAGTTTTTGCGCAGTTCCATTCTTTTGGTCCTTAGGCCGCGTTCTGCGAATTGGCTCGGGCCGCGGTCAGCACCGCCTGGATGATCGGCTCGTAGCCGGTGCAGCGGCAGATGTTGCCGGACAGCGCCTCGATCACATCCTCGCGGCTCGGATTGGGCGTGTGGTCGAGCAGCACCTTGGCGGCCATGATCATGCCCGGCGTGCAGAAGCCGCATTGCGTGGCGAAGGCGTCGAGGAAGGCACGCTGCAGCGGATGCAGGACGCCGGCCTCAGCGAGGCCCGATGTGGTGCGGATGTCGGCGCCGCTGCAGGTCTCGGCCACGGTCAGGCAAGAGAGCCGGAGTTCGCCGTCGATGATCACCGAGCAGGCGCCGCAGGTGCCCTGGTGGCAGCCGCCCTTGGGCGAGGTGTCGCCGATCTTGTCGCGCAGCGCGTGCAGCAGCGTCGTGCCGCTGTCGACAAATTCGGCCTTCTCCGAGCCGTTGAGCGTGAACTGAACCGGAACCTTTGCCATGTTTTCCTCCCAGCGCGCCTGCCCGATTGATCGGACAGACGCGCGCCCCCCAAGCGGTGGTTAAGTAAGCAGCAGCCGGCCGAGATGGACCGGGAGAACCTCGGCGCGATACCAGGCGCTGGCGATCGGATCGGTGATTGGCGAAGTGCCTTCACCGGCTGCAGCCAGCGCCGCTGCGACGCCGTCCTGGTCAAGCCTGCTGCCGATCAGTGCCTTTTCCGCAGCGCGGGCGCGCATCGGCCGGTCTGCCATGCAGCCGAGCGCGATCCGCGCCGAGGAGACAGTGCCGTCGCCGGCCTGTTCGAGAACAGCGGCGATGCTGAGCACCGAGACGCCCTTCGGCTTGACCCGCGACACTTTCAGGAAGCGGAAATTCTCGGCCTTCGGCAACGCGAAGGCGACTGATGTGACGATGGCGCGGCTGCCGTCCCGCCAGGCCAGAAAATCCTCGATAGGCAATTCCCCATCATCGGTGGCGACCGTCGCATCCAACGCCAGCAGGGCGACAGCGAAATCACCGTAGGGCGCCGGTGCGAACAGATTGCCGCCGACAGTCGCCATATTGCGGATCGCCGGGCCGCCGACGGCGCGCGCAGCCCTGGACAGCGCCGCAAGCTCGGGATGGCGGGCGATGGCCGCCATTTTCACCGAAGCTCCGATGCGGACCTTGCCGCCGGCAACGGTGATCCCGGAGAGGGCCGGATCAGTCGAGCGGACGAGGCCGGTGACGGAGACATCGCCTTCATTGGCGGCGCGCACGACCAGCGTGCCGCCGCCGAGATAGCGGGTGCCGGGCGCCTTCAGCGCCGCGTTGGCATCCCTGACGGCCGAAAAGGTCTGGAGGGCAAGCGCCATGGCAGTCTCCCTGGTTCAGCTCTGGCCAGAAAAATGGCTCTTCAACGCATTGAAGCCACCCTGGAAGACATTGGCGGCCATGCCGGCGGCGATCTTGTCGGCCTCTTCGGGCGCCGCGTCGAAGCTCGCGGTCCATTCGGCATAGGTGCGATCGCCATCGGTCACGCGGCGCAATTGCAGCGTCGCCTTGTGATTGGTCAGCGGCTGCGGCGTCTCCAGGATGGAGTAGCTGACGCGGAAATTCGCATCGGAGAAGTCGAGCAGTTTTTCGCGGATACGCGCGCCGCTGGCGAGCTCGAAATTACGCACGCAGCCGATGGTTTCGGCGCTCTTGCCGTCTTCGATATGGCTCTTGACCATGCGCGGATGCCAGCCCGGCAGGCCGTTGAAGTCGCGGATGCGCGCCCAGACCTTTTCGACCGGCGCGTCGATGACACTGGAGACGGTGACTTCGGCCATATGATCATTCCCCTACGAATTCGATACGCAGCAGGGTAGGGCGGCGGCCGGTGCTGCGCTTATCAATGGGTCTTGCGGCCCTATCAAGGAGTCTGAAAAACGAACGGCCCGTTCAGGCCATGGCACGCGCCGCTTCGCGGTAAAGCGTCGGCGGCACGCCGACATGGTCGCGGAAGAAGCGCGAGAAATTGCCCTGGGTGGTGAAGCCGAGATTGCAGGCGACCGAGATCAGCGGTTCCTGCGACCACTGCAGCTGCCGCACGGCTTCCTCCATGCGCAGCGTGTTCCAGTAGACATTGGGCGTCAGATTAGTCTGTTCCTTGAATAAAGCAAAGAAGTGCGGCCGCGACAGGCCGACGCTGCGGG
Organism: Mesorhizobium sp. M0139; assembly: GCF_040322455.1. Lineage (NCBI taxonomy): Bacteria > Pseudomonadati > Pseudomonadota > Alphaproteobacteria > Hyphomicrobiales > Phyllobacteriaceae > Mesorhizobium > Mesorhizobium sp. M0139. Next base: position 242,452 of record NZ_JAMYTN010000003.1, read on the forward strand.
CGACGTCGTCGAACGAGATGCGTTCGCAGACATTGGCCTTCATCAGCTGGATTGCCTTGCGGACGCGGAAATCCTGCATTGTGTTGACCCGGATCCGCGCCTCCTGCGGCGCCGAGGCGTCGGCGGCGTCGAGCAGGCTATCGATGAAGCGCTCGATCTCGTAATTGGCGACGTCGTCGATGCTTTCATTATCGCTCAAATGGTCGAGCAGGTTGGCGGCGGCCTGGTGCAGCCAGGGTTCGAGCGTGATCGCAGCCTGTGCAAACAACGGCGCCGACGAAGGCAGGTCGCGGCGCCGGCGCGCCCAATCCGGATCGATGTAGAAAGCGAGGAACAGGCCGGGCCTGCCGTTCTGCGACAGAATGTGGCTGTGCGGCTGGTAGGAATTGATGCCGGCGGCGGTGCCGGGACCCAGCGGCACCGTCTCGCGGCCGACGGTCATCTCGCCGGCCGTGCCCTCCAGCCAGATGATGATGTGGGCCTCGACATGCGCATGGGTGACGAAGTCGCTGGCGACATTCAGGACAGAAACATGTCCGAACCGGCCCCAATAGAGCCTGATCGCGTCCGTCATGGGTTATACCTCCCGCAGACGACTGGCCTCCCTTCGCCTGCGACGGGATTGTGCGGCTGAGTTCGGGCTCGCGTCAAGGCGCGGGGCGAAAGCCGCTGTGTGCTGCCGGCCGTAGTGGTGGATTTTCAGACTGAGCGATAGGGTTTCCCGTCAAACCGAAGCCGTCATGCCGCCGTCGACATAAAGCGTATGGCCGTTGACGAAGGATGAGGCGTCGGAGGCGAGGAACACGGCGGCGCCGATCAGTTCGTCGACATACCCCCAGCGGCCAGCCGGCGTGCGCTTTTCCAGCCAGGCGGAGAATTCCTGGTTGTCGACCAGCGCCTGGTTCATCTCGGTGCGGAAATAGCCGGGGGCGATGGCATTGACCTGCAAGCCGTATTTCGCCCAGTCGGTGCACATGCCACGTGTCAAATTGCGGATTGCGCCCTTGGTGGCCGTATAGGGCGCGATGTTGGGCCGGGCGAGTTCGCTCTGCACCGAGCCGATGTTGATGATCTTGCCCTTGCCGCGCGCGATCATATTGCAGGCGACCGCCTTGCCGGCATGGAAGGCGCCGGAGACATTGGTCTTGAACAGCCGCTCCCACTGCTCCTCGGGAAAGTCCTCGAGCGGGGCGCGAAACTGCACGCCGGCATTGTTGATTAGGATATCGATGGCGCCGATCTCGGCTTCGATGCGGGCGACATCGGCATCGACCGCGCGAGAATCCGTCACGTCGAAGGTCGAGGGGTGCGCTTTGAAGCCGGCATCGCGCAAGCCGGCGACGGCACCGGCAACCTTGCCGGCATCGCGGCCGTTGAGTACGACACTTGCGCCATGCTCGGCAAGGCCGCGCGCCAGCGCCAGGCCGATGCCTTGGCCGGAGCCCGTAATCAGCGCCAGCCGGCCGTTGAGGTCGAACAGGGATTTCGATGTCAAAGCAACGGTTTCCAGCCGAAAGATTCAGTCCAAAAACATTCAGTCATTGCGCCTGAAGTTGCGGATCCGGTCGAACAGCACCGCGAGCAGGATGGCGCCGCCGATGAACACGCCTTGCCAGAAAGCATTGATGCCGAGCAGACCAAGGCTGTTGCGGATCACTTCGATGAGCGCGGCACCGACAATGGCGCCGAAAGCGGTGCCGACGCCGCCGGCGAGATTGGCGCCGCCGATCACGGTGGCGGCGATGACCTGCAGTTCCATGCCGGTTCCGAGATTGGTGGTGACGGCGCCAAGCCATCCGGTCTGGATGATGCCGGCAATGCCCGCCGCCAGCGCCGAGATCATATAGACGGCGACCTTGATCTGCTTTACCGGAACGCCGGTCAGCGTCGCCGCGTGCTCATTGCCGCCAATGGCGAAGATGTGGCGGCCAAACTTGGTCCAGCGCAGCGTGAAGCCGGTGATCAGCGCCAAAAGGATCATGTAGAGCACCGGATTGGCGATGCCGAACACCCAGGCACCGCCGCCCAGCGCCAGAAGCTTGTCGTGATCGGGGCCGAACTGGAAGACGACGGTGTTGTTGGAGGCGACCATGGCGAGGCTGCGGGCAATCGACAGCATACCGAGCGTCACCACGAAGGGTGGAAAGCCGAGATAGGCGATCATGATGCCGTTGAAGGCGCCTATGGCGAGCGCGGTGGCGATCGAGGCGAGGATGCCGACTTCTATGGAGTAGCCGGCATGCATGGTGACGGCCAGCACCATCGACGACAGGCAGAGCACCGAACCGACCGACAGGTCGATGCCGCCGGTGATGATGACGAAGGTCATGCCGAGCGCGATGATGGCGACGAAGGTGATGTTGCGGGTGATGTTGTAAAGGTTCTTCGACGTGGCGAAGGCGTCGGTGGCAAAAGACAGGAACAGGCAGGCCAGGATGACCGCGATCACCACCCAGAAGGTCTGGCTGGCAAACAGTCTTGCCGGCAAGGATTGTTGTTTTTGTTCGATCGGCTGGTCAATTGTCAGTGCCATCGTCGACCTTCATGTGCTGTGCGTGGTGAAATTCGCTGAGATCAAACCTGTTCGATGGCGCCGGTGATCAGCCCGGTGACTTCCTCGGGCGAACTTGACGCAATCGTCTTGTCGGCGACCTTGCGGCCGCGCCGCATGACGATGACGCGGTCGGCGACGGTGAACACGTCAGGCATGCGGTGGCTGATCAGCACCACTGCGATGCCTTGGTCGCGCAAATGGCGGATCAGGTTCAGCACTTCGGCGACCTGGCGCACCGAGATCGCGGCCGTCGGTTCGTCCATCAACACGATCTTGGCCTGCGACAGCATGGTGCGGGCAATCGCTACTGCCTGGCGCTGGCCGCCCGACATCTGCTTGACGAGGTCGCGCGGACGGGTCTCGGACTTCAACTCGGCGAAGAGCTGGCCGGCGCGCTTGTACATGGCGGCATAGTCGAGGATGCGTAAAGGGCCGAGGCCGCGGCGCAATTCACGGCCGAGATAGACATTGGCGGCGGCGGTCAGATTGTTGCACAGCGCCAGGTCCTGGTGGACGATCTCGATGCCGTGCTGGCGAGCTTCCGCCGGCTTGTGCAGGATCAACTCCTTGCCGTCCATGCGCATGACGCCATGGCTGGGGCGGAAATTGCCGGCGATCATCTTGACCAGTGTCGACTTGCCGGCGCCGTTGTCGCCCATCAGGCCGACCACCTGTCCGGGCTCGATCGACAGCGATACGTCGTTGACCGCCTGGATGGCGCCGAAATGCCTCGAGATATTGGTGAGTTCGAGAACCGCCACCAGTCTTTGCCTCCCCGTGTTTTGCGACCCGCTGCTGTTCCCGGCGTGAATGCCGGCGCTGCTTTGGCCCCGCTCTCCCCATCTCCTCCCGGAAACAGCGTCAGCGTTCTTTTACGCAAAAGCCGGCGCTCGTCAATCAATTGTCGGACGAATTGAAGCGTTGGTCATCCAAAAATCCGTTTTGTAGGACAAATAGCATTGACGTTGGCCGCAAGCCGATATTAGCTAAGCGTCGGAGGAGATTATGCCGATGCCGCTGGCGGTTAGCCGGGCGGAATCGGCGGAGGTTATCGGTCGAGGTTGCGGCGCCACCCATGTGTTGAGCCGGGCCAATGCCGCATCTGGAAATGCTTATCGATCTGTCTTGGCGACACGAGTGCTCGTGAAACGAACCTCGGTCATTAAGCATCCGGTCGATCTGTGTGGCGGGCACGCCGTGTCCGTCTGTTTCAAGGGAGGACTGACATGAGGAAAACACTTTTGCTCGCCGCCGTCGCCGCCATGGCGCTGGGCGCCGGGCCGGCTTTGGCCAAGAAACAGCTCGTCATCGTGGTGAAGGGTCTCGACAATCCATTCTTCGAAGCCATCCACCAGGGTTGCGAGAAATGGAACAAGGAAAATGCCAGCTCGGAATATGAATGCTTCTACACCGGCCCGGCGTCGACCTCGGACGAGGCCGGCGAGGCGCAGATCGTTCAGGACATGCTGAGCAAGGCCGACACGGTGGCAATGGCGATTTCGCCATCCAACGCGCCGCTGATCGCTCAGACGATCAAGACCGCCAATCCGACGATCCCGATCATGACGCTCGACGCCGATCTCAGCAAGGAAGATGCCGCGCTGCGCAAGACCTATCTCGGGACCGACAACTATTTGATGGGTCACAAGATCGGCGAGTACATCAAGAAGGGCAAGCCGAACGGCGGCACGATCTGTACCATCGAAGGCAATCCCGCGGCCGACAACATCCTGCGCCGGGCGCAGGGCATGCGTGACGCGCTGTCGGGCAAGGAAGGCCTGGCGGCACTTGCCGGCGAAGGCGGCTGGACCGAAGTTGCCGGTTGCCCGGTGTTCACCAATGACGACGGCGCCAAGGGCGTGCAGGCGATGACCGACATCCTCGCCGCCAATCCCAAGCTCGACGCCTTCGGCATCATGGGCGGCTGGCCGCTGTTTGGCGCACCGCAGCCCTATCGCGACCTGTTCGGGCCGCTCAAGGACCGCATCGCCAGCAACGACTTCGTCATTGGCGCCGCCGATACGATCGGCGATGAAGTGGCGATCGCCCGTGACGGCCTTGTGACCGCTCTGGTCGGTCAGCGGCCGTTCGAAATGGGCTACAAGGCACCATCGGTGATGATCGACCTGGTCGAAGGCAAGGCGGTCGCCGATCCGGTGTTCACCGGCCTCGACGAATGCACCAAGGACACGGTCGACACCTGCATCCAGAAGTAGGTTCTCGATTTCGGGGCGCCCTTTGACGGGCGCCCCGTCTCTTCCCGGACGGACGCAACGGTTGGGGCAGCAGGCTCCGGCTTTGACACGCCTGTAGTTTGGATTTTCGGCAACGAGATCGGCGCGCCGTGCAGGTTCGGACCATTCCGGACGCAGACGGCCGACGCATTGGAACGTGAATGCCGGACGAGAAATCAAAGAAGCGAGCCGAGCGGGCCAAGGCACAAACCAGCCTCGGTCCGGCTGTCATGCGCAGGGCCGGTGCCGCGCATTTTCCGGGAGCGAGCGTCCATGTCTCGCTGGCCGGCGAGATTGGCCTCAGGATCGTGCGCGGCGACTATCCGCCCGGCACCATTCTGCCCAACGAGGCCAAATGGGCCGAGACCTTCGATGTCAGTCGTTCGGCGGTGCGCGAAGCCATCAAGATGCTGATGGCCAAAAGCCTGCTGGCTTCACGGCCCAAGATCGGCAGCTGGGTCGAGCCCAGGGAACGCTGGAACCTGCTCGACCGCGATGTGCTGGCCTGGTACGCGACCGGGCCGGACCGGGAGGCCTTCCTGCGCACGGTGCAGGAGTTCCGTCACATCATCGAGCCGGAAGCGTCGGCCTTTGCCGCCACGCGGCGCAGCGACGAGCAGATGGACGAGATCAGCCAGGCCTGTCGTGAGATGGGCGAGGCTCTGAACCTGCAGGAGCGTATCCGCGCCGATACGCGTTTTCACCTCGCCATACTGCGCGCCTCGGGCAACGATCTGCTGGTGCCGCTTGGCGTTCTGATCGAGTCGGCGCTCGATCATCTCTTTGTCTTCGTCACACGCGAGACCAGCGATCAGCGGCGGGCGCAGGCGCTGCATGAGGCGATCGAGAAGAACATCCGCCTCCAGCGTCCTGCGGCCGCGCGCAATGCGGTGCACAAACTGCTCGCCAACACCGACGATGTTATCGGCCGGTCGAGGCGCTGACACAGGCTTTTCGCCACCTCAAATCGTCTGCTTCTTGCCATCCTTGCTGGGCATCAGGTCGACGCCGTTGACCTTGCCGATATATGTCGCCAGCATCGGCACGAATTGCTCGGCCGGGCCAGTGGCATGGGCACCGGCGAAGGAGTTCTTGGTGGCGTTGCCGAGCGGGTTGGCGATGCCGGCCGCACCCGCCATCGATTCCAGATAGGTCAGGTCCTTGAAGGCGTTGGCGATGGTGAATTTATGCGCGTCGCGGTCGCCCTCCAGCGTCCAGCGCATGAAGGTCTGGTAGAAGCCGCAATCCATGCGGCCGTTGCGGATGACGCTGTCGAAACGCGGTGGCGAGATGCCGACCTTTTCGGCCAGCGCCAGCGCCTCGGAATAGATCGCGGCATAGCCCAGCGAGATGAAGTTGTTGAGCAGCTTCATGCGGTGGCCGTCACCTGTATCGCCAATATGGACGATGCGGCCGGCCCAGGTTTCGATGACCGGCTTCACACGGGCAAACAGCGCGTCGGGCGCGCCGACCATGGCGTCGAGCGTGCCTTCCCAGGCTTCCTTCGGCGTGCGGCTGAGCGGTGCATCGACGAAGTCGACGCCGATCTCCTTCAGTTCCGCCGCCAGCACCACGGTCGAGACCGGATCGGCGGTCGAGCAATCGACGACAACCGAGCCTCTTTTCAGGCCCTCCTTGAGGCCGCCGGGGCCACGGATGATGGCTTCGACCTCGCGCGAGCCGGTGACGCAGATGAAGACGATATCGGATGCCGCTGCCACCTCACGCGAGGTGGCCACTTCCTTCGCACCGCGGCCAGCCAAGTCTTCCGCCGGCTTGCGGTTCTTGCGGCCGAGGAAGGTCAGGCCATAGCCCTTGTCGACGATGTTCTTGGCAATGCCGTGCCCCATCAGGCCAAGGCCGATAAAGCCGATCTTTTCGCTCGCGGCGGTCGTGGTCATGTCTTGAAGTCCTGTTGCGATGATTGATATTGGGCGCCGCCGTCTTGCGGGCGAGGGTGGTTGCGGAATGCCATATTGTCTGACAATACACAGAAATCCTAGGCATTGGAGACGAAAATGACGAAGCGGATCATGTTCACCGGCGGCAGCGGCAAGGCCGGTCGCCATGTCGTGCAATATCTGATCGAACAGGGCTGCCAGGTGCTCAACATCGACACCAAGCCGCTCGACAATCCCAAGGTACGCACGCTGATCACCGACATCACCGACAGCGGCCAGGTGTTCAACGCGCTGTCGAGCTATATGGGTCTGCACGAATTCGACCCGTCGCTGCGCCCGCAGCCGGTCGATGCCGTGGTGCATTTCGCCGCCATACCGCGCATCATGATCACGACCGACAATGAGGTGTTCCGCATCAATGCGATGGGCACCTACAACGTCATCGAGGCGGCGGTGAAACTCGGCATCCCCAAGGTGGTGATCGCGTCCAGCGAGACCACCTATGGCGTGGTGTTCGCCAACGAACCGCGCGACCCCAAATATTTTCCCCTCGATGAAGAATACGACGTCGATCCGATGGACAGCTATGCTCTGTCCAAGGTCGTCAACGAGCACACGGCGCGCGCCTTTGCGCAGCGCAACGGCACCGATATCTATGCCTTGCGCATCGGCAACGTCATCGAGCCGCACGAATATTCGCTGTTTCCGAAGTGGTTTGCCGATCCGGGCTTTCGCAAGCGCATCGCCTGGAGCTATGTCGACGCGCGCGATCTCGGCCAGATCACGCTGCGCGCCGTTGAAACGGACGGGCTCGGCTTCCAGGTGTTCAACGCGGCCAATGACGATACCTCGTCCGACCTGCCGACAGCGGAACTTTTGAAGCGGTTTTACCCCGACGTGCCGGTCAAGGCGGAGCTCGACGAATACGAGACGCTGCTTTCCAACCGCAAAGCCAGGGACATGCTTGGCTTCCGTCCCGAGCACAGCTGGCGCAAATACGTCAAATAGGCCGGCCGGGGGCAAGGTTGCGACCTGATCTGTGCACAGCCGCAGCCTTTGCCGTCAACGTCCCGCCCTTTGCTTGACAGCTTCCGAAATCCGGACTTTGTGGAGGCATGAGGGACGGAAAGCCGAATAAGGGAAAGATGCCTGAAAAGGCGGCATCCGCAGAGCGCCCGGCGACCCTTCGCCGGGCTGACGCGGCCCGGATGCCCGGCACCAGCGTGCATGCGTCACTGGCCAGCGAAATCGGGCTTCGGATTGTGCGCGGCGACTATCCGCCGGGCACCATCCTGCCCAATGAAGCCAAATGGTCTGAAACCTTCAACGTCAGCCGCTCGGCGGTGCGTGAGGCGATCAAGATGCTGATGGCCAAAAGCCTTCTGGCATCACGCCCTAAAATCGGCAGCTGGGTGGAGCCCAGGGAGCGCTGGAACCTGCTCGATCGCGATGTGCTCGCCTGGTACGCGACCGCGCCCGACCGTGAGGTGTTCCTGAAGACGGTGCAGGAATTCCGCCACATCATCGAGCCGGAAGCGACTGCCTTCGCCGCCATGCGACGCACCGAGGAGCAGATGGCCGAGATCAGCCAGGCCTGCCGCGAGATGGGCGAGGCGTCGAGCCTGCAGGAGCGCACGCGCGCCGACACACGCTTTCATCTCGCCATCCTGCGCGCCTCCGGCAACGATCTGCTGGTGCCGCTCGGCGTGCTGATCGAATCCGCCTTCGATCATCTGTTCACCTATACGACGCGCGAACTCGACGATCTGCAGCATGCACAGCAACTGCACGAGGCTATCGAGAAGGCCATCCGCCTGCAGCGGCCGGATGCGGCCCGCAACGCGGTGCGCAAGCTGCTCGCCAATACAGACGGCGTCATCAACACCCGGTAGGATGTGCTGATATTCAGGTGAGGCCGGCCTGCAAACGCCGGCTTTCGCGCTTCACGTACTTAAGTACGCTCCGCTCCGGTTCTCGAAACCCAATGTGTTCGGCGCGGCCTGACCTGAATCTCAACACATCCTGCGAGCGCTCAGCCGGCCTGCGAAGTGGCCAAATGCTGCCTGGTCAGCGCGATCAGCAGCGCCTGGTCGCGGGCGGCGTGCTCGGGGCGGTTGACCACCTCGTCGCGATTGACGATCGCACCCCAGAAGCCGCGCAGTTCCTCGACGAAGGCTTCACCGTAGCCGGCGCGCAGATCCTTCGTCGACAGTGTGTGGCCGTCCGAGGTCTTCACAGTCAGCCGGGTCGGGTGATGGTTGAGCCAGGGCGAGGGGAATTCGAGCTCGAGGCTGGCAGCGTCGAAGAACAGCGTGATGCGTTCCTTGTAGTCGGCGAGCTTCGGCACGGTGAGATGCGTCATCGTCCACAGCGCCTGGCCGTCGAGCAGTTTTACTGCGCCCTGGCCGCCATCGCCATTGGCGAAGATCTGCGCGCCGACGACCTCGCCATCCGGCACGCTGAGCGCGTCGAGCAGGCCGTGTACGGCATTCACATCGTGAATCAAGGCGGAGCTGTAAGCGGCGGTAAATCCACGGAAAGCCAGATCGTTCAAAGGCTGGCCGATAGCGCGTTCGACCTGTTGTTTCTGCCTGGCTTGCGCGGCGGCAATCAGCTCCTCGGGAATGTCGTTGCCGCGCTTGTATCGCTGGTGGGCGATGAACGGCCAGGCATCGGGATCGTTAACCTCGACCGAGACGGACCGCAACGTCTTTGCCGTGCCGGGCAGCGAGGCCAGCGCCAGCCGGTAGCTCGGATCGAAGCGCTTCATATAGCCGACCTGCATGACCTTGCCGGCCTTATCGCGCGCGGCGATGATCTCGGCGATTTCCGCCGGGGAATAGCAGAGCGGCTTTTCGCAGAAGACATGCAGGCCGCGCCCCAGTGCGGCCAGCACCTGCTCTTGATGCAGCGGGTCGGGCGAGCCGATCACGACGGCGTCGAGCTTATGGTCGAACAGTTGCTCCGGCGTTTCGAAATTGGCGATGCCGTGAACTTCGCTGACATATTCCCGCGAAATCCTTGACGGGTCGGCGACGCCGACCAGTTCGAACAGGTCGCTGAGCCGCAACAGATTCGGAATATGCTCGACCTGCGAGATCATGCCGGCGCCGATAACGCCAACCCGTATCCTGCTCATGCTGCTAAAACTCTCTGCAAAGTGTTCCAGGCTCAGGGTGCGGCGGCCGGCCGATTGCCGATCTGCGCCAACAGCCCGGCAATCTCAGCTTCCACCGCCTTCAGATCCTCGCCGCCCGACATGATGGAAATCACCTCGTCGCGCGAGATCTCGGACTTTGCGTATGTGCCGCGATTGCGGCCGCGGTTGAGCAGCGTGAAAGTGTCACCGACAGGGTAGGCGTGGTGGATGTTGTGGCTGATGAAGATCACCGCCAGCCCGCGCATGCGCGCCTCGATGATGAATTTCAGCACCATGGCCGCCTGATGCACGCCGAGCGCCGAGGTCGGCTCGTCAAGGATCAGCACCTTTGCGCCGAAGTGGACTGCGCGCGCGATTGCCACCGATTGGCGCTCGCCGCCCGACAGCGTGCCGACGGCCTGCGTCGGGTCGCGCACGTCGATGCCGATATCGGCCATCGCCTGGCGGGCAATTGTGTTGGCGCGCTCCTTGTCGAAGCGCGAGAAGGGCAGGCGGCTTCTGGTCGGCTCGCGGCCGAGGAAGAAATTGCGCGTGATCGACATCAGCGAGATCATGCCGAGGTCCTGGAAGACCGTCGCGACGCCGAGGTCCTGCGCGTCGCGCGGGCTGCGGAACGTGACGGGCTTGCCGTCGACGAAAATCTCGCCCTTGGTCGGCCGGTGCACGCCCGACAGAACCTTGATCAGCGTCGACTTGCCGGCGCCGTTGTCGCCCAGCAAGCAGTGCACCTCGCCGGGATAGACCTTGATGTCGATATCCTGCAGCGCGCGCACCGAGCCGAAATTGACCGACACACCACGCAATTCCATGGCTGGCTGGATGGCCGGGGACGGGTTTGGGTAGGTCATTTGCCGCCTCCGCGTCCGAGCGCCTTGAGGCGGATGTAGTTGTTGACCAGCACGGCCATCAAAATGACGATGCCGAGGAAGACCTTGAACCAGTCGGTGTCGATGCCGGTGTAGAAGATGCCCATCTGCACCAGGCCGAAGATCAGCGCGCCGAACAGCACGCCATAGACGGTGCCGTAGCCGCCGGTGAGCAGCACGCCGCCGATGACCGCGGCGATGATCGCCTCGAATTCCTTGAGCAGGCCGCGCGTGGTGTCGGCGGAGCCGGCCTCCATCACCTGGATGGTGGCAAGCAAGGTCGCGGCACAGGCGGTGTAGATGAACAGCGCGATCTTAACCCGGTCGACCGGCACGCCGACATTGCGGGCGGCATTGAGGTCGCCGCCGGTGGCGAAGATCCAGTTGCCGTATTTGGTCTGGGTCAAGACATAGCCGGCAAGCGCTGTCAGTCCGAGCCACCAGACGATCGACATCGGAATGCCGACGACGAAGGGAATGCCGTCGGTGCGGGTGGCGATCCAACCTTGCGTGCCCATCCATTGGAAGAAGCCGGTCAGGAGATGGCCGTTGAACAGGCCCGCGGTTGCCGGGTCCGGCGCGCCGTCGAGGATGTAGGGGATCTGCGTGCGGCCGGTGACGGCGCGGGTGATGCCGATCGACAGGCCGCGCAGGATGTAGAGCGACGCCAGCGTCACGATGAAGGAGGGCAGGCGGGTCTTCACCACGATCAGGCCGTTGACGTAGCCGGTGAGGATGGCGACAGCGAAGGCGCAGGCGATGCCGCCCCACAGCGGCAGGCCCAAATATTTCACCGTCAGCCCGATGACGACGCCGGCGAAGCCGACCATCGAGCCGACGGAGAGATCGAACTCGCCGGCGATGATGAGAAGGGCTGCGGCCGTGGCGATGATGCCGAGTTCGGCTGCCAGCGTCAGGAAGGTCATCGACCCCTGCAGCGAATAGAGGTTCGACGCACCCGGCAGCAGGGCGAAGATGATGATGGTGGCGATGAGGCCGCCGGCGGCACCGGCTTCGGGCCGGCGCAGCCATTGCGTCAGCCGGCCGGTGCTGGCCAGCCGCTCGTCAGTGCCGGCAGCCCGTTTCGACGTCATGCCGAAACGGTCCTTGCCCAGTACCCCGGGGGCCGGCGCTTCTGGAGGTATCGCCTTGTCTTCCACAACAGCCATTAGGCTCCCCAATCGCTCACTTCGCAATCTCGACCAGAGACGGGGAGCGCATGGCGGCTCCCCGATCCGTTTTGGTCTTGCCTTAGCGGATGCCGTCCTTGGCGAGCGCCAGGATCGCCTTGGCCTTGTCGGGCGAGTCGATGAACAGCGGCCCGGTGTAGGCGTTGTTCTGCGGCCAGAAGCCATGTGTGGCATGCTCGACCAGATAGATCACCGGCAGGTATCCCATCAGATATTGCTGGGCGTCCATGCCGAAGCCCATTTCGCCGGCGACGACGGAATCCAGGACTTCGGGGCTGATGTCGAAGGTGTAGAGTTTGATCTTGCCGAACAGTTCCTTCTGCCGGAAGAACGGGATCAGCGGATTGGCGGCGGTGGCGCCGAGCGCGAAGACGGCCTGGGTGTCGGGATGCGCCGACAGATAGGCCTCGGTGCGGCGCTGGATGTCGGCCGGATCGGGCGACACGGTAAGCACCTCGGTGCCGCCGCCTGACGGCTTCAGCCCGTCATTCAACCCCTGGCAGCGCTGGTCGAGGCTGACATTGCCGACCTCGTGGTTGATGCAGACGACCTTGAGCGTGCCTTCCTTGGCCAGCCGCTCGCCCGCCTTCTTGCCGGAATCATATTCGGAGACTGTGCCGACGTAGAGAGAGGTGCCGAGTTCGGCGCCTTCCTTCTCGCCGGAATCCAGGACGACCATCGGAATGTTGGCGGCAAGGCCGGCCTTGACCGATTTACCAAGCGCATTGGCGTCGGCAATGGAGACGGCGATGCCGTCGGGATTGGTGGCGATGGCCGCGTCGAGCAGGCGGGCCTGTTCGACCACGTCGAACACTTGCGGCGCATAATATTCGACCTTGGCGCCGGTGAGCGCCGCCGCATCGTCGACGCCGCGCTTGACCACCGACCAGTAGGGATCGGAGGCCGAGCCATGCACCACGAAGGTGATGCGGACATCCTTCGGGTCCTTCAGGCCCGCGGCCTGCACGACGCCCGCCAGCATACTCATCGAGACAAGCGCGCCGAGCGCCAGTTTCAGAACAGTCTTCATGTCATTCTCCCATTGTCGTTGCAGTTCCAAATCCCTCTTTGCGCTGTTGGCCGACGGATCGGCTTACGGCGCTGACCGGGTGGCCGCTTTGCGGGCCTTTGCCGGTGTCGATGCCCCGAGCCGTGCACGCAGTTCCTCGCGCAACGGCTTCATGCCGATGATGTCGATGTCCTGCGCGCCGAGCCAGTCGCGAAAAGCCTGGTCGCGGAAGAGTTCATATTCCTCGGTGCGGATATAGGCGGAGCGCGGCTCGATCAGTTCGAGCTCGCCCGGCGCGTTGAAGTGCAGGCAAAAGAAGGTCAGGCCTTCACGGACCCCTTCGACCAATGCCTTGTAGGCTGGCTCTATCGGCTTGGAGCGTGGACGGCCCCAGGTCGTCTGAATGGCGGCGTCGAAGATGACAAAGCCTTTGGCGCGGGCTCCAGTGACGCCGCGCTGGAACGCCGCTTCGGTGACGCCGACCAGATTGTCGTTCGGCGAATAGGCCGACAGCGTTTTGGTCAACAGCACCGGCAGCCGATATTCCAGGCCGAGCTTGATGTAGACGTCGCAAAACTCCGGCGACAGCGCTGCCCCCATATGGGCGTCAAGATGAGTGACGTCGATGCCGGCGCGGTAGGCGGTGTCGATCTGGGCGCGAAGCTCGGTTTCCACCGCTTGCGGTGCTGCCTTGCGGCGGGTGGTCGCGACATCGGGCCAGAAATAGCCGAACTCGTCCGTCAGGCCGGCCGCGCGCGACGGCGACGTCAGCGGCCGCCATTTGTAGTGCTGCTTTTCGCTGTTCAGCGTCAGGTGGACGCCGAGATCGAGCCGGGGGTCGGCGGCTGTCGCTTCGGCCATCTCAGGGAACCATGGACACGGCACCATCACGGCGCCGGAGCTGCAGGCGCCCAGTGCGGTCAGTTCGAGGAAGGCGCTGTTGGCGCCATGGCACATGCCGACATCGTCTTCATGCAGGACGAGCTGTCGCGTCATGGACGGCCACCGTTTTGCCGGCCACCATCTTGCCGGCACGCCGGTTTCGAGGGTCTTCCAAAGTGTGTCCCGTGCTGCATGGAACCGACCGTTTGCCCAACTGGACGCGATGAAACGCCCAACGCGGGCTTTCCGACAGGGCCACTTCGACGAATTCGGATGGGTACGATTTTTCCGCGGGCCTGCATTCTGGAATGTCGATTTCATTCGATATGCCCACAGTCGGCGCTAAACGCCGCTCCGACGTGAGCAGGATGGCTTGGTCCGATCGCAGCGGAGTGGTTCTTTCAAACGGCGGCCGCAGGCGTACTGCTTTCACACCATCAAGCGATGTGGAGACTTGCCATGTACACCGCCGGCGAAGAAGAGATCGAGGCCATTGCCAGGGTGATCCGCTCGGGCGCGCTGTTTCGCTATGGCGAGAACAGCGAGTGCAACCGCTTCGAGGCCCGCTATGCAAGGCATCTCGGCGTCGAGCATTTCGCGCTTGCCGCCAGCGGCACCTATGGGCTCGCCGCCGGCCTGATCGGCCTCGGCATCGGCCCGGGCGATGAGGTGCTGGTGCCGGCGCACACCTATATGGCGACCGCCACAGCAGTGCTGTCGGTCGGCGCCATTCCGGTCATTGTCGACATCGACGAGAGCCTGACCATCGACCCGGCCGCTCTGCGCGACGCCATCGGCCCGCGCACCAAGGCGGTCATCCCGGTACATATGTGGGGTGCGGCCTGCAACATGAACGCGATCATGGACATCGCTAAAAAACGCGGTCTGCTCGTGCTGGAAGATGTCTGCCAGGGCATTGGCGGCGGCTATGAGGGCAAGAAGCTCGGCTCCATCGGCCATGCCGGCGCCTACTCCTTCAACTACTTCAAGAACATGACGTCGGGCGAGGGCGGCGGCATCGCCACCAGCTATCCGAAAGTGGCGGAGCGGGCGCGCTGCGCCATCGACCCCTGCCACTTCTACTGGCAGGGCCGCAGCGACAGCATCAAGCCGTTCGCCGGCATCGGCGCGCGCGCCTCGGAATTGATGGGCGCGATGCTCAATGTCCAGCTCGACCGTCTCGACGGCATCATCGAGGCGATGCGGGCGGAGAAGAAGAAGGTGCTGGCCGGCACGCGCCATCTCGGCAATCTCGGTCTGACGCCGTCGCCGATGAACAGCCCCGACGACGATTGCGCGGCGCAGGTGATGTATCTGCTGCCCAGCGAACAGGCGGCGCAGACTTTTTCGAAGACCATTCCGAGCGTCATTGCCGGCAAGACCGGCCGCCACAATTTCACTCAGTGGGACCAGGTGCTGATGCATGAGGGCGCGCATCATCCGGCGCTCAATCCGTACACGCTGCCGGAAAACAAGGGCCTGCGGCTGACCTATGCCGACGATCTCGGCAAGGGTTCTCTCGACATCCTCAACCGCACGGTGATGATCGCGATGAATCCGGCGCATGGCGACGCCGACATCGACGACATGGTCCATAACATCGATGCGGCGGCCCGTGTGGCGCTGGAGAATGCCTCGCTGGACGATGTCGAGGTGCGCAAGGCAGCGCCCGTCGATCTGCAGAAATTCGATAGTGTGAATTGAAGCGCTCAGCGCTGGATCGGCCTATTGCCGGTCCAGCCGCATGAAGGCAGCGCGCAACGCCAGCACCGCGCGCAGGATCTGGCGTTCGTCCATCGCGGCATAGCCGAGCAGCAGGCCGTGTTCCGGCTCGCTCGAATGGTAGTTGATCGAGATGCCCTGCACGTCGAGGCCCTCCTTGACGGCGGCGGCGACGACGTCACTGTCCTTGTAGGGTCGGACAAAACTGGCCAGCAGTTGCATGCCGGAATCGTTCTCGGTCACAGTCAGCCATTCGGCCAGATGCTCCTGGCACAGTTTTACGAAATTGGCCTGCCGGCGCGCATAGAGCCGGCGCATACGCTTCAGATGCGTGGCGAAATAGCCTTGCGTGATGAAGTCGTTGACCGTCGCCTGCAGGATCAGCGGCGCGAACTGGCCGGTGATCGAGACGGCGCGGTCGAAGGGGACCGACAGTTCGCGCGGCACGATGAGATAGCCGATGCGGAGCGCCGGGATCAGCGTCTTGCCGAAGGAGCCGATATAGACGACCCGGTCGGCGTGATCGAGGCCGCGCAGCGCCGGTACCGGCCGGCCACGGTACCGGTACTCGCCGTCATAATCATCCTCGACGATCCAGGCGCCGTGGCGGTCGGCGATGTCGAGCAGCTGCAGCCGTTCCTCGATGCGCATGATGGTGCCGAACGGCCACTGGCAGGATGGCGTCACATAGATCAGGCGCGGCGGCGGCAGCTCTGGGTCTGCGAGATGCCATCCAAGGCGATCGACCTTCAAGGGCGCAAGCTGCGCGCCGCTGGCGAGAAAGGCGCTCTTGGCGCCGAGATAGCCGGGCTCCTCCATCCAGACATGGTCGCCTTCGTCCATCAGCACGCGCGAAGCGAGGTCGAGTGCTGCCTGCGCGCCGGTGACGATGATGACCTGGTCGGCGGTGCAATTGATGCCGCGCGACAGGCTTATGGTCGAGGCGATGGCCTGGCGCAGGCCGGGATGGCCGGCAAAGGAGATATAGCCGAGCAAATTCTCATCGCGGCTGCGCGCATTGCGCACCAGAAGGCTCGACCAGATGGTGAAGGGAAAGGATGCCGATTCCGGCACGCCCGGATGGAAGTTGATGACGCCGGCATTGCGTGGCGGCTGCGGGCCGTTGACGATGGTCTGACCGCGCCGCGAGAGTTTTTGCGGGGCGGCGAGGCCGGCGCGCAGCGCGGCCGGCGGGCGTTTCTGCTGGATCGGCGCCACCCAGGTGCCGGACCCGGCGCGCGCCTCTATAAACCCTTCGGCGAGCAGCTGGTCGTAGGCGGCGATCACCGTGTTGCGGCCGACCTTGAGATCCTCGGCCAGCGAGCGTGTCGAAGGAAGCAGCGTGTTCTGCTGGATCTGGCCGTCGAGGATGAAGCGCCGCAAGGCGCCGTAGATCTGCCGGTGCATCGGTTCGTCCGAGCCGCGGTCGACCGACATGATGTCGAGGGAAAGGCGCATATGGTCGGCCAAGCTAGTCTCCGACCAACCTGGCGGCGCGGGCGATCTTCTCTTCGTTAAGCAGGCAGACAGTCTCCAGCACCAGCCGTCTGGTTTCGGGACGGACCTCGCGGCTGTTCTTCAGCGCGCGGTGAACGGTTGCCGCGCCGAGTTCCGCCTTCTCGGCGATCTCACGGATGGTGCAAAGCCGTTCCATGCCGAGTGCCGCCTCGAATGCCATGTCGCTCCTCCATCTGCATCAAGGCATGCCTCGTCCCCAGCCTCAAGCTGGAAACGCCGGGCCGGCAACTCGGGGGCAAAAATTTCGATGCCAAGAACTGTGCGATCCGCGCCGCCAAGGGAGGGCGGCGGCGCGGATCGCCGGGCGCTTTCGCGTCGCTACCCCTACCGAGGCGCGCGCCCAACCGGCCCAACCACCAGCCCCCCGGCGGTGGTTAGGCCATGTCTCGTATTGCCACGTCGAACCCGGCCGCGCAGGCCGTTTTGAGAAGCGAAGCGTAACCTTTCGTGGCATAGGTCAAGGGGTGTGCCTTGGCCGGATCCTGCTCGGCCTCGACGACGATCCAGCCTTCGAAGCCATGGCTGGCCAGAGGCTGCAGCAGCGACAGGAAATCGACGGAGCCATCGCCGGGCACGGTGAAGATTCCTTCCATCACTGCCGCCATGAAACTCATGTCCTCGCGCCGTGCCTTCTCCAGCACGGCCGCGCGGACGTCCTTGCAATGGAAATGCACGATGCGGTCGAGATGCCGGTTCAGGAGGGAGGCCGGGTCGCCGCCTGAGAACAGACAATGGCCGGTATCGAACAGCAGGCCGACGCTCTTGCCGGTTGCGGCCATCAGCCTGTCGACCTCGTCATCGCTCTCGACGATCGTGCCCATATGGTGATGGAAAGCCATGCCGACGCCGAAGGCAGCCATGCGGTCGGCGAGTTCGGTCAGCTTCTCGCCATAGGCGGTCCATTCGCCGTCAGCGAGGCGCGGACGCTGTGAGATCGGCGCGAAAATGCCGTCATGACGGCCGCGCGAGGTGTCGGCATAGACGACGACCTTGGCGCCGAGGTCGCGCAGCAGGGTCAGATGCGAGGTGAGGGCGGCGAATTCCTCGTCGACCGTGCGGTCCAGAATGCGGCCGTCATACCAGCCGGAGACGAGTTCCAGTCCGTAAGAAGACAGGATCGGTCCAAGCTCGTCGCTTCGCCTGGGGAATTTGCCGCCGAGTTCGGTGCCGCGATAGCCGGCCTGCCTGGTTTCCGACAGGCATGTCGCGAGCGGCGTATCGCCGCCGAGTGCGGGAACATCGTCATTGCTCCAGGTGATGGGATTGATGCCGATCTTGACCGTCATGCCGCTACTTCAAAGGGCTCGGGGAAACACAAAGCCGAGGCCGGCAAACTGAGGGGAAAGAGGACCTGTCACTAGGTCCAGTTGAGGTGAATTTGGTAGAGCCAATCGGGAGCGCTAAAGCGCGTCCCGTTTGAACGGACTAAGTCGACGCGCTTAGGTCTTTGCATGTCGTTGTCTCAAAACCGGCGCCACTTTTGAGCGACATGCATTAATCCTGCTGCGGCCTTCCGAAGGCCGCGCGCAGTTCGTCCTTGGCGTCCTCGAGCACTTTCCGGCGCGCCTGCGGCAGGTTCTTGCCGGCGCGGTTGATGTAGAAATTCAGCATCGACATGGCCGACTGAAACGGCTCGGCCTTGCGGCGGTCGCTGTGCTCGGCCGAGCGCTTGAGCGAGGCCGCGATCTTCCTGGCGTCGTCGGCTTCGAAGATGTGGTCCTCGAGGTCCATCGCATCGCTGTGCTCGGTCACCTCGGCCGACCATTTCTTTTTCGCGGTCATGACAAACTCCTTCCTGTCGCAAAAACTCGAGCAGGCCGCCGCCGGTTCCCGAGAAAGTCGCCGGGCCGCTGGAGCCACGGATCATGGCCCTGTGGCGCTGCCCGTCGCGGTGAATGCGCCGATAGTGGCGACACAACGGTCGACTTCCCAGGACCGTAGACAGGAAACGCCTTGACCCCGATCGTCGCCAATCAGGCGGATAGCCCCGGCATCGACAGCAGCTACGCCTGGATGCGGCTTGCCATCTCCATGCTGCTGGCGACGATCGGTGCGGTCGGCATGTGGGCCGTCGTCGTCGTGCTGCCGGCCGTGCAGGCCGAGTTCGGCGTTGACCGCGCCGCGGCATCGATGCCCTACACCGCAACCATGGTCGGCTTCGCCGCCGGCAATGTGCTGGTTGGCCGCGCGGTCGATCGCATGGGGTATTGGATCCCGGCACTGCTATCCTCGGTGGCTCTCGCCGCCGGCCTGCTGCTCGCCGCGCTGTCGACCTCTATCCTGCAATTCACCCTTGCCCAGGGCGTGCTGATTGGTGTCGGCACATCGGTGATCTTCGGGCCGCTGATCGCCGACATCTCGCACTGGTTCAACCGTCGGCGCGGCGTCGCCGTCACAGCTGCGGCGGCTGGCAACTATCTCGCCGGAGCGCTCTGGCCAACCATCATGCCGACACTGATCAAGGCGGAAGGCTGGCGCTTCACCTATGCCGGCATCGGTGTCTTCTGCCTGGTCACCATGGTGCCACTGGTGCTGTTGTTGCGGCGCGCTGCTCCGGCGGCGGCTGCCGCCGGTTCGCCCGGAAGCCGGCCAGTGCAGTCGATTTCGCTGTCGCCGGCGGCGTTACAGGTGCTGCTGATCGTTGCCGGTCTCGGCTGCTGCGTGGCGATGTCGATGCCGCAGGTGCACATCGTCGCCTATTGCATGGATCTTGGCTACGGCATTGCGCATGGCGCCGACATGCTGTCGATCATGATGGCGGCGGGTGTCGTCAGCCGGCTCGCCTCCGGCTTTGTCGCCGACCGCATCGGCGGCGTGAAAACCCTGCTTATCGGTTCCGTGCTGCAATGCCTGTCGCTTTTGTTTTACATCCCGTTCGATGGGCTTGCCTCGCTCTATGTCGTGTCGCTGGTGTTCGGCCTGTCGCAAGGCGGCATCGTGCCTTGCTATGCCATCATCGTGCGCGAATACCTGCCCGCCAGGGAGGCCGGCCAGCGTATCGGCATCGTCATGATGGCGACCATCTTCGGCATGGCGATCGGTGGCTGGATGTCGGGCTGGATCTACGACCTGACCGGCTCTTACGCCGCCGCGTTCCTCAACGGGATCGCGTGGAACTTGCTGAACATAGTGGCCATCGGGCTGCTGCTGTGGAAAGCAAAACGCAGTGCTGCCCTGATGGCTTAGGAAGGCAGGATTGCCCTGTTGCTTGACAAGGGCGATTGGCTGCGCGACGCCAGCAGGCGAGTGGGTGCGGCAGCAGCCGGTTGGCATGGTGGCAGTGGAAAAGCTGAACATGGTTTCGCAAGGGCGCAGCGGCCGGGGCCTGGCACGTGGAGGATGTCCATGACCAAGCCGCGCTCGCGTCGTGGGGGCGGCCGCCCGACCCTATCAGATGTGGCGCGCAAGGCCGGCGTCGGCGCCATTACCGTGTCGCGGGCGCTGCGCGAACCGGAACGCGTCAGCCAGGATCTGCGGCGCCAGATCCAGGCCGCTGTCGACGAACTTGGTTATGTCCCGGATCCCAATGCACGGGCACTGGCCTCGGCGCGCGCCGATGTGTTCGGCGTGCTGGTGCCGTCGCTGACCAACAACGTCTTCGCAGAAGTGGTGCGCGGCATCTATGACAGCCTGTCGGACGGCCCGTTCCGCGTCCAGCTCGGCAACACCCATTATTCCGGCCTCGAGGAGGAGCGCCTGCTGCAGGTGTTCGCACCGCAGCGCCCGGCGGCGCTGATCGTGGCCGGCATCGACCAGACGCCGACCTCGCGAAAGCTGCTGGAGAGCGCGGGCTGCCCGGTGGTGCAGGTGATGGAGACCGGGCCCGATCCGGTCGACATGCTGGTCGGCTTCTCGCATTTCGACGGCGGCCGCACCGCGACCGAGCATCTGATCGAGGCGGGCTGCCGGCGGATCGGCTTCATCGGCGCACGCATGGACCCGCGCTCGCAGCGGCGGCTTGCCGGCTATCGCGCGGCAATGGAGAAGGCCGGCCTGTTCGACCCGCGGCTCGTCACCACCACTCCGCTACTGTCCAGCGTGACGCTCGGCCGCGAGCTGCTTCGCGATGCGCTGGCCAAGATGCCGGCGCTCGACGGCGTTTTCTGCAACAATGACGACATCGCGCTCGGCGTTTTGTTCGAATGCCATAGCGCCGCGCTCAACGTGCCGAAAACAATCGGCATTGTCGGCTTCAACGACCTCGAAATGATGCAGGCGGCGTTCCCGCCGCTCACCAGTATCCGCACCCCTCGCTATGAAATCGGCCGTCGGTCTGTCGCCATGGCGCTGGCGGCGATCGCAGGACGAAGGCCTGAGCAGCGGGTCGTCGATCTCGGTTTCGAACTCAAGCCCCGCGAGAGCACCGCACGCTGAACACGCTTTGGCTGCCTCAGCAAATGGTGCTTTACACAACGTCATGGTAGCGCTACCATTTTCGTCGGGCAGACGTTTTGATGAAAGGCCGCCCCTGTTTATTATACATAAGCAACAGCTCATGCTTGTTTATTATGTATAATATGCTAGTTTCGTTTCTCGCCTGTGAAGCGGCGAGGGGGAGGGGATCGGGCCGGCTTCGGGCCCTTGAGACGTGGCGCCGGCCAGGCTGGAGGGCCTTCGGCAGGCGTGGAAAACACACCACGACAAACAGCATCAAATAAACAAGCAGCAGCAAACAAAACTACAACTGGGAGGAATATCGATGATCAAGTCACTTGTTGGTGGCATCGTTGCCGCCACTGCATTCGTCATGCTGAGTTCGTCGGCCATGGCCGACCCGGAAGTTGTCAAGGGACCGTCGGCTGAGCCGGATTGCTTTGCGCCCTGGGCGGCCGATACGCAGTTCTTCAAGTTCCCCAAGAAAGACGGCCCATACCGCATCGCGCTCGCCAATGGCTATATCGCCAACACCTGGCGCATCCAGATGGTGCAGACCGCCAAGGCCTATGCGGCCCAGCCGGAGGTCGCCGCGAAACTGAAGGAATTCAAGGTCGTCTCGACCGGCGAGGACGTGCCGGCTCAGATTTCGGCGATCAACAACTTCATCGATTCCGGCTATGACGCGATCGTCGTCAACGCCCAGAACCCGACCGCTTTCGGGCCGGTCATCAAGCGCGCCAGGGAAGCTGGCGTCATCCTCGTCGCCTTCGACAATATTCTCGACACCAAGGACGCCATCAACGTCAATGTCGACCAGAAGGGCCTTGGCGAATTGTGGGGCAAATGGCTGGTCGGCCATGTGCCGAATGGCGGCAAGGTGCTCGAAGTGCGCGGCGTTGCCGGAACTTCCGTGGACACCGACCGTCACAACGGCATCCATGAAGCGCTCGATGCCTCCGGCAAGAAATGGGACGTCACCGAGGTGGTCGGCAAATGGGACGACGGCGTGGCGCAGAAAGCCACGGCCGACGCCATTGCCACCAACGGCCCGTTCGACGGCATCACCGGGCAAGGCGGCGACACCGGCATCGTGCAGGCGATGATCGATGCCAAGCATGCTTTCGTGCCGTTCGGCGGCGAGACCGAGAACGGTTTCCGCAAGTTCTGCGCGGCACATGCCGGCGACGGGCTGAAATGCTCATCGGCCGGCACCGGTCCGGCGCAGGTCGCGGTCGCCATCAAGACGGCGATTGCCGCGCTCGAAGGCAACGTTGTGCCGCAAGCGGTGAAGCTGCCGCTGGCGATCGTCGAGGACCCGAACTTCAAGGCCGGTCAGGATTTCTTCCCCGACCAGTCCGACAATTTCTTCGTCGGCAATTCCTTCCCGACCTGCGGCATCAATTTCACCGCGCAGGAAATTATGGGCCAGACCAAAGCTGACCAATAGGGGCTGACCAATAGGCGGCATATCCGGCGCCGCGGGATCTCCGCGGCGCCGGCCACTCGATATCCCTTGAAGTCAAACTGCCTCGGGAGGGCCGATGGACGGTGCGGTTCCGCTTTTCCGGATGGAAGGCATATCCAAGCGCTATGGTGGTGTGCGGGCGCTGGAAAAGGCCGAGCTTTCGGTCGCGTCCGGTAGCATCCACGCCATTCTCGGCGAAAACGGCGCCGGCAAATCGACGCTGATCAAGGTCATGGCGGGCGTCGTCGCGCCCGACGAAGGCCGCATGATGCTGAACGGCAGCGAGGTGACGTTCGCTTCGCCTGCTGCTGCAAACAAGTCCGGCATCGTCTGCATCTTCCAGGAGCTGTCGCTGGTTCCCGAACTCAGCGTTGCCGACAACATCGTCATCTCCGATCCGCCGAAGCGTTTCGGCATGATCGACCGCAAGGCGCAGCGCCGCATTGCCGAGGATGCGCTGGCACGCGCAGGTGCGGCCGACATCCATCCATTGGCGCTGGTCAAGGATCTTCCGCTTTCAAGAAGACAGATGGTCGAGATCGCCAAGGCATTGGCCAGGAAGCCGCGCATCCTGATCCTCGACGAGGCGACCTCGGCGCTGACCGCGACGGACGTCGCCAGGATATTCAGCGTGCTCAAGCGGTTGCGCTCGGAAGGGTTGGCGCTGCTTTACATTTCGCACCGCATGAACGAGATCGCCGAGCTTGCCGACCACTGCACGGTGTTTCGCAACGGCCGCAATGTCGCCAGCTACAAGGCAGGCACAAAGAGCGACAACGAAGTCGTCGAACTGATGATCGGGCGCGAATACAGCCATATTTTCCCGCCGAAACCCGCGCGCACCGCAGCCGCCGCCGTTCCCGTGCTGGAGGCGCGCAAGCTGTCCTGGACGGACCGGCTGGACAATGTCTCGCTGACGGTCGGGGCAGGCGAGGTCGTCGGCCTTGGCGGCCTGGACGGCCAGGGCCAGCGCGAATTGCTGCTTGCCTTTTTCGGTGTGCTGCGCGGCCTCGGCGGCCAGATCCTTATCGACGGCAAGCCGGTTTCGATCGCCAGCCCGCAAGCGGCGCGCGACGACCGCATCGGCATGGCGCTGATCCCGGAGGACCGCAAGACCGAAGGCCTGATGCTGCCGATGACGGTGCGCGAGAACCTCTCCTTTGCCGCCCTAGACCGGCTGTCCAAGGCCGGCATCATCGACCGCGCCGCCGAACAGCGGCTGATCGACGACATGGTCGGGCTGCTGGCGATCAAGACGGCCGGCCTCGACATTCCGGTCGGTGCGCTGTCGGGGGGCAACCAGCAGAAGGTGGTCATCGCCAAATGGCTGATGCGCCAGCCGCGTATCATCCTGCTCAACGATCCGACGCGCGGCATCGATGTCGGCACCAAGCAGGAACTCTATCAACTGATGCGCAAGCTGGCGGATGCGGGGGCGGCGATCCTGTTCTATTCAACCGACTATGACGAACTGATCGGCTGCTGCGACCGCGTGCTGGTGCTCTATGACGGCGCGGTCAAGCGCGAGCTGGTCGGAGCCGAGATCACCGAGCGGGCGCTCATTGCAAGCGCGCTCAACATCCACGGCGATGACGGCGCGAGAGACGATGCCGGCGCAAGACAGGGAGCGGACGCGTGAAAGAGTGGCGCTACTGGCTGGCCGAGCAGCGCGGAACACTGATGGCACTCGGCATATTCATTGTCATGTTCGTCATCTACACCTCGAACCATCCGGCGGGCTTCACCGCCAATGTCGTGCAGACAGCGTCCAACAAGGGCGTGCTGCTCGCCTTCGTCGCCATGGCCCAGACACTGGTCGTGATCACCGCCGGCATCGACCTCTCCGTCGGCATGATCTTCACGCTGACCAATTGCCTCGCCTCCTGGCTAGTCATCGGCACCGGCCTCGAGACCGCTTTCGGCGTCATCGCCGTGCTCGGCACCGGGTTCCTGTGCGGGGCGATCAACGGCGCCATCGTCATCTACGGCCGCCTGCAGCCGATCGTCGCCACGATCGCCACGGGTGCGGTCTATTTCGGCATCGCGCTGCTGCTGAGGCCGTTTCCCGGCGGTTCGGTCAACGAAGGTCTCGCCGACGCGCTGACCGGACGCCTGTTGGGCGTGGTGCCGGCGAGCCTGGTCGTGCTGCTCGCCGTCGTGCTCGTGGTCTGGGTACCGTTCAGCCGCTCGGTGCTCGGGCGCGCGGCCTATGCGGCCGGATCCTCGGAGACGGCGGCCTACATGTCCGGTGTGCCGATAAGGCGCGGCAAGTTCGCTGCCTACGCGCTCGCAGGCCTGTTGGCCGCGATCGGCGGACTGTTCCTGACCTTCTTCACCTATACGGGCGATGCAGCCTATGCCAGCGGCAACGCCTATACGCTGTTTTCAATCGCCGCGGTGGTGCTGGGCGGCGTCTCGCTGTTCGGCGGCAAAGGCAGCGCCATCGGCGCCATCTTCGGCGCGCTGGCCTTCCGCACCATCGGCGACCTGTTGTTCGTGTTCGATTTCGACCCGCTATGGCAGCCACTGTTCCAGGGCGTTATCCTGCTGGTTGCGGTCAGCCTCGGCGCCTTCGCACTGTTTCGGGTCCGCAACCGGCTGGAGTGGTTCCTGTGAGCGAAACGACGTTGGGCGGCATAGCCGGCCGCATGCCGAAATTCATCCGCCGCGCCGATCCGGCGGTGCTGACGGCCTTCGCCTGCATCGTGCTGTTGCTGTTCCTAGGCAGCCTCTATTCCAGGAGCTTTCTGTCGCCTGAATATCTCTTGCAGCAGCTCAAGGTGGCCTCGTTCCTCGGCGTCATCGCCACAGGCATGATGCTGGTCATCCTGCTAGGCCAGATCGACCTGTCGGTGCCGTGGGCGGTGGCGGCGGGCGCGATGATGGCGTGTGCGGCTGCGGCCTATGGCCCGATCGGTGTGGCGCTGGCCATCCCGTTCGGCATCTTCTGCGGGGTGCTGATCGGCATCGTCAACGGCTTTGGCGTCGCCTATCTGCGCATACCCTCGATGATCATCACGCTCGCAACCAACGCTGTCGCTCAGGGGCTCATGGTCGTTTATACCGGCGGCTACTCGCCACAGGATTCGGCCACCGGCGCCATGCGCTATCTTGCGACAGGTTTTACCATTCCAGGCGTGCCTAACGCCGTCATCATCTGGGCCCTGATTGGTGCGGCGATGGTGTTCGTGCTGTCCCGCACCAGCTTCGGCCGCACCGTCTACGGCATCGGCAACCGCGAGCGTGCCGCCTATCTCTCCGGCATCGATACAAGGCGCGTGGTGATGATCGCCTTCGCTATCTCAGGCGGGCTGTCCGCCTTTGGCGGAGTGCTTCTCGCCGGCTATGCCTCCAAGGCGGCGCAATCGATGGGCGATGCCTATCTCCTGCCGTCGATCGCCGCCGTGGTTCTGGGCGGCACCTCCATCCTGGGTGGCCGCGGCTCCTATCTCGGCACCGTCGCCGGTGTCATTCTGATCACCCTCCTGCAGTCCATACTCTCGGTCATGCAGATGCCGGAGGCGGGGCGGCAGATCGTCTATGGCCTGGTCATCGTCGCCATGCTCCTGCTCTACGGCCGCGCGCCGGCAAGCCGCTGACCATGGACGAAAAGACCGCAAAGGCGCCAATGGGCGCTACCGGCTCAGTGCCTCGGGCCATTGTGGTGATGGGCGTCGCCGGCTGCGGAAAATCGGCTGTCGGCAAAGCATTGGCAGCAGAGGAAGGGGCCGTCTTTGTCGAAGGCGACAGGCTGCACCCACCCGAAAACGTCGCCCGCATGGCGAGCGGCGAGCCGCTCACAGATCAACTGCGTGAGGGCTGGCTCGATGCCATCGGCGAGCGGATCGCCCACCTGACCGGCAGCGGCCAAAGCGTGGTTGCCGCCTGCTCGGCGCTGAAGCGCAGCTACCGCGATCGTCTGCGTGGCTTCCGCCGGGATATCGATTTCATCTATCTGAAGATCGATCCCGCAACCGCCAAGCAGCGTGTCGCCAACCGCAAGGGCCATTTCATGCCGGCAAGCCTGGTCGAAAGCCAGTTCGCCATCCTTGAGCCGCCTGGCGCCGACGAGCGGGCGCTGACGGCCGACGCCACACTTCCAGTGGCTGAGATCGTCACCGCCGTTGCCAGCCTGCTGGCCGGCGCAAAATCATGAACCACCCTCGTCGGGCAAGGCGGTTTCCGGTCGTTCGGTGAACCGGTCGGCGCCGGACCAGACCATCATTTGCTCGGGATAGAGTTTCAGCGCCTCCAGCAAGCGGTCGCGCTTGAGCAATATGTACTCGGCCTGCAGCGCCATGTTCTTGGCGCCGGCTCTGGCCGCGCGCTCGCCGGCCTCTGCCGGGGCCGGCACCAGTTCGGGACTTAGGACGGCGCGGTATTGGCGGAACGGATCGGTCTCGAAGGTCGACATGGAAAACAGCGCCGCCTTGCCTCTGGCAGCGAAATTCGTCGGCGCCGAGGCGAGGTGAGTCCAGCCGCTCTCGCCAAGGCCGACTTCGGTGAATGTCGAGCCGGCATGCACGGTGTTGGTCACCAATACGACGCCGTTGCTGCCAAGGATCTTCTGGATCCGGCCGGTGACCTGGTAGGCGTCGCTGCGGTCGAACACGATCCGGCTTTTCAGGAAACGGTTCTCGACCCGAACCATCGGCGGGTTCAGGAAGCGCAAGCCGAAGGTCGAATCGGATATGCCGTGAGCCCTGACGCTGAGCTGGTGTGTCTCGATACCGGCCTCATGGAGAGCGCGTTTGCCGATGATGGTCTGTGCCGTGAACTGATCGCACCAGATGATAGCGCCGTGGCCGCGCTTCAGCGCCGCTTGCAGGCCTTCCAGGCCCTCCAGCCGGATATCAGGTGACCAGCGGCGGCCGATGAGATGCGCGGCAAGCAGCAAACGCCGGCGGTGGTTGGCGCAGAGCAAGGCCCTGAACTGCCTTTGCGCATC
The DNA here is from genome assembly GCF_040322455.1 of Mesorhizobium sp. M0139. NCBI lineage: Bacteria > Pseudomonadati > Pseudomonadota > Alphaproteobacteria > Hyphomicrobiales > Phyllobacteriaceae > Mesorhizobium > Mesorhizobium sp. M0139. Next base: position 270,278 of record NZ_JAMYTN010000003.1, read on the forward strand.
GATGCCATTGCCGAGCACGGCGCGCGTCGCGGCGGCGTAGCGCACGAAATCCTTGCGGATATGGCGCTTGAGGCGCAGCCCCGATATGCGACTGCAGATCGCGGCCCACCAATTGACCGGCAGCAATGCCGCGACCCCGAGATAGAAGGCGGCCAGCAGCAGCTCGCGGAAATCCCTGTTGTTGAAGGTGCGCAACTTGCCGGCGCGGACCTGCTTGCGGCTGAAGAAGCGGACATGCTCGGCGCGTTCGGGCACCAGGATGTCGGCGATGATTTCCGTATGATAAATGACGGCGGAAGATGGTGTCCGGTCGGCTTTCCGGGATTTTCCCAACCACGGCAGCCTCATCCGATCGGTGTCCACCTGTTCTTGCGTGCGTCCGGAAATCGCTTTACTGCGTCTGCCACGGGCGCGCAATCGGCGCCGGCAAGGCCATGGTGAACGCCATTCAGGGTTCGAACTTGAAACAGGCCCTATCGGTAGCACTTCCCCAACTGGCGCCCTGGCGGCCGGCTGCGGTGGCGCTGATGGCGCCGGACCGGCCGTCCCTGAGCTTTGCCGGCCTCGCCAATCTTGTCGACAAGCTCTGCGGCGATCTCGCCAGGCGTGGCGTTGCCCGCGGCACGGCCGTCGGCATCGTCTTGCCCAACGGCCCGGAAACGGCGGCCTGTTTCCTGGCGGTCTCGGCGTTGGCGACGGCGGCGCCGCTCAATCCGGCTTACGGCGAAGACGAATTCCGCTTCTATCTCGGCGATCTCGATGTGAAGCTGCTGCTGTGCGGACAAGGCATGGGCGATGCCGCGCGCAACGCCGCAAAGGGGCTCGGCATTGCGGTGCTCGACGTCGTCGTGACTGACGGCGCCAAGGCTGGCGAGTTTCTGCTGGCGGGCGACGCCGAGGTGGAGGCTGCCAGCGAGGCTCGCCTCGACGATATGCAGTTCAACGGACCCGACGATTTCGCGCTTGTCCTGCACACATCGGGAACCACGGCGCGACCGAAGATCGTCGGCTTGCGGCAGCGCAATCTGCAGGCATCGATGGCCAACATCGCCAGCACCCTGGCGCTGTCGGCAAACGATATGTGTCTCAACGTGATGCCGCTGTTCCACATTCACGGGCTGATGGCGGCGCTCAGCGCACAGCTGGCAGTCGGCGGCGCTGTTGTCTGCACGCCGGGCTTCAACCCGCTCAAATTCTACGGCTGGCTGGGCGATTTCCGGCCGAGCTGGTACAGCGCGGTGCCGACCATGCATCAGGCGATCCTGGCGCGCGCCGCCCGCAATGGCGAAACCATCGCGGCTGCGCGGCTGCGCTTCATCCGCTCGTCTTCGGCAGCGCTTCCCGACACCGTGTTCCGCGACCTCGAGCGCGTCTTCGGCTGTCCGGTGGTCGAGGCCTATGGCATGACCGAGGCGGCGCACCAGATGACATCCAACGGCCTGCCGCCGGCACGCCGCAAGCCAGGCTCGGTCGGCCTGCCTGCGGGTCCGCAGGTGACGATCCTGGACGACAAGGGGACGATCCTGCCGGCGGGTGAAAAGGGCGAGATCGCGGTGCGCGGCGCCAACATCCATGATGGCTATCTCGACAATCCGGTGGCCAATGAAGCTGCCTTCAGCGATGGCTGGTTCCGCACCGGCGACCAGGGCCTCATCGACGAGGATGGCGATCTGAAGATCACCGGGCGGCTGAAGGAGATCATCAATCGCGGCGGCGAAAAGATCTCGCCGCTCGAGGTCGACAATGTGTTGCTCGATCATCCGCTGGTGGCGCAGGCGGTGACCTTCGCCGTGCCGCACGCCATGCTCGGCGAAGAGGTGGGTGCGGCCATCGTGCTGGCCGAGGGCGCCACCGCCGATGCCGAGCAGATTCGTGATTTCGCGCGCAGCCGGATCGTCGAGTTCAAGGTGCCGCGCCACATCCTGTTTCTCCAGGAGATACCCAAGGGTCCCACCGGCAAAATCCAGCGCGTCGGCCTGGCCGGCAAGCTCGGCCTGGTCTGAGGACTCTCATTTCAGCATGATCTTGTCCGAAAACCGGTTCGCACTTTTCGGGACCATGCTCTAATTTAGATCTGCGATGTCAGTTCGACCGGAAAATCATCATTGTCGGCGTCGCGCATGGCGGCGAGGCTGCGATTGTCCAGCACTTCGGCGATCGCCTGGCGCACTTCCAGCATCATGTGCCGGACTTGGCAGGTCGCCTCGTCGCAATCCTCGCAGCGCTGGTATTGCGTGCGGCTGGCGCAGGGTATGGGAGCGAGCGGGCCGTCCAGCACGCGCACGACGTGGCCGATCTTGATTTCGGAAGCCGGCCGGGCGAGGCGATAACCGCCTTCCTTGCCCTTGCGGCTGAGGACGAAGCCGGCATTGCGCAGCTCGCCCAGAATGGCATCCAGAAATTTCTTCGGGATGTTGTTGGCGATCGCGATGTCGTTGACGAATGCAAGCTGGCCGACCGGCAGGCCGGAAAGATGCACGAGGGCCTTGAGGCCGTATTTGCCTTTTTTGGTAAGCATGCCCGCTTCAGTTCATGAAAACCCCAACCACCCGCATCTGGCGGTTGTTTGTGTGCAAATCATGACGTTTCGCCTGAACAACCCGGTTTCGCGTAGAACAAGCCGCCCGGTTGAGATGTTAGGCACAAAGGCGTTGATTCTTTGTAACGTTTTCGCCGATCGCGACAGATTCCGCCTGAAAGCCGTTTGTCGGCGCGCGAAATCAAAAAAGCCGGCAAAGCGCCGGCTTTCTTGTGAGGTGAGGTCGAACGCTGCTGATATCAGCGGCTGCCATAGGTCTGGTCGAGCAGACCGCCGGCGGCGAAGTGCTCCTTCTGTACCTTGTCCCAGCCGCCAAAGACGTCTTCCACCGTCAGCAGGCGGACATCGGGGAAGTCGGCCTTGTATTTTGCCGCGACTTCAGCGTTGCGGGCGCGCAGGCCATTTTCAGCCGCGATGGTCTGGCCCTCGGGCGTGTAGAGGAAATCGAGATAGGTCTTGGCGAGGTCACGGCTGCCGTGCTCGTCGGCGACCTTGTCGACGATCGCCACCGGGAATTCGGCGAGCAGGCTGACCGTTGGCGTGACCTGTTCGAACTTGTCGTTGCCATACTCCTTGCGGATGCCGCGCGTTTCCGACTCGAAGGTGATCAGCACGTCGCCGATCTCGCGTTGCACGAAGGTGGTGGTGGCGGCGCGCCCGCCGGTGTCGAAGATCGGCACGTTGTTGAACAGCTTGGTGACGAACTCCTTCACCTTGGCGTCGTCGCCCTTGAAGGCTTCCTTGGCGTAGGCGGTTGCGGCCAGATAGGTGTAGCGCGCATTGCCCGAGGTCTTGGGGTTGGGGAAGATCACCTGCACGTCGTCGCGCACGAGGTCGTTCCAGTCCTTGATGTGCTTGGGGTTGCCCGCGCGGACGAGAAAGGATGGGAGCGAGTAGAAGGGCGAGGCGTTGTCGGGGAAATCCTTCTGCCAGTCGGCGGAGACGAGGCCTTTCTTGACCAGAAAGTCGATGTCGGTGACCTGGTTGAAGGTGACGACATCGGCGCCGAGGCCTTCGGCAATGGCGCGCGCCTGCGCCGAGGTGCCGGCGTGCGACTGGTCGACGGTGACGCCCGGATGGCCGGCGACGAAAGCCTTGTTCACCTGGGCGAACAATTCGCGGCCGACATCATAGGAAGCGTTGAGCAATTTGTCGGCCGACCAGGCCTGCGAACAGGCGAGGATCAGGCCGGCGACAGTGGCGACGCTGAGGAAAAATCGCTTCATGAACACAGGCTCCGATGTGCAATGCGTTGCCAGAACATAGCCGGGCCGGAGGGTGTACTGCGAGGCACACGGGGCAGACGTATGGCGTTGCAGCGAAAAAGAAATCGCTGAAGCAGGTTATCGGCGAAATTTCATTCCAGCCGAAATGCCGATGCGTTGGGGTTTTCTGTGGTTTGCAATTCGAGGCCGAGTGGCATATACAAATGGCATATACAAGTGGAACAGACAGGGGAGGCTGCCATGCCGCAGCACCGTCACTCAATACCACCCCCCAGGGAGGCGAAGTTGTTTCGCAACAACCGCAGTCAGGCGGTTCGCATCCCTGTCGAATTCGAGCTGCCTGGCGAGAAGGTCCTGATCAGCCGCGATGGCGACCGGCTGATCATCGAGCCGGTCCGTCAACCAGGCCTCACCGCCTTGCTCACCCAATGGGCGAAAGAGCCGCCGCTTGGTCCTGAAGACGACTTTCCCGAGATCCATGATGCGCCCGTGGGGCCTGAGGATATCTTTTGATGCGGTTCATGCTGGACACCAACATTCTCAGCGACATGATCCGAAACCCTACCGGCAAGGCTGCCAGTGCGGCGGTTCGCGCGGGAGACGGTGCCCTGTGCACCAGCATCGTTGTCGCCTCGGAGCTGCGTTATGGCTGCGCCCGCAAGAGATCGGCCAAGCTGCTCGCCAAGGTCGAGCAATTGCTCGCCGAGGTTCCTGTGTTGCCGCTCGATGTGCCGATGGATAACGAATACGGAGCACTTCGTGCCGAGCTGGAGGCCAGAGGCCAGCCAATCGGCCACAATGATCTTTTCATTGCTGCCCATGCCTGTGTGTTGGGGACGACACTGGTGACGGCCAACACCGCTGAGTTCCGTCGGATCAAGGGCCTGACGGTCGAGAACTGGCTGGAGTAGCGCCGGATCGATGTCTATGCCGCCGGGAAAAGCTTCCAGCGCCTCGGCCTGAACGCCACCCGGCTCTTCTGCGCCGCAGGATGGTCCACAGGCAGTTCGATCTCGACGCGCTGGCGCTCGCCGCCGATTTCCAGTTCGACGCGTCTTGTGCCGGCGACGCGGCGGCTGGCGGCGACCGTGCCGGCGATGCAGCCGCTGCAGCCGTCGAGCAGTTCGATATCGTGCGGGCGGAAGTACAGCGTCGCATCGCCCTCGGGTGCGTGCGGCGCCGACACGCCGATCGGACGGTCGGCGAGCCAGATCTCGCCATTCTCAACCTTGACCGGCAGCATGCTCGATTCGCCGATGAAGGAGTAGACGAAGGGCGAGTTCGGCGTGTCGTAGATCTCGTCGGCGGAGCCGACCTGCTCGATGCGCCCCTGGCTCATCACCACGACGCGGTCGGCAAGCTCGAGCGCCTCTTCCTGGTCGTGGGTGACGAAGACGGTGGTGTGGCCGGTACGGTCATGGATCTCGCGCAGCCAGCGGCGCAGTTCCCGGCGCACCTGCGCATCGAGCGCGCCGAACGGCTCGTCGAGCAACAGCACCTTGGGCTCGATGGCCATGGCCCGGGCGAGCGCCACGCGCTGGCGCTGGCCACCGGAAAGTTGCGCCGGATAGCGCTTTTCCAGGCCGGAAAGCTGAACGAGATCGAGCAGTTCGGAGGCGCGTCGGCGGATTTCGGCCGCCGGTGGTCGCGACGGTCCATGCCGGACCTTGAGGCCGAAGCCTATATTGTCGGCGACCGTCATGTGCCGGAAAAGCGCATAGTGCTGGAAGACGAAGCCGACATTGCGCTCCTGGATCGAGCGGTGCGAGGCGTCCTCGTCGCCGAAGAAGATCTTTCCGCGCGTCGGCCGCTCCAGGCCGGCGATAAGCCTCAGCAGCGTCGTCTTGCCGGAGCCGGATGGCCCAAGCAGCGCGATCAGCTCACCCGACTTGATGTCAAGCGATACGTCATGGAGGGCCGGAAACCGGTCAAACTCCTTGCGTACGTTGGCAACGCGAACTTCCATGTAGATCCCTCAGTAATTTGGTGCATGTCGATGTCGCAAAACCGGTTCCCAGTCTTGGGCGACATGCATTTAGTCAGTGCCCGCGCGTCGCGGCGATCTCGGCGCCGTAGCGCATCTCTAGAAGTGTTTTCAAGACCAGCGTGACCAGCGCCAGGCCGGCAAGCAGCGAAGCGACGGCAAAAGCGCCGACGGCGTTGTACTCGTTGTAGAGGATTTCGACATGCAACGGCATGGTGTTGGTCAGCCCGCGTATGTGGCCCGACACGACCGAGACCGCGCCGAATTCGCCCATCGAGCGGGCGTTGCATAAAAGCACGCCGTAGAGCAATCCCCATTTGACGTTGGGCAGCGTCACGTACCAGAAGGTCTGCCAGCCATTGGCGCCCAGAGAGAGCGCGGCTTCCTCGTCGCCGTTGCCCTGTTCCTGCATCAGCGGGATCAGTTCGCGGGCAACGAAGGGGAAGGTGACGAAGATGGTCGCGAGCACGATGCCGGGCACGGCGAACAAGATCTGGATGCCGTGCGCCTTCAGCCATTCACCGAACAGTCCCTGAGCGCCAAACAAAAGCACATAGACCAGGCCGGAAATGACCGGCGAGACCGAGAAGGGCAGGTCGATCAGCGTGGTTAGAAAAGCCTTGCCCTTGAACTCGAACTTGGCGATCGCCCAGGCAGCCGAAATGCCGAAGACGACGTTGAGCGGAACGGCGATCACCGCCACCAGCAGCGTCAGCCGGATCGCCGAGCGCGTATCGGGATTGGAGAGCGATTCCGTGTAGGCGCCAATGCCTTTCGCCAGCGCCTCGTGGAAGACGATGATCAGCGGCAGCAGCAGGAAGATGGCGAGGAAGGCGAAGGCCACCGCCATCAGCAGCAGCCGCACCGGCCGGCTTTCGGTCACCGCCGCCGACCGGCTCTCGTGATGCGGTTCGTAGGATTTGATCTCGGGGTCAGCCATAGCGCTTGCGACTCCATGACTGCGCCAGGTTGATGACCAGCAGCATCACGAACGACAGCAAAAGCATGATCGCCGCGATCGCGGTGGCCGCCGGATAATTGTACTCCTCGAGCCGGATGACGATCAGAAGCGGTGCGATCTCCGACTTGTAGGGAAGGTTGCCGGCGATGAAGATGACCGAGCCGTATTCGCCGACGCCGCGCGCGAAGGCGAGTGAGAAGCCGGTGATGATGGCCGGCGCCAGGCCGGGAAACAGGATGCGGGTGATGATCTGGAAGCGGTTGGCGCCGAGCGTCGCGGCGGCCTCCTCCACTTCCTTGTCGATCTCCTCCATGATCGGCTGCACCGTGCGCACGACAAACGGCAGGCCGATGAAGACAAGCGCCACGACGATGCCGAGCGGCGTGTAGGCGACCTTGATGCCGAGCGGCGCCAGGAGATGGCCGATCCAGCCATTGGGCGCATAAAGAGTGGTCAGCGCAATGCCGGCTACTGCCGTCGGCAGCGCGAAGGGCAGGTCGACCATGGCGTCGACGACGCGGCGGCCGGGGAAACGGTAGCGCACCAACACCCAGGCGACGAGCGTGCCGAAGACGACGTTGACGGCGGCTGCCATGAAGGCTGTGCCGAAGCTGATTTCGAGTGCGTTGATGGTCCGGCGGTCAGTGACGATCGCCCAGAAATCGGTCCAGCCGAGGGCTGCCGAGCGCCAGATCAGGCCCGACAGGGGAATGAGGATGATGAGCGTGAGGTAGGCAAGCGAGAAGCCGAGCGTCAATCCGAAACCCGGAATGACACTCGGCTGTCTGAATCGCCACCCCGCCTTGGCGGGTGCTATGGTCATGTCGTCCTGATCTAAATCCTACTGGGCCGGCTTGTAGATCTGGTCGAATATACCACCGTCGCCGAAATGATAAGGCTGTGCCTTCTTCCAGCCGCCAAAAAGCGGATCGTCGATGGAGATCAGCTTGATTTCGGGCGTCTTCGGAATGTCAGCCGCATCCACCAACTCGGGCTTGGCCGGACGATAGTGGTTCTTGGCGATGATCGTCTGGGCTTCCTTGGAATAGAGCCAGCCGAGATAGGCTTCGGCGACCTTGCGGGTGCCCTTGGCATCGACATTGGCGTCGACGATCGCCACCGGCGGCTCGGCCAGGATCGAGGTCGGGGGATAGACGATCTCGAAATTGTCGGCTCCGAATTCATTGAGCGCCAGATAGGCGTCGTTTTCCCAGCCGATCAGCACGTCGCCGATGCCCTTTTGCGCGAAGGTGACCGTCGAGCCGCGCGCACCGGTGTCGAGCACCGGAGCATTGGCGTAGAGCTTGCCGACGAATTCCTTGTTCTTGGCTTCGTCGCCGCCATCATTGGCGTTGGCATAGGCCCAGGCGGCAAGGTAGTTCCAGCGCGCACCGCCGGAGGTCTTGGGGTTCGGCGTGATCACCTGGACGCCGTCCTTGACCAGATCGCTCCAGTCGTGGATGCCCTTCGGGTTGCCTTTGCGGACCAGGAAGATGATGGTCGAGGTGTACGGCGCCGAATTGTTCTCGAATTTCTTGCGCCAGTCCGGATTGATCTTCTTCGATTTGGTGACGATGGCGTTGATGTCGCCCTCAAGCGCCAGCGTGACCACATCGGCATCGAGGCCGTCGATCACGGCGCGGGCCTGGGCGCCCGATCCGCCATGCGATTGCTGGATCGTGACCGTCTCGCCGGTCTCGGCCTTCCAGTGTGCGACGAAGGCTTCGTCATAGGCCTTGTAGAGTTCGCGTGTCGGGTCGTAGGACACGTTCAGAATGGTCGTATCGGCAAACGCGAAACCGAGCGTGCCGAACTGGATCGATGTGGCGACCAGTGCGCCGAGCAGTTTCTTGAAATGAGGTTTGGTCATTCCCGCCTCCGTTGATGACGGCTGAACTCTATCGAATTGATAGAAATTAGATGCATTCAACGTTGCCTTTTTTGTCCGCTCGAAGGAAATTTTCGCCGATATTGGGTCTCGGAAGGAAATATTTTCCTCATATTGGTCTAACCCAAATCCGGCCGGTTTGACGCTATCTAGGAGCTGACACCGCAGAAGCAAGGCCGAGCGAGGGAAGGCTCGGTGTAGCACCGGGCGGTTCAGCCCGCAGTGATGGGAAAATCGAAGCGCAGCTTTGGATACGGCTCATCCCGAAGCGTGTAGTGCCACCACTCGCGCGCATAATTCTTGAAGCCGCCGGCGCGCATGGCGTCGAGCAGCCTTTTGCGGTTTGCCGCCGCTTCTGCCGCCAATGGGCGATGGGCGGTTTCGCTTGCCGGGTCGAAACAGTCGAAGCTGGTGCCGAAACCGAGCGTGCCGGCGCCGGCCGCGCCGCAAGCGGCGGATGACTTGTTCTTGCCGTCGCTGCGGGCGATGGCTACATCGACGGTCGAGCCGCGCGAATGGGTTGACAATTCGCCGATATAGCCCTTGGCGATGAGGTCGCCGCGCTGCACCTGAGGGTACCATTGCGGATCGGGCGGGCCGCCCTCTCTGGTCCATTTGCCCATGTCGGCAACGGCGCGGGCCGGGCGGTAGCAGTCGAAGACGACCAGCGTCAGGCCATCGGCGGCGAGCGCTTTCTGCACACCGGACAGCGCTTGCGCAGCTTGCTTCGTGAGTATGCAGATTGGGGCGTCGTAGCCATCGGCCTTGCGATGCAGGAAATTTTCCAGGCCGGCATAGCGGATGTCCTGGCGGATCGAGGGATCGACATCGGCCAAGCGGACGAAGCCGGCGGGCAGGGGATCGGCGTGGGCGGGGGGTGCAACGAGGATCATCAGCGTTGCCGCCATGAAGCTTGCCAACGAAGGACAGCGCGAGGCACCCCCCTCTGCCCTGCCGGGCATCTCCCCCTCAAGGGGGGAGATTGGCGGTTTGGACCTCGCGCTTACTACTCGACCGTTGGAGATTGGCGAAGGCAGCGAGGCGAATAATCTCCCTCCTTGCGGGGGAGATGGCCGGCAGGCCAGAGGGGGGTGCCTCGCGCCGGGCCTCGGGCGAAGAAGCCCAATCCCCTGAATCGCTTGGCGCCATCTATTCAACGAACACCTTCACGCTTGCCGCGCGTCCCACGGCGTCGATGACGGTGAGCGTCGAATAGCCGGCGCCGTCGGGCAGCCAGGTCGCGGTGCGGCGGCGGTCGATGCCGACGAGCGGCTTGCCATTGGCCAGCCAGCGGAACGGCGCGCGGCCGCCTTGCAGTTTCAGCACCAGCGGCGAGGCCTCGGCGGAATTGGTGGCGAGATCGACGCGGGCGCCGTTGGGCGGGAAAATGATCGTTGGCGCCGGTTCCGTCGGGCCTGCCTGCACCAGTCCGTCGGCGCCGGCGCCGAAGCGCCCCAATGTCACCGGCAGGTCTTCGCGCCTGGCCTTGAGGACACCGGCCGGCTGGCTGGGCAACGGGACGGCGGTGAGGCCGGAGCGGACGAAGCCCTCGAACAGGATGGGGGCGGCCGAGACATAGCCGGACAGGCCGGGCACCGCACCGGCATCGGCGCGGCCGACCCACACACCCAGCACGTAGCGGCCGTCGAAGCCGACCGACCAGGCGTCGCGGTAGCCGTAGGACGTCCCAGTCTTGTAGGCGATGCCGCGCTGCAAGGCGCCCTCGGGCGGCTTTACGCCCGACAATATGTCGGTGATCTGCCAGTTCGCCTGGGCGTCGAGGATCGTGGCGGTGGTGCGCTCGGCATTGGCCGGCTCGGTGCCGTCATGCAGCGTGTTTGCCTTGCCGCCATTGGCGAGGCCGGTATAGAGCTGGACGAGATCGCGCAGCGTTACGCCGACGCCTCCGAGGCCGATGGCGAGGCCCGGCGCCTCGTTGACCGGTAGCACTGGGCTGACGCCGGCCTGGCGGAAGCGCGCCATCAGCCGTGCCGGGCCGACCGAGTCGAGCACGCGGATCGCCGGAACGTTGAGCGACAGCTGCAGCGCCTGGCGGATCGAGACATCCCCCTGATAGCCCATGTCGAAATTCTTTGGCCGGTAGCCGCCGAAATCGACCGGACTGTCCTCGATCAGCATTTCCTGCGCCACCAGCCCTTGCTCGAAGGCGAGGCCATAGATGAACGGCTTCAGCGTCGAACCGGGCGAACGCACGATCCTGGTCATGTCGATCCAGCCGGAGCGGCTGGCATCGAAGAAATCGGCCGAGCCGACTTCGCCAAGAATGTCGCCGGTGCGCGCGTCCGCCATCACCATGGCGACCGACAGGCGCGGCCCAAGCTTGATCGCGGCATCTCGCGCCACCTGTTCCAGCCCTTGCTGGACGCTTTTGCGGATCGTCAGCTGCAATGGCTTGCCGGGTACGGCCTTGGGCAGCATGGCATAGGCGGCATGTGGCGCCAGTGCCGGCAGTTTGCGGCGCAAGCCCGAGACATCATCGAGCGCTGCGCGCGCGGCCTCGCGCTCGCCAAGCAGGTCAGCTGATACCATGCGGGTCAGCACGCGGTCGCGGGCTGCATGAGCGATGGTGAGATTGCGGTCGGGCCGGCGCTTTTCCGGCAATTGCGGCAGCGCAACCAGCAGGGCGGCTTCCGAGACCGTCAGCCGCTTCGGCTCCTTGCCGAAATAGGCGAGTGACGCGGCGCGCACGCCTTCGAGATTGCCGCCATAAGGCGCCAGCGTCAAATAGCGTTCGAGGATCTCCTGCTTAGACAGCCGCCGCTCGATCTGGATGGCACGCAGCATCTGCTTGATCTTCGAGCCGAGGCTGCGGTTTTCGCGTGGCTCGATCAGCCGGGCAAGCTGCATCGACAGGGTCGAGCCGCCGGAGACGATATGGCCGCTGGTGGCGAACTGGCCGGCGGCGCGCGCCAGCGCCAGCACATCGACGCCATCATGGTCCCAAAAGCGCTTGTCTTCATAGGTGACCAGCATGTCGACGAACTGCTTGTCGACCTGGTCGAGATGAGTGTCGAGCCGCCAGTAACCGTCCGGCGTGGCGAAGGCGCGCAACAGCTGGCCGTCGCGGTCCTGGACCTCGGTGGAGACGGTGAGCCTTCCGGGCAGCGGCGGCGGAAAAGCGCGGTCGAGTTCCCAGAGAGAAGCGGCAGCGATCGCCGCAAAGCCGACGAGGGAGGCGGCGGCGATGCCTGTTCGACGGAGAAATTTTCTGGAGAGCATGGTGGTGCCCTTCATCCGCCTGCCGGCTCCTTCTCTCCGCATAGCGGGGAGAAGGAGATGGTCGCGGACATCGGCGTGTTCATCTTCGTCAAGGCGCCTTACGGCGCCTTGATCTCCATCATGCCGGTGGCGGTGCGGGCCGAATATTGCGGCCGGTACATGTCCTCCACCGTGGCTGCCGGATGGGCATAGGTGCCCGGCGTTACCGCACGCACGACGTAGGCCAGCATGATGTTGCGGTCGCCATCGCCGTCATTGGGATTGAATGCCGCGACGAAACGGTCGTCGCGGAATTCGAGATGGGCTGCGTCCGTTTGCGCCAGCCAGGTGAAGTTCGACAATTGGGCGCTGGAGACAAGGCCCGGATTGTCGATCTCGAAGCCGGCCGGCAACAGGTCGGTGATCAGCAGGCGCGAAGGCCAGCGGTTCTGCTCGTAAACCTTGAGCACGACCACGTAGCGTTCGTTCTGCGTCGCCTCGGTGACGTTGGCTTCGGTGCCATCGAGCTTGTAGTAGGTGCGGTCGATGGTGAAGCCGTCGCCGCCGGCCGGCAAGGGCTCTACCGGCGAGGCGACCGTGGTGACGACCGCCTGCAGCGGCGTGGCGCCGGTGTTGGCGATGGTCAGCGGGCTGTCGGCAATGTCGGTGCCGCTGAGGTGGTTGGAATATCCACCTGCATGCGGCGCGCCGTTGACCGAGAGCGTGATCGAGTCGTTGCCCGACTTCAGCGCGCGGGCCGCCAGAAGCATCCAGGACTCGTCCTGCGTGCTGGTCCAGCGGGCATCGGCGCGTTCCCTTGCCACCAGCCGGATCAGCTCCGGCACGATGGTCGGCACCGGCTTCGATTCGGCGGCGAGCGCCAGGATCGCGGCGCCATCACGCAGCCGCGAGCCATAGTCGGACCGGTAGTAGTCGTATTCGGTGGTCGACTTGGCCAGCTGCAGCGCCGTCTGGAAGGTTGCTTCCGAACGCTGCGCGTCGCCGTAGAGCGCCAGGCTCGCCGCCAACTGGGCGACGGCCATCGGGCTCGAGAAGGCTTCGAGCTTGGTGTCGGCGTAGTAGCGCAGATCGCCGACCGAGGCCTTCTTGTTGCGGGCCAGAACATAGAGCGCGTAGGCGATTTCGCTGCCGCGATCCTGGACGTCCTGGTCGTAACCGACCGAGTTTTGCAGATTGCTCAGCGCCTGGCTCATCGCCAGGGCCGGCACGTCGTAGTTCTGCTCGCGCGCCCGGGTCAGGAAGTCGGTGACGTAAGAGTCGAGCCACAGATCGCCGGAGCCCGGACCCCACAGGCCGAAGCTGCCGGCCGAAGCCTGGTAGCTCAGCACCTTGTAGATGGCGGCCTGCACGCGGCCGTGCAGTTCGGGATCGCTTTGCATGCCAACGCCGGACGCCAGATCGTTGACGTAGAGAAGCGGCATGGCGCGGCTGGTGGTCTGCTCGGCGCAACCATAGGGGTAGCGGTCGAGCGTCATCAGCAGTGACGGCACGTCGAAGGCCGCAGCCTGCGAAACGCCGACGCTGATCGAGGCGCCGTCGAGCAGGCTTGCCGCGAGCAGCTCCTTGTCGACGCGCAGCGAGCCGCCATTGCCCTTGAGGTCGACGACCAGACGGGTGGTGACCGGCAATTGCGCCGGACGCACCGGAACATACAGCGTCTGCTCGACGGCGGTGCCGTCGCCATGGGCGAGCTTGATGGTGATCGAGGCATTGCCCGCCGTCTGTGCAATCAGCGGCACGGTCAGCGTCTGGCGCTTGCCCTTGGCCAGCGTCAGCTTTTCGGGCAAGGGCTTGTCGCCGGTCGAGAGGTCGCCGGTCGTGGCGATCGACAGGGCATAGTCGCCCTCCGGACCGTCGGTGTCGGCGACGTCGAGCCGCATGATAGCTGCATCTCCAGGCGCCAGGAAGCGGGGCAGGCCGGCAGTGATCACCACCGGATCGCGCACGATGACATCGGTCGTGGCATGGCCGACGGCCTCCTTGGTCCAGGCGACGGCCATGACGCGCACGGTGCCGTTGAACTGCGGGATGTCGAAGTCGATCCTCGCCTTGCCGTCGGCGTCGAGCTGGACCGGGCCGGAGAAGAAGGCGACCAGCTTTTCGGTCGGCGGACTGCCTTGCGGCTGCATTGAGGCGCCGTCGCCGCCGGTCCTGAGCTTGCCGGTGGTGCCGAGGGAGCCGTCGATGAGACGGCCATAGATGTCGCGGACTTCGAGCCCGAGCATGCGCTGGCCGAAATACCAGCCCTCCGGATCCGGCGCCTTGTAGTTGGTGAGGTTCAAAATGCCGACATCGACGGCAGCGACCGTGACATAGGCATTGCTGCCCGGCGCTACGCCGGCGACCGAAACCGGGATCGACAGCTGCTGGCGCGGCATCGTCTTGTCCGGCGGCGTCAGGGTGACGGCGAGCTTTTTCGAGCCTGGGTCGACCGTCAGCCATTTTACGCCGATGGCGCGCGCCGGCATGCGGGTTTCCTGCGCATCGCCGGGCCGGAACAGGGTTGCGGTGATGTAGGCGCCGGCGCCCCAGTCGTCACCGACCGGGATGTCGACCGTGCTGCCGCCGGCCGGCATGGTTGCCGTGACGGTCTTGAGCAGCTTGTCGGCGCCAATGGTGACCAGCAGTTCGCCGGCAAAATGCGGCGACACCTTCAGCTTGGCCACGTCGCCGGCGGCATAGCTGTCCTTGTCGAGAGCGATCTCGAGCCCATCAGGCGTTTCGGTGGAGGTCGAGGAGACATACCAGCCGGCGTCGAACTCATAGCTGGTCGCCGGGCCCTCGGGATCGGCAGTCTCGATCTCGAGCCGGTACTGGCCCCAGTCGACCGGCATCGTCACGGTCGCCTCGGCATCGGCGCTGAGATCGACCTGGCCGTTGGCGATCGACTTGGTGAAGGTGACCGGTTCGTAGTTCCACGAGTTGTTGTTGCGATACCACTGGTAATTGCGTTCGACCTTGACCAGCGACCACTGCGCGCCCTTCAGCGTCTCGCGCTTGCCGTCGGGGTCGACCGCGATGAGGCTGAACTTGGCGGTGCCGCCCTGCGGCACCTCATTGTCGGCGAAATCCGGACGAATGCCGATCATGTGGCCTTGCGGGCGGATGCCGATGTTGAGCGAGCGTTCGATGGCGCGGCCGCCGGTTTCACGCATGCGAACCGTGACCTTGGCGTCGACCAGCTTGGTGGTCGCGGGCAACTGGTCGACCGTGACCGGGAAGGTCGCCTTGCCGTCGTCGCCGACCACCGGCAGACCGGTGAACGGGGTGACCGAAGGCTCGGCCGACTGCTCGTCGGCAAGGCCGAACGAATAGCCGGCGAAACGGTCCCAGTCGCGCGCCGTCGACAGCGTCAGCTCGCCTTCGAGCGCGAGGCCGGCGGCCGGCGCGCCATAGAGGAAGCGGCCGTCAATGTCGATGTTGGCGGTTTCGCCCTGGGCGATCTCCTGCTTGTCGGACTTCATGTCGAACTCGATGCGATCCGGCACGAAGTCTTCGACCAGGAACATCTGGCTGGAAACGGCCGCCTGCTTGGGATCGGTATAGATCGACACCGTCCAGGTGCCGCGCATGGCGTTGGCTTCCAGCGGCAGGTCGACGGCATAGCCGCCGGCCGAGACGCCATCGGCAACGATGCGGCGGTTCTCGACGCCGTCGGGACGGGTGAAGATGAAGGTCAGCGGCAGGTTTTCCACCGCTTTGGAGGCGCCGTCGCGGGCAAGGGCTGCGACATGCACATCCTCGCCGGCGCGGTAGATGCCGCGTTCGGTCCAGGCATAGACATCGAGCGCGCCCGGTGCGGCGCGTCCGGCGACGCCGCGATCGGACAGATCGAAGCCGGCGCGGCCCATGTCGAGGAAGACGAAATCGTTGTCGCCCTGCTTGGCCATCAGAACGGCCGGCACCATGCCGCCGTCGCCGCGCGTCAGGCCGGGGTTGAAGACAGCATGGCCTTCGGCGTCCGACGTGGCTGTGCCGAGGATTTCATTGTTCCTGGCCAGCAGCGTCAGTTCGGCGCCGGCGATCGGCTTGGCGGTTCCGAGCGAGCGGGCAAAGACATTGAGGCCATCCTGGCCGGTATAGGTCGACAGGCCGATGTCGGAGACGACGAACCACTGCGTGGCAAGCGAATTGTAATTGTCCTCGTCGTTTTCGTTTACCGCTTGCGCGGTCAGCACGTAGACGCCGGGCTTGCGCTGCGGCAAAGCTTCGTCGACCGGGAACGACGTCGTGACGTCCTTGTTGAGGTCGTTGGCGATGTCGAGCTGGCCCTGCCAGACCGGCTCACCCATCTGGTCGGAAATGCTGGAGATATCATAGCCGTCGAGCTGCTTCAGGAACTGATAGCCGGACAGAAGCTGCGCCAGCGAACGATCGCCGATACGGTAGAGCTTCATCTGCGCGGTGTTCATGTTGACGGTGACGATGGGGATGCCACGGCGGGCGCCGGCGGGCAGCACGAAGCTGTCGCCGGTGAAGCGGGCGGACGGCGCGCGGTCCTGCACATAGATCGACAGCACGACCGGAGCGGCGGTGACCTCGCCAATGGCGGCCGGCAGACCGGCGCGGAAGGTCACTTCGTAATGTTGGCCGTGCTCCAGGCCTTCGACGCAGATCTGCTTGTCCTTGGCCTCGACGCCCTTGGGCGGCTGGTTGTCGACGGTGACGAACTGGGCGTAGTCGACGCCGGTCTTGACCAGCTCCTCGGAAAACTGCGCGCAAATGCGCGGCGCGCTGGTGTCGGCGTCGATCGAGTGATCGATGACGCGGAAGCCCTTGCGGGCCTTGAGATCCTCATATTCGGCCTTGACCGCCGGCGAACTGACCAGCGCGAGGCTGGCTTCATAAGCCTGCAGGGCCGGACGGTAGAGATCGCGGCGGTCGAGGCCGTTGCCGAGCAGCGCCAGCACTTCGGCGCGGGTCTTGGTGGTGCGCAGCAACTTGTAGGCGTTGATGGCGGCGGAGGTGCCTTTGACCGGCAGATTGTAGGATTCGGAGGTGCCGCTGGCCGGCTGTATGGCAAGCGTTTCACGCGCCAGACCGAGCCAAAGCTGACCGTCGTCAGGCAGGACCGAGACCGCGGCCTCGTATTTGTTCATGGCCTGCCCATGGTCGCCGGTCAGTGCAGCCTGTTCGGCGGCGGCGCGGAGTGATTCCAGCCCGTCGGTCGGCTTGTCATAGGCCGGATCGGTCAGCTTGTTGCGGTATTGCTGGGCCTGGTCGGCCATCCAGTTGGGGAAGAAGGCGAGTTCCGGCGGGGCGCCGATATCGGGGTCGCCATCGACATTGACGACCTTGCCCGCGACCGCGCCGCTGAAGGGTTTCAACTGGTTATAGTCGGACTTTAGGAAGCACCATTTGGCCTTGTTGTTGTAAGTAAAGGCGCGGCAGGCGGGGTCGCCGAGGCATGTCGTCTTGCACTGATCGAGGCTGACATTCTGGTCCGATCTGAGATCGAAGCCGAAATAGTCGGAATTATTTGAGGTCACCACCCGGCGGGCTTCGGCCGCTTGCGCTACAGACCCCCAGGCGAAAATGAGAAGAATCAAGATCGACAGACCACGAGCCGCCGCGCGCATCGCCATAACACCCTCCAGACACTGCTACGTCCGCGGCATGTTCAAGCTTCAGTCAAGCTTGTCAACACGAGGACGGGCAGGTTTCCGCCCGCCAACGGTTCCCAAACCGGCCAATGACCGGTATGCCGATAGTTCATCCACGGGAAAGGGATCACGCTTTCTTGCGAAAACGCAGAAGGTGTGAATTCCAAGCCCTGCCTATTTCAGACAATTGGATTGTGGCCCCTTTACGAGCGCTTCAAAACTTCATTCCAATTTTAGTTTTGTAACCTAGGTTGTCCTGATGCCGGCGTATGAAGCGCAGATGTCGAAGGTAAGTGCGCCACGGCGCACGCTTTCGCGTGCGCTGATTGTGGCGTTGGCGTGCTCGACCGTGCTCGTTGCCGAATCGGGGTCGGCGGCCGCCTTCGAGCTCTTCGGCATCAAATTGTGGGGCTCTTCGAATGACGAGGACGCCGATATCGTCGACCCGCTGCGCTATGCGGTGACCATCGAAGCGCCCGATGCCGACAAGGACCTGGTCAAGAAGCTCGAAAACGCCTCGTCGCTGAAATCCGACGAAGACCGCCCGGTTTCCGGCTCGCTCGGCCTTTTGGCGAAGGCGCGTAGCGACCGCGAACAGCTGGTCGCCGCGCTTTATGCCGACGCCCGTTATGAAGGCGTCGTCACTATCACCATCCAGGGCAAGGCGCTCGACGATTTGCCGCCCGATGCCGAATTTACGGGTCCGCAGCCGATCCCGGTGGTGATCAGCATCTCGAGCGGGCCCAAATTCACGCTCGGCAATATTCGGCTGGAGGGCGATGCCGCCGGGCTGGCGAGCGCCGATTTCGGCCTGATAGCCGGCGGCGATGCCGGCTCGGGCGCCGTGCTCAAGGCCGAGGCGCTGATCGTGCGGGCGCTGAAGCAGGAGGGCCGGCCGCTGGCCCGGATCACCGACAGGCAGGTCGTGGCCGAGCACACCACCTCGACGCTCGACGTGACGCTGACGGTGGCCGCCGGGCCGGTTGCCGGTTATGGCGACACCACCGTCGATGGCACCGAGAAGGTCAATCGCGAGTTCACCGAATATATGACCGGGCTGAAACGCGGCCGGCAATATTCGCCCGACGAGATCGACGATGCCCGCGACCGGCTGCTGAGGCTCGAAGTGTTCAACAGCGTGACGCTGAAGGAAGCCGACAGTCTCGACGCCGACGGCAACATTCCGATCGGCGTTCAGGTCAGCGAGCGCAAACCACGCTATTTCGGCGTTGGCGGCACTTTCTCCAACACCGAAGGGCTAGGCCTGGAAGGCTATTGGGGCCACCGAAATCTGTTCGGCCGGGCCGAAAAGCTGCGCATCGAGGGCAAGATCAGCGGCATCGGCAGCAACGATCTCAGCGAGCTCAACTACAATGCCGGCATCATGTTCGAGAAGCCGGGCGTGGTCGGGCCGGCCTCGAAATTCATCGCCAGCGTCAAGACCGTCCTCGAACATCCCGATGCCTACGACCATTTCTCGGTCAAGGGCAGCACCGGCCTGTCCTATGAGATCGACAAGAAGCAGACGGTTTCGGCTGAAATCGCGCTGGACTATTCCAGGATCACCGACGCCTTCGGCAAGCACAAATACCTGATCGCCAGCATTCCGCTGCAATATGTCTATGACAACAGGGACAACCGGCTCAATCCGACCAGCGGCTTCAGGGTTCTGGCCTATGCCGAACCGAGCTACGACATTCTGAGCGGCGCCGCCTTCCTCAAGCTCAGGGGCGAGGGGTCGGCCTATCAGTCGCTCGACACGGCCTCGAAATTCGTGCTTGCCGAACGCGTCGCGCTGGGTTCGATCGTCGGCACCGGCCTTCAGAACGTTCCAGCCGACAGGCGCTTCTATTCCGGCGGTGGCGGCTCGGTGCGGGGCTATGCCTATCAGGGCATCGGACCGAAGGACATCGACAATCAGCCGATCGGCGGGCTTTCCTTCTTCGAAACATCGGTCGAAATGCGCATTGCGCTGACCGACACGATCGGCATCGTGCCGTTCGTCGACGCCGGCACTGTCTCGACCACAGCGACGCCGGACTTTTCCGACGTGAAGGTCGGCGCGGGCGTTGGCCTGCGCTACATCACGCCGTTCGGGCCGCTGCGCATCGACGCCGCCGTGCCGCTCAACCGCGACCGTGGCGACCCGCGTTTCGGCATCTATGCCGGCATCGGACAGGCGTTCTGACGATGAAGATTTTGAAACGCATCCTTCGCCTGTTTTTCTACACGCTGCTGATCGTGGCGGCGGCGGGCATCGGCGCGCTGGTCGTGCTGACCAAGACCGAGCGCGGCCGCGAAAATCTCGCCGGCATCATCTCTGACATGGCCTCGTCAAGGGACAGCAAAGTCACGGTCAGCGGCATTAACGGTATCTGGTCCGGCGCGCTGACGGTCGACCATGTCGTGCTGGAAGACCGCGAGGGCGCCTGGCTGGTGGCCCGCAGGGTGGCTATCGACTGGTCGCCGCTGGCGCTGCTGTCGAAGAATTTCAGCGCCGACCGCATAGCGGCCGAACGGATAGAACTGGCACGGTTGCCTGTGGCGAGCACCGAGCCGAGCCAGAGCGGATCAGGCGGCCTGCCGGTTTCGCTTGATATCAGAGCGATCGATTTGCCGGAGATCGCGCTCGGCCAGCAACTTGCCGGCAGCGGCATTGCCGAACTTGCGGCCAAGGGATCGGCAAAAGTCGATGCGTTGCCGCTGGCGATCCAGACGGTGCTCAACGTTACCCGCCATGACGGCAAGCAAGGCAATGTCGACGCCAACATCCACTTCGCGCCGGATGAAAACAAGCTCGACCTCGATCTCAAGGCTTCCGAGCCGGCCGGCGGCATCATCGCCAACCTGCTCAAGCTACCCGGTGGGCCGCCGGTCAACATCGTCGTCTCGGGCACCGGGCCGCTGGCCAACTGGAGCGGCATCGGCACCTTTATGGTCGACGGTCAGATCGTTACCCAGCTCACCGGCCGGCACCAGCTGACCGACAAGGGCAACCGGATCGAGGCCAAGGGCGACGGTTCGTTCGAAGGCTTCCTGCCGGAACGGTTCAAGTCGCTGTTTGCCGGCAAGACCAGTTTCGACCTAGCCGGCACCGCGACCGCGGCCGGCGGCGTCGACATCGAGCGCGCTGCGATCGAGAGCGACGCAGTTCATGGGACCGCTGCCGGCATGGTCGACCCCAAGGGCGCCAGCGACCTTTCGGTCGAACTGGTGGCCAAAGCCAAGCCGGTCACGGTCAATGTCGGTACCCCGGCGCAGCCGATCATGGTGGCCATCAACAATGTGACCGCGCGCGCCTTCGGTGACGGCAAGGCGCCGATGATTGACGCCAGCGCTTCGCTCGTCTCGGTGGTTGCGGGCGGTTCTCAGGTGAACAATCTCGATGCGCGGATCCATTCCGACGGTTTCGACATCGAGAACCGCAGCGGCCCGGTCAGCGTGTCGCTGGCGGCGGCCGGGCTGAAGACCGACGTCGCGACGCTGGCCCCGCTGGTCACCGGCAAGCTGACGGCCTCTCTTTCCGGCTCGATCAGCAAGGATGAGATCTCGCTCGATGAGGGTACGCTGCGCAGCGATGCGCTCAATGCCGGGCTGACGGCCAAGGTGGCGCTGGCCGACCTCGCCATGACGCTCAAGATGAATGCCGATGCGGTGTCGACGGCGCTGCCGCCGCAGATCAGTTCACTGCTTGGCGAACGGGTCAAATTCTCGGCGACCGCGACGCGCGATCCGCAGGGCTCTTTCGCCGCCAACTCGATCGAACTCACTTCCGGTTCGCTGAGCGCCAGCGGCACCGCCAGCGCGCAAGGCAGCGATATCCAGGCCGACATCAAGGGCAAGCTCGGCGACGTCTCGGTGCTGTCTTCGCTGGTCGGCGTGCCGGTCGCCGGCGGGGTCGATTTCGCGCTGACGGCAAGCGGCGCGCGCAACGCACCGGATTTCTCGGTTTCGGCCGACAGTGCCAGCCTGACGGCCTCCGGCCGCACGGTCAAGGACATCAAGCTGACCGCATCGGGCAAGGCCGACATTGTGAGCCCGGCCGCAGATATCTCGCTGACCGGCGCGGTCGACGAACAGCCGCTCGCCATCAAGGCGGCGCTGGTGACGAGCGATGGCAAGCGCTCCATCAAGGGGCTCAGCGTAGCGCTGGGCGACAACAAGGTGTCGGGCGACCTCACGCTCGATGAAAAATTCCTGCCGCTGGGGACGCTGACGATCTCCGCCCCCGATATCGCGTCGCTGGCGTCGCTGGCCGGGCAGACGGCGGCCGGCGATATCGGCGGCACCGTGGTGTTCGCCAAAGACGGCGAGGCTCCCACTGTCACCATCAATGCAGCCAGCGTGTCGATCGCGCGCGGTGATGTGGCAGCCAAGGCAGTCACCGTCAGCGCACTGATCGCCAACTATCTCAACAGCCCTGCGATCTCCGGCACGATCAAGGCCGAGAGCGTGACCTCGGGAACGACCGTCGTCAGTGGCATCGGCGTCGACCTCAAGCGTGACGGCGACTGGACGAATTTCACCGGCGGAGCAACCATATCAGGCATTCCGGCGACAGCTGCCGGGCGGGCGAAGATTGCTGGCGGCGCGACCAGCGTCGAGATCGCGTCCGGCGAGGCGACGGTGCGCGGCATCAAGGTGGCGATCGCCGAGCCGTCGAGCCTGACCATTGCCGATGGCATAACCAACATTCAAAGGCTGGTAGTCGATCTCGGCGGCGGCTCGGTGACGCTGTCGGGCACGGTGGGCCAGACGCTCGATCTGGCGGCGACCTTCTCGGCGCTGCCGGCTGCGCTTGCCAATGGCTTTTCGCCCGGCCTCGATGCCGCGGGCACGCTCGACGGCACGGCGCAAATCACCGGGCCGTCAGCAAATCCCGACATTCGCTTTAATGCAAAACTGGCCGGCGCCGAGACCAGCCAGACCCGTCAGGCCGGGCTCGGACCGCTCGATGTCGATGCGGCCGGCAGCTATTCGACGGCCGGCGGCGTCGTGCTGGATCAGGCGACGCTGTCGGGCCAAAAAATCTCCGGCAAGGCCGCCGGCACCGTCAACCCGAACGGCGCCAGCGATTTCGCGCTCGATCTGACATCGTCCGGTCCGAGCCTGCCGTTGACGCTGGGCAGCGCGGAAAGCCCGATCAAGCTCGAATTGCAGGCGCTGTCGGTGAAGGCGGCCGGGCAGGCTGCGCAAGCCAAGCTCGACATCTCGGCGGTACTGCCTTCGGTGGCGACGGATGACGCCAAGGTCGAGGGCATTGCGCTTGCGCTGCATTCCGATGCATTTGATCTGAGAAGCCGCACCGGTCCGATCTCGGGCACGGTGACGGCGGACAAGATCGGTCTGGACAATCCGACCATCGCACCGCTGATCGCCGGCAAAGTCACCGCCAAGGTCGCGGGCAGCCTGGCGGCCGATGCGATCACCATCGACAGCGGCTCGGTGCAGGGCGATGCGCTGGGCAGCGCCTTCAATGGCCGTGTCGGCTTTGCCGATGGAGCAATCGACCTCAACCTCAACGCCGACGTGCTGTCGGCGGCGTTGCCGGCGGCGGCGCGCAGCGTGCTGGCAGAGCGCACGCAGCTCAGCGCCACGCTGAAGCGGGATGCCAATGGCAATGTCAGCGCCAATCCGGTCACGCTGGCGTCGGGCGCACTGACCGCGGACGGTCAGGCCAGCCTCGCCGACAACAAGCTTAGCGCAAATATCAAGGGTGCACTGGCCGACATCTCGCTGTTGTCGAAAGATGCCAAAGGCGCGATCAGCTTTGCACTCAACGCGCAGGGGCCCAGCCTGGCCCCGGATCTGTCGCTGACGGTCAGCAGCGACCGGCTTCTCGTGGCGGAACGCGAAATCACCGGGTTGAAGCTGACCGCCACCGGCAAGGCCGATGCCGCCAATCCGGCGGCCAATGTGCAACTGACCGGCAATGTTGCTGGGCAGGCGCTGCAAGGCAGCGCGGTGCTGGCGACGGCGGACGGCAAGAGCGCCATCAACGGCCTGCTGCTGTCGCTCGGCAAGAACAAGATTTCCGGCGACCTTGCGCTCGACGAGGCTTTCGTGCCGGTCGGCACCATCGCGCTCGACCTGCCGGATATCGGGCCCCTGGCGGCGCTGGCGCTGGAAAAGGCCGAAGGCGACGTGCGCGGCACCATCGCCTTCTCAAAGACCGCGGATGGCCCGAACGTCGCCGTCAAGGCTGCGACCGCTTCGATTACGCGCGGCGACCTGCAGGCGAAGACGGTGTCGATCGATGCGCTGGTCGCCAACTATCTCGCCGCGCCGGTCATCTCGGGCAAAATTCGCGCCGACAGCGTCATTTCCGGCGGCACCGCCATCAGCGGCATCGATGTCGATTTGAAGCGCGACGGCGACTGGACCGGGTTTTCCGGCGGCGCCACCGTCAAGGGCATTCCGGCGAAGGCTGCGGGCAGGATAAAGGTGGCTGGCGGCACCACCACCATCGAACTCGCTTCCGGCCAGGCCACGGTGCAGGGCATCAAGGCGGCCATCGCCCAGGCCTCGACCGTCAGCATCGCCAACGGCACAACGACGCTGGACAAGCTGGTGCTCAATCTCGGTGGCGGCACGGCGACGGTGACCGGCAAGGTCGGGCAGGCACTCGACATCAGTGCCGCGCTGTCGAAGGTGCCGGCTTCGCTGGCCAACAGTTTTTCGCCGGGCCTCCAGGCCGCCGGTTCGATTTCAGGGACTGTGAAGGTGACGGGCGCGTTGGGCAATCCGGCTGTCGCCTTCGATATCGATGCCGGCGGGGTGCAGACCTCGCAGACGCGCAGCGCCGGTCTTGGCGGCATGAATATCTCTTCGTCGGGAACATTTGCCGGCAAGAAGCTCACCTTCAACGCCGACATCAGCGACGGCGCCGGGCTTGGCCTCAAGGGCGGCGGTACGGTGACGACGGCCGGCACACCAGCGCTGGTGCTCGACTTCAACGGCAAGATGCCATTTTCCTTCCTGGCCGCCAAGCTTGCGGCGCAAGGCCTGTCGCTCAGCGGCACCGCCAACGTCAATATCCAGATGCGCGGCCCGGCGGCGTCGCCGGTGATCGGCGGCACGGTCAGCACGTCGGGCGCCCGCCTGGTCGACGCGCGCTCCGGCCTTGCCGTCAACGACATTGCCGCCGACATTTCGATCGGCAACGGCGTTGCCCGGATCAACCGGCTGACCGGCACGCTGTCGACACGCGGCAGCCTGTCGGCCTCCGGCACCCTCGGCATCAATCCGGCGCAAGGTTTCCCAGCCGATTTGTCTATCAAGCTGGTTGACGGCCGCTATACCGACGGCAGGGTGGTGACAGCCAATCTCGGCGGCGACCTGACCATCAAGGGGCCGCTCACCTCGGCGCCGGTGATTTCGGGCACCGTCAATCTGGCCAAGACCGTCATCACCGTTCCCGATAAGCTGCCGGGCTCGCTGGCAGCGCTCGGTGTCAAGCACAAGAACGCGCCCGCCTCCGTGCGGGCGCAGGACAAGGCCTTGCGACCGGCGGCGGCCAGCGGTGGTGGCGGCAGTGGGCTTGTCCTCGACGTCACGGTCAATGCGCCGAACCAGATCTTCATCCAGGGCAGGGGCGTCGATGCCGAGTTCGGCGGTTCGCTGAGGCTGACCGGCCCGGCGGCTTCGCCGCAGGCGGTCGGCACCTTCACCTTGCAGCGTGGGCGGCTGTCGATCCTCGGCAAGCGGCTGACCTTTACCGAAGGCACGGTCGGCTTTTCGGGCTCGCTGGTGCCCTACCTCAACTTGACCGCGACATCGACCACGACCAGCGCCACCGTCACCATCGTCGTCTCGGGCGAAGCGACCAATCCGAAATTCGACTTCTCATCGGTGCCGGCGCTGCCCGAGGACGAGGTGCTGGCGCAGCTGATTTTCGGCCGCTCTATGTCGAACCTGTCGCCGCTGCAGATCGCGCAGCTGGCCGAGGCCGCCGGCCAACTGGCCGGCGTCGGCGGCTCGACCTCGCTGCTCGAAAACCTGCGCAGTGCAATCGGCGTCGACGACCTGGATGTGACCACCGATGACCAGGGCGGCACCGCCGTGTCGGCGGGCAAGTACCTCAATGACCGCACCTATGTGACGATCCAGAAAGGCGACAGGCCAGGGTCGGGCAAGGCGACGATCGACCTCAATGTCGGACGCGGCGTCAAGCTGCGCGGCGAGGCCAATGATGGCGGCGAGGCCAAGGGCGGCATATTCTACGAAAAGGAATATTGAGTTCCTGGCCCTTACCGCCACCGGAACTGGCGCTGTGTCAACCCGCCCAAATGTATCAATTACTCGCCTAAGCAGATTCCGGCGGAATCTGGGCGCGCTAGCACTTTTGCGCCAAGTCTGTCGTTATCACGCGAACCGCTCCCTTTTCAAAGTTGCACATTCCCTAACAGGTTCCGTAGCCATGCCGTCTTTGACATCACGGCAGGGATGCGGAATGTTAAAAGGCGGAAAGCCAACAATGGGAGTTAAGGTATGACAAATTACAAGAGTAATGGCGATCGCGTTCCCGATCACATCCTGGCCATGGCCGAAGAAGCCAAGGCAGGCAAAGTCGATCGCCGCGAGTTCCTCGCCATGGCGAGCGTGTTCGGCGCGTCGACTGCGATGGCCTACGGCATGCTCGGCGTAGCCGTGCCGACCCAAGCCAGGGCCGAAGAGGTGCAGGGCAAGAAGGGCGGCATCCTTAAAGTCGCGCAATGGGTCAAGGATCCCAAGGATCCGCGCAAGGCCGACTGGTCGGAAATCGCCAATGCCGAGCGTCAGGCGCTTGAGCCGCTGGTCAAGTACACCAGCGAATACACGTTCCGCCCGTACCTTCTGGAGAGCTGGGAGGTCAACGACGACGCCACCGAGTACACGTTGCATGTGCGCAAGGGTGTGACCTGGTCGAATGGCGATGCCTTCACCGCCGATGACGTCATCTTCAATCTCAAGCGCTGGGCCGACAAGAAGGCCGAGGGCAATTCCATGCCTGGCCGTCTCGGCACGCTGGTCAAGGACGACAAGCTCGACGAAAGCGCCGTGACCAAGGTTGACGACCACACCGTCAAGCTGAAGCTCGGCAAGGCTGACATCGCGCTCATTCCGAACATGTGCGACTATCCCGGCCTCATCGTGCACAAGAGCTTCGACGAGAAGGGCGGCGACTTCAAAGCCTGCCCGATCGGTACCGGCCCGTTCGAGCTCGTCTCCTACGATGTCGGCCAGAAGGTGGTCTACAAGCGCCGCGAGGACAACAAGTGGTGGGACGGCGAGGTGTTCCTCGACGGCATCGAATTCGTCGACTACGGCACCGATCCGGCAGCCATGGTCAGTGCCTTCGAGGCCGGCGAAGTCCATACCAATTTCGAGACCTCGGCCGACTATGTGTCAATCCTCGACGGACTGGACCTGGTCAAGTCCGAAATCGTCACCGCGTCGACCATCGTGTGCCGCACCAACATCAACAACAAGCCTTACGGCGACCAGAAGGTACGCAACGCGCTGCAACTCGCGGTCGACAACAATGTCGTCCTGCAGCTTGGCTACGGAAATGCCGGCACGGTGGCTGAAAACCACCATGTCTGCCAAATCCACCCGGAATATTACGAGCTGCCCAAAGTCGCTCGCGATCCGGCCAAGGCCAAGGCGCTGATGGCGGAAGCCGGCCAGGCCGACTTCGAGCATGAGCTGATCACGGTCGACGAAGACTGGCACAAGAATACCGGCGACGCCATCGCCGCGCAGATGCGCGACGCCGGCCTCAAGGTAAAGCGCACGGTGCTGCCGGGCTCGACGTTCTGGAACGACTGGACCAAGTATCCGCTGTCGATGACCAACTGGAACATGCGCCCGCTCGGCGTTCAGGTTCTGGCGATCGGCTACCGCACCGGCGAGGCGTGGAACGAGTCGGCCTATTCCAACCCCGAATGGGATGCCAAGCTCAATGCAGCATTGGCCGTTGCCGATGCGGCCAAGCGCAAGGAGATGATGAAGGACATCGAGCAGATCCTGCAGGATTCCGGCATCATGATCCAGCCATACTGGCGCAAGCTCTACAGCCACTCGGTCAAGGCGGTGCAGAATTACAAGATGCATCCGACCTTCGAGCGCGACTACGGCAAGGTCTGGCTCGACCAGGCGTGATCGGAACGTCAGGGAAGGGGCGCTTCGCTCCTTCCCGTCACGCCTCGCTTGGTCCAGAACCGGAAGCCGCCGCAGCAAAAAGTTGCGGACTCTCCTGAAAGACCGTTCAATAAAACTGGGTTGATTGCATCCGAGTGCCGATTTGACGGCCAACTCTGCCGGCAACGGCAAAGCTGGTTTTTCGAACTGGCTCCAACCCCAACCAGACCGGCAGGGGACCGCCATGCTTTCTTTCGTAATCCGGCGTCTCGGCACCATGGCATTGACGATGCTGTGCCTGACGATGATCGTCTTCTTCCTGATCAACCTCGAGCCGAATTTGAAGAAGCTGGCGATCAGCCAGACCGAAATGCACACATCGGCCGAACAGCTCGAAAGCTGGCTGGTCAACCATGGCTACCGGCAGAACTTCTTCGTGCGCTACGGGCAATGGCTGGGCGTCGTCCCGAAGCAACCGGTGACCGATCCGGCGACCGGCAAGCCGACGCAGCGTTTCTCCTTCTGCAACGATCCGCTGGAGCCGAAATTCTCCGGCATCCTGGAAGGTGATTTCGGCTGCTCGACGAAGTTCAAAACCTCCGTTGCGTCAAAGCTCTTCCCCGCACTCGCCGCCACCGGCATTCTGATGCTCTGCGTGCTGTTGGTGATGGTACCGATTTCGCTGCTGATCGGCATCCTGGCCGGCATGCGCGAGGGCTCGCGAACGGACCGAACGCTGTCCGTCGCCTCGATCGCGTCGACGGCGACGCCCGAATATGTGTCCGGCGTCATCTTCACCGTCATCTTCGCCTCCTGGCTCGGCTGGCTGAACGGTTCGGCCGCCTCGGCAAGCCAGGGCATCACCTTCTACAATTTCACCCTGCCGGTGATGACGCTGGCGATCTACGGCATCGGCTACATCGCCCGCATGACGCGCGCCTCGATGGTCGAGGTGATGACGCAGCAATATATCCGCACCGCCCGGCTGAAGGGGCTTTCCTTCGGCAGCGTCGTCGTCAAGCACGCGCTGCGTAATGCGCTGATCGCGCCGTTCACCGTCATCATGCTGCAATTTCCCTGGCTGCTTACCGGCGTCGTCATCGTCGAGGTGATGTTCCGCTACCAGGGCTTTGGCTACACGCTGGTCGAAGCCGCCGGCAACAACGACATCGATCTGCTGCTTGGCTGTTCACTGGTCTCGGTGTTCATCGTGCTGATCACGCAGCTCATCTCGGATGTCGGCTACGCGTTCCTCAATCCGCGTATCAGAGTTCAATAGGGGGCTGGGGCAGATGCAGGTCGAATATATCGGTGCCTTCAATGTCGTGCTCGGCGTGATTGGGCGTTTCTGGCCGGTCTGGTTAGGGCTTGCCCTGGTGATGGGAGCGAGCTTCGCCTACAAGAAAAGGCTAGGCCTCTACGGCCAGCTGTTCGATAGCGGCGTCGGCATTGTCGGTGTCGGCATCTGCCTGTTCTGGCTGTTCACTGCAATCTTCGCGTCGACCGTCGCGCCCTTCGATCCGCTCGCCCAGGTCCCGATCATGAAGGATGCGCTGCCGGGCGCGCTCGAGCCGGTATCGAAACTCATCTACTATTTCGGCGGCGACAAGCTCGCCCGCGATGTCTTTTCGCGCATGGTCTATGGCAGCCAGATCGTGCTGATCATCGCACCGGCTGCGACCGGTTTCGCGCTGATGGTCGGCATTACGCTCGGTCTGCCCGCCGGCTACTATGGCGGCCGGATCGACACTGTGCTGTCCTTCCTGGCCAATCTGGTGCTGGCCTTCCCGGTGATCCTGCTGTTTTACCTGCTGGTGACGCCGGGCATCATGGATACGCCGATCCCCTACGCCATGGCCGGGCTGTTCTTCCTGTTCCCGATCATCTTCTTTTCGGTGCTGTTCTGGACCCGCTACAAGAACCGGCCGGACCGCCTCTATATATTGCTCGGGCTGACGCTGGTCATCGGCGGCTGGGTCTATGCCGGCCTGGTGTTCGACGCCGATCCGTTCAAGATCATCCACATCGATCCCAACCAGCTCAACATCTTCGTGGCGGTGGTGTTCGCCTCCAGCCCCGGCGTGTTCCGCATCGTGCGCGGCCTGGTGATGGACATCAAGACGCGCGACTATGTGGCGGCGGCGCAGACGCGCGGTGAATCGCCCTGGTACATCATGCTGTGGGAGATCCTGCCCAATGCGCGCGGACCGCTGATCGTCGATGCCTGCCTGCGCATCGGCTACACCACGATCCTGCTCGGCACGCTCGGCTATTTCGGGCTGGGCCTGGCGCCGGAGAGCCCGGATTGGGGCACCGCGATCAAGGACGCCAGCCGCCTGCTGCGCTCGTTCATCCACCCGGCGCTGCCGCCGACAATCGCGCTGATGTCGTTCGTGCTGGGCTTGAACCTGCTTGCCGACTCGCTGCGCGAACAATCGATGAAAGACTGATCTGCGGGTTTCGGCCCCGCGAGCATAAAAATAGGATTGGAGCGACCCATGAATGAGGCAGTTCGAAATCCCGGCAACCCGACCCTTGGGCCAAGCGCTGCGCCGATCATCGAGATCGAGAACCTGTCGATCTCCTTCTTCACCCGCAAGGGCGAGATCCCTGCCGTCATGGACTTTTCCTGCACGGTGATGCCGGGCGAAGCCATGGGCATCGTCGGCGAGTCCGGCTGCGGCAAGTCGACCGTGTCGCTCGGCATCATGCGCGACCTCTCCAACATCGGAAAGATCGTCGGCGGCAAGATCAAGTTCCAGGGCAAGGACATGGGCGAGCTGTCCGACGAGGAGTTGCGCTCCATCCGCGGCAACAAGATCGCCATGATCTACCAGGAGCCGATGGCGAGCCTCAATCCGGCGATGAAGGTCGGCCAGCAATTGATGGAAGTGCCGCTGATCCACGACAAGGTGTCGAAGGAAGAGGCTTACAAAAGGGCGCTCGAAATGGTGCGCTCGGTGAGATTGCCCGATCCCGAACGCATGATGCGTTCCTATCCGCACCAGCTGTCCGGCGGCCAGCAGCAGCGCATCGTCATTGCCATGGCGCTGCTGTCGAAGCCGGCGCTGCTTCTGCTCGATGAACCGACGACGGCGCTCGACGTGACGGTGGAGGCCGGCATCGTCGAACTGGTCAAGGGGCTGGGCGAGAAGTTCGGCACGTCGATGATCTTCGTGTCGCACAATCTGGGCCTCATCCTCGAGACCTGCGACCGCATCACGGTGATGTATTCGGGCGAAGCGGTCGAGACCGGCAAGATCAAGGACGTGTTCGACCGGATGCGTCACCCCTATACGCAAGGGCTGTTCCGCTCGATTCCGCTGCCGGGCGCCGACAAGAATTCGCGGCCGCTGATCTCTATCCCCGGCCAGTTGCCGCTGCCGCATGAGCGGCCCAAGGGCTGCAATTTCGGGCCGCGCTGCCACCATTTCGTCGAGGGCGTCTGCAACGCCGCCGAAATCCCGATGATCGAGGTCGCCGGTCACGAAGGGCATTTCTCGCGCTGCGTGCGCTTCAACGAGATCGACTGGGAAGCGCTGCCTCCCGGCGCCAAGAAGGTCAATGAGAAGGTCGTGCCCGGCGCCCCGGTGCTCAAGATCGAGGATTTGAGAAAATACTACAAGGTCGGCGGCAGCGAAGTGTTCGGCTCCAGCGAAGGCCGCGTCGTCAAGGCCAATGAGACGATCTCGTTCATGGCGCGCGAATCCGAGACCGTCGCCATCGTCGGCGAGTCCGGCTGCGGAAAGTCGACACTGGCCAAGGTCCTGCTGGGGCTGGAGACGGCAAGTGCCGGCACAGTGACGCTGGGCAACAAGGAGATCCAGTCGACCGGCATCGAGAAGCGCAGCGTCGAAACGGTGTCGTCGATCCAGATGGTGTTCCAGAACCCGTTCGATACACTCAATCCCAGCCACTCCGTCGGTTCGCAGATCATCCGCACGCTGGAAAAATTCAAAGTCGGCAACAATGTCGCCGAGCGGCGCAAGCGCATGCTGGAGCTGCTCGACCTGGTGAAGCTGCCGCGGGCCTTCGAGACGCGCAAGCCGCGTCAGCTCTCAGGCGGCCAGAAGCAGCGCATCGGCGTGGCGCGCGCCTTTGCCGGCGATGCCAAGGTGGTGGTGGCCGACGAGCCGGTGTCGGCACTCGACGTCTCGGTGCAGGCGGCGGTGACCGAGCTCCTGATGGACATCCAGCGCAAGAACAAGACGACGATGCTGTTCATCAGTCACGATCTGTCCGTGGTGCGCTACATCGCCGACCGGGTCGTCGTCATGTATCTCGGCTACATCGTCGAGCAGGGCACGACCGACCAGATCTTCGCGCCACCCTATCACCCCTACACAGAGGCGCTGCTGTCGGCTATCCCGATCGCCGACACCAGCGTGGTCAAACGGCACATCGTGCTCGAAGGCGATATCCCGTCGGCGATGAACCCGCCGAGCGGCTGCCCGTTCCAGACGCGCTGCGGCTACAAGAGGCTGGTGCCGGACAATCTGTGCGAGACCAAGGTGCCGCCGGTGAAGCATCTCGGCGATGGCCATATGAGCCTGTGCTGGCTGTCGGACGATGTGCTGGCGACGATGGAGCCGGTGATCAAGTTCGACAGGGAACACGCAGCGCATGAGGGCGTGCCGGAAGACGCACCGGATGGGATCGGCCCCGGTTTCGCCGGTGAACCGCCGAAGCGCCCGCATGGCAAGAAGCCGAGCTGACCAGCCATAGAGGCAATGCCGCTCGTTGGCGCATTGCCGCAGCGTCGCCATAGCTCAAGGAACGACAGCTACGTTCGCTTGAATATTGCTGTCCATTGCTTTATGTGATGCGTGATGTTTGATGCGCGATAGGGAGCATATTGTGAGAACCACACTTGCAATCGATGACGATGTCCTCCTTGCCGCCAAGGCCATCGCGCGACAGCAGGATCGCAGCGTTGGCGATGTCATTTCCGATCTGGCTCGCCGCTCACTGCGCAGGCCACCGACCGGCGGTGAACGCAACGGCATCCCCTTGCTTGCATCGCGGCCCGACGGCCCGATGGTCGATCTCGAAATGGTCAATGCGCTTCGCGACGAATTGCCGTGACCTTCCTGCTCGACGTCAATGTGTTGGTTGCGTTGATCGATCCGGCTCACGTCGCGCATGAAGATGCCCATCGGTGGTTCCAATCCACCGGGCATTTATCATGGGCAACATGTCCCATTGCCGAGAATGGCGTCATCAGGATTGTAAGCAACCCGAAATACCCCAATTCTCCGGGTTCGCCCGCCGTGGTGGCGCAGATTGTCGGCAAGCTGCATGCCCTTTCAGGACATCAGTTCTGGCCTGACGAGATCAGCCTTGTCGGTTCCAACGACATCGATGCAGCCAGGATCCTCACCCCGGCACAGGTAACGGATAGCTATCTGTTGGGACTCGCCAAGGCGCGTGACGGCCAATTGGCGACGTTTGACCGAAAGCTGTCAACGGCAGCGGTAAGGGGAGGAAGGTCGATCCTCCACCTGATCCCAAGCGAATGAATGGCTGAGTTCCGCTTCGATCGCAAACTGCGTGGCTGCAAGACCGCTTGGCAACGTCAGCTGCCGCATTGCCGCAGCTGTTCGGCATAGTCGCGGGCCATCTTTTCGGTCGCCCTGGCATAGCCCTGCACGCCGGCGTCACCACGGTTGCCACGGCCGTAGGCGGTCCAGCCGAGATAGTAGGCGAGATAGAGATTGTAGGTGTCGTTGCGGGCGACGCCGAACGTGTCTGATGTCTTGGAATGATACCAGCCGACGAAATCGACGGCATCGGCAAACTTGGTCCGCCTCGCCGCCCAACTGCCGGTTTCGCTTTGGTATTGCGACCAGGTGCCGTCGAGCGCCTGCGAGAAACCGGTGGCCGACGAGACATGCTTCCACGGAATGAAGCCGAGCAGTTTGGTACGCGGCGGCCTGGCATTGCTCTTGAAACCGGATTCCTTGCGCACCGTCGCCATCAGCACGGGGACGGGGACGCCGTATTTCTGCGAGGCGCGCTCGGCGGCCGACTGCCAGTTGTCGAACCAGCCGTCGTTCTGGTCGAAGACGGCGCAGACATCGTTGATATGGTTGGGCGGCGTCGCGCAGGCCGGCAAAGCCAGCAGCACGCCAACCGCTACAATTTTACTCAAATTCGAACTACGCATGGAAGACGGATAGGCCGAAATCATAAAGGGAATCTTTCGGCGTTTCTTAACGGCTTGCCGGCCTGGCTGCGCTCAGTGGGCCTGTATCATTATTCCGACCTTTCGCGTCGCCTTTATCTCCGTCAGAATTCAAAAATGCCGCCTTGGCTAAAATCACGTCCGCGAAGGGCGGATTTCTGACAGCGATGTCCGGATGCCGGCGCTCTGATGACAGGCATGAATGAACCAAGACGCAAGCGCGGCGCGGAGCGAACCAGCAACCGGGGGCCTGCCGCCATCCCGCAACTTCCACTGCGGCGGGTGACCAATCCCTATCCGCCGATGGCGATGCTCTCAGTCGACCAGGTCGAAGCGATCCACCAGGCGTCGATGCATATTCTGGAAAATTTCGGCATCGAGGTGATGTCTCAGCGGGCGCTGGCGCTGTTCGAGAAGGCGGGCGCAAAGGTCGACCATGCAACGGCGAACGTCCGCATCGACCGGGGCCTTGTCGCCGAGGCGCTGAAGACCACGCAGTCCAGCTACCGGCTGACGCCGCGCAACCCCGCCAACACCATTCATCTCGGCGGCAACACGATCAATTTCACCCTCGTCGCCGGGCCGCCCAATGTGCACGACATGGAGCGCGGCCGGCGCGCCGGAAACTTGCGCGACTATGCCGATCTGACCCGGCTGGCTCAGCATTTCAACTGCATCCACATGCTCGGCAACCAGGTCTGCGCGCCGGTGGAACTGCCGGCGAACACCAGGCACATGGATACCTATTTCACCAATCTGACGCTGACCGACAAATCCTTCCATGTCTCGGCGATCGGACGAGGCCGGGCGCTGGACGGCATCGAGATGATGGCAATCGCGCGCGGGCTGACGCTGGACGAGATGCGCGATGATCCCGGCATTGCCACCATCATCTCGGTCAACTCGCCGCGGCGTTTCGACGAGATGATGGCCGAAGGGCTGATGACCATGGCTGAGTTCGGCCAGTCGGTGGCGGTGACGCCGTTCACGCTGATGGGCGCGATGAGCCCGGTGACGCTCGCCGGCGCCCTGGCGCAGCAGAATGCCGAGGCGCTGTTCGGCGTGGTGCTGACGCAACTGGTGCGCCCCGGCGCGCCGGTGATGTACGGCGCCTTCACCTCCAACGTCGACATGAAGTCGGGCGCGCCGGCCTTCGGAACGCCGGAGAACACCAAGGCCAACATCGCCTCGGGGCAATTGGCGCGGCGCTACAATCTGCCCTACCGCACGACACCGGGGTCGGCATCGAATGCGGCGGACGCGCAAGGCGCCTACGAGACGCTGATGGCGCTGTGGGGCGCTGTGCTCGGCCACGGCAACCTCGTCTATCATGCCGCCGGCTGGCAGGAGGGCGGGCTGACGGCATCGTTCGAAAAGCTCATCATTGATGTCGAGATGATCCAGCACATGATGGAGTTCCTGCGCCCGATCGTCGTCGACGAGGCGGAGCTTGCTGTCGAGGCGCTGGGCGCGGTGCCGACCGGCGGCCATTTCTTCGGCGAACCGCACACGCTGGAACGCTATGCCACCGCCTTCTACCAGCCGATGCTGTCCAACTGGCAGAATTACGAGGCCTGGCAGGAAGCCGGCGGCCTCGACACCACGGCGCGCGCGACCCGGCTGTGGAAGAAGGCGCTGGAAGACTATGTCGAGCCGGTGATGGACATCGCCGTGCGCGAGGCGCTGGAGGCATACATGGCCAGGCGCAAGGAAGCGATCGGGCAGGGCGAGCCGTGACTTTTTCAGCGTCGGCGCGCGGCGCTGCCTTTCTGATTCACCTTATCTCCTCAACTCATTGATAACAGAGAAAAACTCATGAAATCGCATGCAAAGGTCGTGGTCATTGGCGGTGGCGTCGTCGGGTGTTCGGTGCTGTTCCATCTGGCCCGCCATGGCTGGACCGATGTCGTGCTGCTGGAGCGCGACGAGCTGACCTCGGGCTCGACCTGGCATGCGGCCGGCGGCATGCACACGATCAATGGCGACCCCAACGTCGCCAAGCTGCAGAAATACACGATCTCGCTCCACAAGGAGATCGAGGAGCTGTCGGGGCAGGCGACCGGCGTGCATCTGACCGGCGGCGTGCTGCTGGCGGCGACCGAGGCGCGGCTCGACTGGCTGCGCGGCGTCGTTGCCAAAGGGCGTTACCTCGGCATCGATCTCGAGGAAATATCGGCCAACGAAGCGGCTGAACTGATGCCGCTGATTGATCCCAAGCAGTTCGTCGGCGCCGTTCGCAACAAGGAAGACGGCCATCTCGATCCCTCCGGTGTGACGCATGCCTACGCCAAGGCCGCGCGCAAGCTTGGCGCCGAGGTCGAGCGCTTCACCAAGGTGGAAGACATTGTGCGCCGGCCCGACGGGATGTGGCGGGTCATCACCAACAAGGGCGAGGTCGTGGCCGAGCATGTCGTCAATGCCGGCGGCCTGTGGGCGCGCGAGGTCGGCCGCATGGTCGGGCTGGAACTGCCGGTGCTGGCCATGGAGCACATGTACCTGATCACCGAGGATATGCCGGAAGTCGCGGCGTGGAACGCCAAGACCGGCACCGAGATCATCCACGCCGTCGATTTCGACGGTGAGCTCTATCTGCGCCAGGAGCGCGGCGGCATGCTGATGGGCACCTATGAGAAGGCCAACAAGGTGTGGTCCGAGTTCCAGACGCCTTGGGATTTCGGCCATGAACTGCTGGAGCCGGACATCGACCGCATCGCGCCGTCGCTCGAGGTCGGCTTCCGGCATTTCCCGGCCTTCGAGAGGACCGGCATCAAGCAGATCATCAACGGGCCCTTCACCTTTGCACCGGACGGCAATCCGCTGGTTGGGCCGGTGCGCGGGCTACCGGGTTTCTGGGTCGCCTGCGGCGTCATGGCGGGCTTTTCACAAGGCGGCGGCGTCGGCCTGGCGCTGTCCAACTGGATGATCGAGGGCGATCCCGGCGCCGACATCTGGGCGATGGATGTCGCGCGCTACGGCGACTGGGCGACGATGGCCTACACCAATGCCAAGGTGCGCGAGAACTATTCGCGCCGCTTCTCGATCCGCTTCCCCAATGAGGAACTGCCCGCGGGGCGGCAGCTGAAGACGACTCCGATCTACGATCTGCTATCGGCCAAGGGCGCGCAATGGGGCGTGTCCTATGGGCTGGAAGTGCCGCTATGGTTTGCGCCCGAGGGTGTCAGGGACGAGTTCTCGTGGCGGCGGTCCAGCGATTTTTCCCATGTCGCCAATGAGGTCGCGACGGTTCGTGAGAGCGTCGGCCTGGCGGAGATTTCGAACTTCGCCAAATACAAGGTGACGGGAGAAGGGGCGGCCGCTTGGCTCGACCTGATCTTTGCCTGCAAGTTGCCCAAGCCAGGCCGCATGACGCTGGCGCCGATGCTGAAGGATGACGGCAAGCTCATCGGCGATTTCACGCTGGCCAATATCGGTGCCCCCAATTCCAACGGGACCGAGTGGTTCATCGCCGGCTCCGGCATTGCCGAGCAATATCATATGCGCTGGTTCGAGGCGCATTTACCTGCGGATAGCTCAGTGCGCATAGAGGCGCTGGGCCAGAGGCTGACCGGCCTCGCCATTGCGGGGCCCAAGGCGAGGGAGGTGCTGGCAAAGGTCAGCCGCGCGGATGTCGCCAACACCGCATTCCCCTTCATGGCGGTCGCGAAAATGGACATCGGCACGGCGCCGTGCCTGGTCGGCCGCGTCAGCTACACCGGCGATCTCGGCTACGAGATCTGGGTGGCGCCGGAATATCAGCGCGCTGCCTTCCAGGCGTTGATGGCGGCAGGCGAGGAATTCGGCCTCGGCCTGTTCGGCTCGCGCGCGCTCAATGGGCTGCGGCTGGAGAAAAACTACGGCTCATGGGCGCGCGAATACCGGCCGATCTACGGGCCGCTGGAGGCCGGGCTCGACCGTTTCGTCGCCTATGGCAAGGATGCCGATTTCATCGGTAAAACCGGCGCTCTTGCCGAGCGCAAGCAGGGCGGCAAGCTCAGGCTGCGCACATTTATCCTCGATGCCGACGATGCCGATGTCATCGGCGACGAGCCGATCTGGTACGATGGCGCGGTGCGCGGCTGGGTAACGTCGGGCGGCTATGCGCATCACTCGAAGAAATCCGTCGCCATCGGCTATGTGCCGAAGGAGATCGCAGACAAGAGCGACGGCTTCGAAATCGAACTTTTGGGCAAGCGCCACGCGGCGCGCGTTCAGGCAGCGCCGCTCTTTGACGCGAACTTCGAGCGAATGCGCGCCTGAAGCGCTTCGGCTTCGCCGAGGCGCTTCAGATTCTTGGTGCAAGTCGTTATCCCAAAACCGCTGCGCACTTTTGGGCGACATGCATTAGGCGCGTCAGGTGCTGCGGCGGTTGTCGAGCGCGAAAGCGCCGGCGCCGGCAAACACCAGATAGAGGAAGATGAAGCAGAAGGAGATCGCCGCATCGCCGCCGTTGTTGACCGGGAAGAAGTCGCGCGGATAGTGCGCCATGAAATAGGCGATGGCCATCTCGCCGGCCAGAAGGAACGCGACCGGGCGGGTGAACAGACCGAGCGCCAGCAGGATGCCACCGGCGAACTCCAGGATGCCTGCCGTCGCCGTCAGGCCGCTAAGAGCGTGAGGCTCGGCGCTGACCGGAAAATTGAACAGTTTCTGCGAGCCATGCTCGAGGAACTGCAGGGCCGTCATGATGCGCAGGACGCCGAGTGCCTGCGGCTGAAATCTGGCGAGACCGTCAAAAAGCTTCATCTAAACTCCATTTTTCCAACCATGTGGCCCGGCCATAAATCATCACCCGGCGCTGGACCATTCACTTCCCATGGCCTGTCATCAACAATCGGTGATTGCAATTATTTCCAGTCTGACTTCGAAATTTGCTCTCGTTATGGTTGCATAGATCTCGTTAAGGTTGTATATCTGCGAGTAGACACTCCAAACCAGACGGGTTCCTTCGCCATGAAAAAAGCCGCCATCAGCCTGTTCGCAATCCTCGCAAGCACCAGTTTCGCCATGGCCGCTGATGCTGGCTGCGATGCCTTCAAATGGCCGGTGACACGCGAGCAGGAACTGTTTCCGGCAGCGCCCGCCGCGCAGTCCGGTGCCTCTCTTGCTTTCGGCGAAGCCGCGGATATGGCGCTGGAGCCCGTCGATGCGGTCAGCTTCACGGTCTCACCGCAACGCGCGCCGGCAGCCGGCACGTTCGGCGCGACGGCAAACGTGGCCGTGCCAGCGGAAGGAGAGCTCCAGATCAGCCTGTCCGAGGAGGCCTGGGTCGACGTCATTCAGGATGGCCAAGCCGTGAAATCAGCGGGTTTCAGCGGCGTGAAGACCTGCCCCGGCATCCGCAAGAGCGTGCGCTTCAAGCTGACGCCTGGCGCAGCCACGATCCAGCTCAGCGGCGCCAGGAAAGAGAACCTCAAAGTCGCGGTGCTGGCGCCGGAGTGACCGCGCCCGGACGCGCCTCTCATCGCACCGGCAGTGCGATGAGAGCAGTTTCCGTGCAGGCGAGTACCGGAGGGGGTCAGCGGCCCGGCGCGATCAGCGCGAAATAGGCGCCTTGCGGATCGGTGAACTG
This sequence comes from Mesorhizobium sp. M0139, assembly GCF_040322455.1. Classification (NCBI taxonomy): domain Bacteria; kingdom Pseudomonadati; phylum Pseudomonadota; class Alphaproteobacteria; order Hyphomicrobiales; family Phyllobacteriaceae; genus Mesorhizobium; species Mesorhizobium sp. M0139. The sequence goes on from NZ_JAMYTN010000003.1 coordinate 309,594, forward strand.
GGCAATCCATTGGCCGGTCTGAACCGGCATCGGACCCATGACGATCTTGCCGCCATTGTCGGTGACGCGTTTGGCGGCTGCGTCGATGGCGCCGACATTGAAGTAGAACAGCCAGACCGGCACCGGCAGCGGTTGCGGCTTGTTCATGATGCCGCCGCCGGATTCAGGGCCGGCCGAGAAGGTCTGATAGATGCCCATCTCGCCGACGTCCATGCTACCGGCATCGGTCCAGCCGAACTGGCTTGAGTAGAAATCGAAGGCCTTCTGGCGGTCGGCCGCATAAAGCTCGTGCCAGCCGACATGGCCCGGCGTCGTTGCCGGAAGGACGGGCTGGTCGGGCCCACTGGGCTGCAGGAACATGAAGGCGGCGCCTTGCGGGTCGGCGACGACGGAGAAGCGGCCGACGCCGGGAATGTCGTCGGGTTCGCGGTGAACAGCCCCGCCGGCGGCTTTCAGTGCCTCGGTCGAGGCATCGGTATCGCTGGTGTGGATATAGCCGAACCAGGCCGGCTTCAGACCCGTCCTGGCTGCTTCCTCGGGCAGGGTCATCAGCCCGCCGACGCCACGCTCGGCGGAGTTCACCACGATATAGCGCGGCATGCCGGGCGCCTTGTCGAAGGGCTCGGCCCGCCAGCCGACCACGCTGGTGTAGAACGCTTGCGCCGCATCGAGGTCGCTGGTCATCAACTCGTACCAGAAGAAGGGCATTGGGGATCTCGGCATTCTCGGTCTCCTCACCTATGCATAGATCGTCGTCCGATCCATCAAAGGACGTTTTCAGCGACGCGAATCCGACAGCGAAGCGGAGAAAGTTCAACGGCTGCGTTGACACATCGTTCCGCACTTCGTCCCGCTCGACGCCTTGCACATGCGGCGGTTTTCGACTTTCCTTGGGCAAACGAGGGGTTGTCGTTTCATGCGCCTTATGTCGCTCACGCCTGAGCTTGTTTCACTGTGCCATCGCGAAGAGGTCGATCCTGGACCCGACGGCAGCTGGACGCAGCTGAACGACGAGGATTTCCGTGCTCTTGCCGCGCGGCTCTCCAACGAAGCGGATGCGGGGCCGCTATGGGTGTTCGCCTATGGCTCGTTGATCTGGAAGCCGGCTTTCGAGTCCGTCGAACGGCAGCGCGCCACTGCGTTTGGCTGGCATCGCTCCTTCTGCCTCGACATGGTGCGCTGGCGCGGCAGCGTCGCGCAGCCGGGGCTGATGATGGCGCTCGAACGCGGCGGCCGATGCGACGGCGTCATCTACCGTCTGCCCGACGGCGACAAGCCGCAGCAGATCGAAAGACTGCTGCGGCGCGAGATCGACGATCATGAGAGTGTCAGCTCGGTCCGGTGGGTTCCCGTGCGCACCCAGCAGGGTCGGATACGGGCGCTCGGCTTCTGGGTCGGGGTGACGGGCAGGGGAACCTCGCTCGGGCAGCCGCTGGACACGGTGGCGGGGGTGCTTGCCAGAGCCTGCGGCCATGTCGGCTCGGGCGCGGAATATCTCTACAACACCGTCAGCCACCTCGAGGAATTCGGCATCCGCGACCGCAATCTGTGGCGGCTGCAGCAACTGGTTGCCGACGAGATCAGGTCGATCCATGGCGGCCGCTCAGATGCCAGCCTACAGCTGGCACCTTCGTAGCGAACAGCCACCAATCTTGGCCTGTGCCGGAGCGTATGCGGTTTCAAGGCGTTTCGCTCCCCGGGTGATCAGATCCAAGAAGGAGTGGCTTCACGAGCAATGACCTCAACCGTGCATTCGAGACTGAGCAGCAGAAAATGCGTACAGTCTTCTGTCGGGCCAAGTGTCGATCGCAACCAGTGCGAGTTCTCCACTCGCAGGATCGGCCACCTGTAGGAGGCTTGCCTGCCAGATCCAATCAATGGGATCGAGGTGTCCGCACGGATTTTGGTCAGTCCCAGCATGTCATCATGGGCAGCCAGGGCTACTACCCCTTGAAAATCGATCTTGAGAGTTCGTTCCGATGTCCCGAAGTCGCCTTCGACGGTCAGCTCAAAGTTATTGTCGGATTTTAGACGCCACACCTGACAGGCAGCCAGAGGTAAATCTCCCACGGGCTCCCACCGGTGAGCCGTCTCCCTATCATCGGTCATTGCCTTCTCCGTTGAATGAAAGCCGCGCATCGTGCTCAAGCGCCCTATCATTTCGCGCTGGCCTGGAACAGCTTGCCGCGACTTGGAGCTTGTCGCGCTCCCCTCTTTGAGGACGCAACCGTCACTCATAACATGAGGAACTAAATCATATTATCAGCTAGTCTTTTCAGCGGCTTGGGTCGAAAATTGACCAATTGATAAAAAAATAAAACGTGCTAGCCTTCCCCAAAACGAAAACAGGGGAACTGACGATGCCAGAAGGCCAGTTCAAGGACGGCATTGCCGGCGGCCGGCTTGCCGCCGACCAGTACGCCGAGAATTTTTCCGACCTGCATCCGCCGCTCGATCACCACGAGGCGCTGGTCGAATCCGACCGCTGCTATTTCTGTTACGATGCGCCGTGCATGAATGCGTGCCCGACCTCGATCGACATTCCGCTGTTCATCCGCCAGATCTCGACCGGCAACCCGATCGGTTCGGCCAAGACTATTTTCGACCAGAACATATTGGGTGGCATGTGCGCCCGCGTCTGCCCTACCGAGACGCTGTGCGAAGAGGTCTGCGTGCGCGAGGTGGCGGAAGGCAAGCCGGTGCAGATCGGCCGCCTGCAGCGCTACGCCACCGATGTCGCCATGGCCGAGCACAAGCAGTTTTATTCGCGCGCTGAATCGACCGGCAAGTCGGTCGCCGTGGTCGGCGCCGGTCCGGCCGGCCTCGCCGCGGCGCACCGGCTCGCCCGCCATGGCCACGAGGTGACCATACTGGAAGCCCGCCCGAAGGCCGGCGGCCTCAACGAATACGGCATCGCCGCCTACAAGAGCATCGACAATTTCGCCCAGGCCGAAGTCGACTATGTCACGGGGATCGGCGGCATCGATATCCAGAACGGCAGGGCGCTCGGCCGCGACTACCGGCTGTCGGACCTGATCCGGAATTACGATGCCGTCTTCCTCGGCATGGGGCTAGGCGGCGTGAATGCGTTGCGCGCGGATGGCGAGGACGCCGATGGCGTTGTCAATGCGGTCGAGTTCATCGCCGGGCTACGCCAGGCCAGCGATCTCGCGAGCCTGCCGGTCGGCCGGCGCGTCGTCGTCATCGGCGGCGGCATGACGGCGATCGACGCCGCCGTGCAGTCGAAGCTGCTCGGCGCCGAGGAGGTGACGATCTGCTACCGGCGCGGCCAGGAACACATGAACGCTTCCGAGTTCGAGCAGGATCTGGCAGCCGCCAACGGCGTCACCATCCGCCACTGGCTGGAGCCGAAGCGGGTCATTGTCGAAGGTGGCAAAGTGTCGGGCATCGAGCTCGAATACACAGCGATGAACGGCGACACGCTTGTCGGCACCGGCGAGCGGCTGACGCTGGCCGCCGACCAGGTGTTCAAGGCGATCGGCCAGAGCTTTGTGCCGGCGGCACTTAACGGCAGCGGTGCTGCGATCGAACTCGAAGCCGGCCGCATCAAGGTCGACGCAGAAGGGCGCACCTCGCTCGCCAATGTCTGGGCCGGCGGCGACTGCATTTTTGGCGGCGACGATTTGACGGTATCGGCCGTCGCGCAAGGCCGCGATGCGGCGGAGAGCATCAACCGGAGTCTGGCACAGGGATAGAGATCATGGCCTCAGTGGAATCAGGCATCGCGCGTCACTACGACGTCTCGGATCTTGAGCAGCACATTCTTGCCGTGCTCGCCGATACCGGCGTGGAAATTGCCCATCTACGCGCTGGCGATCTCGAAGCGGTCGACGAGTTCCACATTGGCGGTATCGCCGCCACCAGGGAACTCATCGGCCAGATGGGTTTGAAGCCGGGGGCCAGGCTGCTCGACATTGGTTCCGGCGTGGGTGGTCCAGCCCGCTTCGCCGCCAACAATGCCGGCGCCGATGTCACCGGCATTGATCTGACGCAAAGCTATGTCGACATCGCGACCAGCCTGTCGAAGCGGGTGGGAATGGCCGACAAAGTCCGGTTCGTGCAGGGCAGCGCGCTGGACATGCCGTTCAGCAACAAAAGCTTTGATACGGCCATGATCCTGCATGTCGGCATGAATCTTCCCGACAAGAAAAAGCTGATGAGCGAGGCGGCGCGTGTGCTCAAGCCGGGCGGCGTCTTTGCCGTCTACGATGTGATGCGGCTCAAGGCAGGTGCGCTGACCTATCCGCTGCCATGGGCATCCGACGAGAGCATGTCCTTCGTTGCCACGCCCGACGACTATCGTTCGGCTGCCGCCGCCGCGGGGTTCTCTGTAACCGCCGAGCGCCCTCGTGGCGCCTTCGCCATCGAATTTTTCGACACGATACGGGCGCGCATGGCTGCGGCGCAGGCGGAAGGAAAAAAGCCGCCGCCTGGCGTTAATCTTATCATGGGCGAGAACGCCGGCACCAAGATCGCCAATCTCACCCCCGCGCTTAAAGGCGGCATTCTCGCGCCCGTGGAAATGCTCCTTCGTCTCGGTTGAAAGGGACCTGTCATGGCAGACATCCGCAACAATTTCGTCGGCATCAAATCGCCCAATCCGTTCTGGCTGGCTTCGGCGCCGCCGACCGACAAGGCCTACAACGTCATCCGCGCCTTCAAGGCGGGCTGGGGCGGCGTCGTGTGGAAGACGCTGGGCGAAGAAGGTCCGCCGGTGGTCAACGTCAACGGCCCGCGTTATGGCGCGATCTGGGGGGCGGACCGGCGCCTGCTCGGCCTCAACAATATCGAGCTGATCACCGACCGCGATTTGCAGGTCAATCTGCGCGAGATCAAGCAGGTCAAGAAGGACTGGCCCGACCGCGCCATCGTCGTCTCGCTGATGGTGCCATGCGTCGAGGAAAGCTGGAAGGCGATCCTGCCGGTGGTCGAGGAGACCGAAGCCGACGGCATCGAACTCAATTTCGGCTGCCCGCACGGCATGTCGGAACGCGGCATGGGCGCGGCTGTCGGCCAGGTGCCTGAATACATCGAAATGGTAGTGCGCTGGTGCAAGGCCAACACCCGCATGCCTGTCATCACCAAGCTGACGCCGAATATCACCGATGTGCGCAAGCCGGCGCGCGCCGCACTCTCCGGCGGAACCGACGCGGTGTCGCTGATCAACACCATCAACTCGATCACCGGCGTCGACCTCGACAGTTTCGCGCCGCAGCCGACCATCGACGGCAAGGGCTCGCATGGCGGCTATTGCGGCCCGGCGGTGAGGCCGATCGCCATGAACATGGTGGCCGAGATCGCCCGCGATCCGGAAACGCGCGGCCTGCCGATCTCCGGCATTGGCGGCATCACCACCTGGCGCGATGCGGCTGAATTCATGGCGCTCGGCGCCGGCAATGTGCAGGTGTGCACGGCGGCGATGACTTACGGCTTCAAGATCGTGCAGGAGATGATCGCCGGTCTCGAAAACTGGATGGACGAGAAAGGCCACGCCTCGCTCAACGACATTGTCGGCCGCGCCACGCCCAACGTCACCGACTGGCAGTATCTCAACCTCAATTACATCGCCAAGGCGCATATCGACCAGGACGCCTGCATCAAATGCGGCCGCTGCCACATCGCCTGCGAGGACACTTCGCACCAGGCAATCACCAACATGGTCGACGGCGTCAGGCATTTCGAGGTGATCGAGGCCGAATGCGTCGGCTGCAATCTGTGCGTCAATGTCTGCCCGGTCGAGAACTGCATCACCATGGAGCCGCTGGCCGCCGGCGTCATGGACCAGCGCACCGGCAAGCCGGTGTCGCCGATCTATGCCAACTGGACGACGCACCCGAACAACCCGATGGCCAAGGTGGCCGCAGAGTAGGGAACGGGTCGAAGAAAAAAGCGGCGCTTTCGAGCGCCGTTTTTCATTTTACTATTGCAGATAAAATCTATCTAGGATAAAAGATATCCATGAATAGGAGCGCAACATCGTGAAACTGGGCGAGGGTGTAGAAGCGGCCATCCATTGCGCGGCCACACTGGCCAGCGTGGAGGGCAACAGCACGATACCGGGTGCTGCTTTGGCAGAGTCCTTCGGCCTGTCGCCGAGCTATCTGCTGAAACATCTGAACCAGCTGACTGCTGCGCGCATCCTGGAATCGGTGCCGGGACCGGCGGGCGGCTACCGGCTGGCGCGTCCGGCCGAGCGCATCACGCTGCTCGATATCGTGCTTGCGGTCGAGGGTCGCGAGCCGGCCTTCCGCTGCGGCGAGATCCGCCAGCGCGGCCCGGTCAAGATCGATGCTTCGGCCTATGTGAAGCCGTGCGGCATCAATGCCGCGATGCTGAAAGCCGAGCGTGCCTATCGTGCCGCTCTCGCGGAAACCCGGTTGTCCGACATCGTGGCTGACTACAAGGCCGAAGGCGATCCGCGATCGTTTGCCGCCAGCTGTGCCTTTGTGGCGCGCCATCAGCGGCCGCAGAAACCCGCTTCGACCAAACAGATTTAATCCCCCGCAAACAGATGTGAAAGGAAAGACGATGAAACAGAGACTGCAATTCTTCGCCAAGGCGCCTGAGATCATGAAAGCCGTGTCGGCGCTCAACAAGGCGGTCGACGAATGCGGGCTTGAAGTGAGCCTGCTGCATTTGATCAAGCTCCGCGCCTCGCAGATCAATGGCTGCTCCTACTGCGTCGAGATGCATAGCCGCGAGGCGAGGCGCGATGGCGAAACCGAGACACGGCTCTATCTGGTTTCGGCCTGGAAGGAATCGCCGCTGTTTTCCGAGCGCGAACGCGCGGCGCTTGCTTGGACCGAGGCAACGACCCTGATCGCCAACAATGGCGTTTCGGACGAACTCTATGCCCGCACGCTAGAGCACTTCTCGGAAGAGGAACTGGTCAAGCTGTCGGTCGCGATCGGCATGATCAACACCTGGAACCGGCTCTGCATCCCGTTCCACGCCATTCACCCGATGCCGGCTGCCAAAGCAGCCTGACCGTCCGGTTAGTCATGGAGCGCCGTGGAAAGGGCGGCGCTCCACCTGTTTCATGCTTAAGTACGGGGAAGATTTCATGCCTGTCGATTTGCCTTCGACCTTTTTGTTTCTCGGCCGCCTGTTGCTCGGCGGCGCCTTCGTTTGCGCCGGCCTGCGCAATGTTCAGAACGAGACCTTCCTGACAGGGCTGATGACCGCGCGCGGCGTGCCGCAGGCGAGATTGGCGTTGTGGGCCGGCATCGTCCTGCAGACCATTGCCGGCGCGCTGTTGATGGCCGGCCTGTGGACTGCGACCGCCTGCGCCGTGCTGCTGCTGTTTCTCATCGTCGCCACGCCGATGTTCCACAATTTCTGGGACCATCAGGGCCCGGACCGGGCGTCGCGCATCAACGGTTTCGTAGGCAACGTCGCACTGGCCGGAGGCCTTCTCACGCTGATCGCGCAGTCGCTGTAAGGTCACGCCGCGTAGCGCAGGCCGCCGTCGCAGGTCAGCACCTGGCCGGTCATGAAGCCGTTGGAGACTAGAAAGGCGATTGCGCCGGCGACGTCTTCGGCGCGGCCGATCCTGCCCACCGGGGTTTTGCCGGCATATTCGCTGAACACCGCCTGCCGCTGGTCTTCGGCCAGGAAATCCCACCACGGCGTGTCGATGACGCCGGGCGCCACGACATTGACGCGCAGCGGCTTCAGTTCGACCGCCAGGATCGGCACCACCGTCAACAGCATGCCGTTGACGGCGGCAATGCCAGCCACGCCGGGCGCCGACAATTGTGCCGACACCGCCGAGATGAAAGTGACCGATCCCGATCTGTTGAGCGTCGGCAAGGCAGCCTGCAGGCAGGACAGCTGCGGCCTGACTTTCTCGTCGACGCCGCCGGCGATGTCTGAGAGGTCGAGGGTTTCGAACGGCCCAAGTCCCTTGCCGCCGCTGGCAGCCAGCACGAGGTGATCGAACGGTCCGAGTTCCCCAAAGAACTGGCGAACTTCGCCCGGCTTCGAAGCATCGAAGGCAGCTTTTTCGGCGGCGCCGCCGAGCCTCTTCCAAGCGCTGGTGAGCTTGTCCTGGCTTCGTCCGGTGATGGTCACCTTCATGCCTGGGCCCAGCAGTTTTCGCGCCGTTGCCAGGCCGATGCCGGATGAGCCGCCGATGACGACCGTGTGTTCGATCTTGCCGGTCATGAATGCTGTTCCTTCGATTGTGGGGAAGCCTGGCCGACGAGGTCGAGGCTCAGGGTTCGCAATTGCTGCCTGGCCTTGGCGTCATAGGCTTGTGCTTCGGCGCGGGATTCCTTTTGGCCGTCGAAATAGAGGCCACTGCGGCCCTCCAGGGCGGGCGATGTCGCGAGGTTGAGAATGGCGTCGGCGCCGGTCTCGACCGAGCTCCATGGCGTCACGCCGGCCTGGCGGACCATGGTGGTGTTCATGTAGCTCGCCGGATGCAGAGCGTTGACGGTGACGCCGCTGCCTTTCAACTCTCCGGCCAGGTCGATGGTGAACAGGATCTGCGCCAGCTTGCTCTGGCAATAGGCGCGCACGCCGTCATAGGAACGTGTCAGCATGACATCGCCGAAATCGATCGCCTGCTGGCCGGCCGAGGCGACGTTGATGATGCGCGCCGGCGAACTCGCCTTGAGCAGCGGCAGCAGTTCCGAGGTCAGCAGGAAACCGGCGAGATAGTTGACCGCAAAGCGCAGTTCGAAGCCGTCGGCGCTGAGCTGTCGCTTGGCGCCGGCCGTGCCGATGCCGGCATTGTTGATGAGGATGTCGAGCCGGTCGGTTTTTGCGCGTACGGCCTCGGCGAGGCGGCGGACCTCGGCTAGCGAGGCGAGGTCCGCGGCGAGGAACTCGGCCTTGCCGCCGGCGGATTCGATTTCTGCGACGGCTGCCTTGCCGCGAGCCGCGTCACGGCCATGCACCAGCACGCGCGCGCCGCCGGCGCCCAGCCTTTGCGCGACGACACGGCCGACGCCATCGGTCGAACCGGTGATGAGGATTGTCTTGTCTTTCAGATCCATATTCAGAGCCTCCATCTCTCTGGATGGAAGATGGGGCGCCTGACCCAGCCCAAACAGTTCAAACTTTATCCTGGTATCAATACTGCTATAATAGCTCTCATGGATGCCCCCACGCACTCCGCTGAAGACAGCCGCCGGCGCGAGCTTGGCGCCTTCCTGCGCTCGCGCCGCGAAAGATTGACGCCGTCCGCCACCGGCATCGCGACCGGCCTGCGGAGACGCACGCCAGGCTTGCGTCGCGAGGAAGTGGCGATGATCGCCGGCGTCGGCACCACCTGGTACACATGGCTAGAGCAGGGGCGCGAGGTCAGACCCTCGGTGGAGGTGCTAGCGGCGCTCAGCGAAGCGCTGCGCCTCGACGCCGTTGAAAGGCGGCATCTGTTCATCCTGGCAGGCCGCCAGCAACCGGAGAACCGCGTGGCTGCGCCGGAAAAGGTCGATGGCCCGCTGATGCATATGCTGGAGAGCCTGGTGCTGCAGCCGGCCTATGTCGTCGGGCGGCGCTGGGATGTGCTGGCCTGGAATCCGGCGGCGGTAGCGGTGTTCGGTGATTATGGCCTGCTAGAGGGCGACGCCCGCAACATCGTCCACATGGTGTTCACCAATCCGCATCACCGGCGCCTGCTGGTTGACTGGGAGCAATTGGCGCGCACCGTGCTGGCCTCGTTCCGGGCGGAAAGCGCCCGCTATGTGGGCGATGCGGATTTCGAGCGGCTGATCGTGCTTATGACGCGCTCAAGTCCGGAGTTTCGCGACTGGTGGCCGCAACGCGACGTGGCACGCCGATTGTCGGGGGTGAAACATGTCCGACATCCGAGCGCCGGCGCCATGACGTTCGAGCATATGAGCCTGTCGATCGACGACGGCTCGGACATGAAGCTGATCGTCTACACGCCGCTGGCCGAACAGAATTCGATCGAGAAGCTGCAGAATTTGCTTGAGGCGATGCCGGCGGAGCGCCGCAGCGCCTGACGCCCAAGGTCAGCCCTTCGGCTTCAGCCCATCAATGAACAACTGCTCCAGAAACCGCGCCGCATCCTCGAAGCGGCCGTCGCCGCCGCGGTCGGGCCCGAGCACCGCGCGGACCTGGACATCGAAATCGGCATAGTGCTGCGTCGTCGCCCAGATCGAAAAGATCAGGTGCCAGGGATCGGTGCGGGCGATTTTTCCGGCGCGCATCCAGCCCTTGATGACGTTGGCCTTCTCGTCGACCAGCGTTTTCAGCTCACCCGCCAGCAGCGGCATGATGCGCGGCGCGCCTTGCAGGATCTCGTTGGCGAACAGCCGGCTCTCCCTGGGAAAATCACGCGCCATTTCGAGCTTGCGCCGGATGTAGCTCCTGAGCTCGGTCAGGGGGTCGCCGATGTCGTCGAGTTCACGTAGCGGCGCCAGCCAGGTCGCCAGCAGCCGCTCCATCAGCGTTTCGTGGATGTCTTCCTTGCGGCGGAAATAATAGAGCAGGTTCGGCTTCGACATCCCCGCGGCCTCGGCGATCTGGTCGATGGTCGAGCCGCGAAAGCCGTTGGCGGAGAAGACCTCGAGGGCTGCCTCCAGGATCAGTTCGCGCTTTTCCTGCTGGATGCGGGTGCGGCGAGGGGCTGAGCCTTCCATGGCGCCGCTCACCCCTGCAAGCCTTGGCCGAGCGGGTCATCTGGACCAATTCTCTGGACCAGTTTTTCTCTTACCCGTGGAGCGCACTTCGCAGGCCGCATTTCCGCTAGTAATCCCTTGACCGCCGACAGGGCGGTGCTAACGTTTGTCCAATCGGTCAAAAATTTGCGTAGCATGAAAACGCAGCAAAGACCAAGCTTTGGAAAGACCAAGCGTTAGCCGCACCGAAACAGGTTACAAGGGGAAGTCTTGGTCATGTCCAACCGGCTGAAAGTCACGCCGAACGATCTCAGCGCATTCTGGATGCCGTTCACGGCAAACCGGCAGTTCAAACAGGCGCCGCGCATGTTCGTTTCCGCCAAGGACATGCACTACACCACCAGCGACGGCCGCAAGGTGCTCGATGGCACCGCCGGCCTCTGGTGCGTCAATGCCGGCCATTGCCGTCCCAAGATCACCGAGGCGATCCAGCACCAGGCGGCCGAACTCGACTATGCGCCGGCCTTCCAGATGGGCCACCCGATCGTGTTCGAACTGGCAAACCGCCTGGTCGATCTCGCGCCCAAGGGCATGGACCATGTCTTCTTCACCAATTCCGGTTCGGAATCGGTCGAAACGGCGCTGAAGATGGCGATCGCCTATCACCGTGTGAAGGGCGAGGGCGCGCGCACCCGCCTGATCGGCCGCGAACGCGGCTATCACGGCGTCAATTTCGGCGGCATCTCGGTCGGCGGCATCGTCACCAACCGCAAGATGTTCGGCACGCTGCTCGGCGGCGTCGACCACATGCCGCACACGCATCTGCCGGAAAAGAACGCCTTCTCCAAGGGCGTGCCGGAATATGGCGCGGAACTCGCCAACGAGCTGGAGCGCATCGTTGCCCTGCATGACGCCTCGACCATCGCCGCTGTCATCGTCGAACCGGTCGCCGGCTCCACCGGCGTCATCCTGCCGCCGAAGGGCTATCTGCAGAAACTGCGCGAGATCTGCACCAAGCACGGCATTTTGCTGATCTTCGACGAGGTCATCACCGGTTTCGGCCGTCTCGGCGCGCCGTTCGCAGCGGATTATTTCGGCGTCACGCCCGACATCATGACCACCGCCAAGGGCGTCTCCAACGGCGTCATCCCGATGGGCGCGGTGTTCGTGAAGAAGGAAATCCACGACGCCTTCATGACCGGCCCCGAGCACATGATCGAGTTCTTCCACGGCTACACCTATTCGGGCAATCCGATTGCGTGCGCCGCGGCACTCGGCACGCTCGACACCTACAAGGAAGAGTGCCTGCTGACCCGCGGCGAGGAACTGGCGCCCTACTGGGAAGATGCGCTGCATTCGCTGAAGGACGAGCCGCATGTCATCGACATCAGGAATATCGGCCTGATCGGCGCGATCGAACTGGCGCCGATCGCCGGCAGCCCGACCAAGCGGGCCTTCTCGGCCTTCGTCAAGGCGTTCGAGCGCGGCGCGCTGATCCGCACCACCGGCGACATCATCGCGCTGTCGCCGCCACTGATCATCACCAAGGGCCAGATCAACGAATTGATCGACCATGTCAGAGAAGTGCTGAGGGCGATCGATTGACAAACCGGGCGCGGATAGCCCTCCCCCTCGAGGGGAGGGTGGCCGCGAAGCGGTCGGGTGGGGTCGGTGCGACCGGACGCCGACCTGCTCTTTTGTTCCGAGGCCGCTCCTGATGCCCCGTACCCGCGTGAGCTTCGAAATGCGCCAAAAGGCGCGAGCGCTTCGAATTCACGCGACCAAGGGAGAATCGCTGCTGTGGTATGAACTGCGGGACCTGAAATCAGCCGGCATCAAGTTTCGCCGTCAGTGCCCGATTGGCCCGTACATCGTGGATTTTGCCTGCTTGGCGGTGAAGCTGATCGTTGAGGTCGATGGCGACATGCACGAACACGACAGGGGTAGTCGGCACGATGCCGTTCGCGATGCTTATCTGCGATCGCTCGGATTTGAAGTCTTCCGTGTTGACGAGCCCGATGTCATAAACAGCGCTTGGCACGTCGCGCAGGTGGTCAAAGAGAAGGTCGCGCGCGTCGCGGGCGACCCCACCCGACCGCTTCGCGGCCACCCTCCCCTCGAGGGGGAGGGGGACGCCGCCGCCCCGCAACCGATGAGGTTTTAGAGCATGGCCGCCCCAGGCGAGAATCTGCGAATCAATTCAGACCGTTTGTGGGATTCCATCATGCAGATGGCGAAGATCGGCCCCGGTATTGCCGGCGGCAACAATCGCCAGACCGTGACCGACGAGGACGGCGAGGGACGGCATCTGTTCAAGCGCTGGTGCGAGGCGGCCGGGCTCGAAATGGGGCTTGACGAAATGGGCACCATGTTTGCCCGCCGGGAAGGCGCTGATCCCAGCCTGCCGCCGGTTTATGTCGGCAGCCATCTCGACACGCAGCCGACCGGCGGCAAATATGACGGCGTGCTCGGCGTGCTCGGCGGGCTGGAGATTATTCGCTCGCTTAACGATCTCGGCATCCAGACCAGGCATCCGATCGTCGTTACCAACTGGACCAATGAGGAAGGCTCGCGCTTTGCCCCGGCTATGATGGCGTCCGGCGTGTTCGCCGGTGTGCTCGATCAGGCGGACGTGTATCAGCACACTGATAAACAGGGCAGGAAATTTGGCGAGGAGCTGGAGCGCATCGGCTGGAAAGGCACCGAGAAAGTCGGTGATCGCAAGATCCACGCCTTCTTCGAACTGCATATTGAGCAGGGGCCGATCCTCGAGGACGAAGGCATCGACATTGGCGTCGTCACCCACGGCCAGGGCCTGAAATGGCTGCAGGTAACGCTGACCGGCAAGGAGGCGCATACCGGCTCGACCCCGATGCCCAAGCGCCGTAATGCCGGGCTCGGCATGGCTCGGGTCATCGAACTGGTGCACGAGATCGCCATGGACTACCAGCCCGACGCCGTCGGCGCGGTCGGCCACATGGAGGTGTTTCCGAACTCGCGCAACATCATCGCCGGGCGCACCGTCTTCACCATCGACATCCGCTCGCCCGAGAAGGAAGTGCTGGACGCGATGGATGGGCGCATACGCGAAGGCATCGACACAATCTGTGAGGCGCTCGACATCCAGTACAAGGTCGAGCAGGTCGGCGCTTTCGATCCGGTCACCTTCGATGCCGGCTGCGTCAAGGCGATCCGCGACGCCGCCGATCGGCTCGGCTATTCCCACCGCAACATCGTCTCCGGCGCCGGCCACGACGCCTGCTGGATCAACCGCGTTGCGCCGACCGCCATGGTGATGTGCCCCTGCGTTGACGGGTTGTCACACAACGAGGCTGAGGAAATCACCAAGGAATGGGCCGGCGCCGGCGCCGACGTGCTGTTCCATGCGGTGGTAGAGACAGCGGGGATCGTGGCGTGAACTAAGATCTGTATTCAAAACGACGCTCACAAGAAGCGCGAAGAGAACAAGGGAACACGACAATGACCAAAGTCATCCGAAACGGCACCATCGTCACCGCCGACCGCACCTGGAAGGCCGATGTGCTGATGCAGCACGGCAAGATCGTCGCCATCGGCTCGAACCTGCATGGCGACCATGAGTTCGACGCCAGCGGCTGTTACGTCATGCCGGGCGGCATCGATCCGCACACCCATCTCGAAATGCCGTTCATGGGCACCTATTCGGCCGACGATTTCGAGTCCGGGACGCGTGCGGCCCTTTCCGGTGGCACCACGATGGTGGTCGATTTCTGCCTGCCGGCGCCGCAGCAGTCGCTGCTGGAAGCGTTGCAGATGTGGGACAACAAGACCTCGAAGGCTGCCTGCGACTACTCCTTCCACATGGCGATCACCTGGTGGGGCAAGCAGGTGTTCGACGAGATGGCCACCGTCGTCGACAGAGGCATTACCTCGTTCAAGCATTTCATGGCCTACAAGGGCGCGCTGATGGTGGACGACGACGAGATGTACGCGTCGTTCCAGCGCTGCGCCGATCTCGGCGCGCTGCCGCTTGTTCATGCCGAGAATGGCGACGTGGTTGCGGCGCTGTCGCAAAAGCTGCTCGCCGCCGGCAATAATGGCCCCGAGGGACACGCCTATTCGCGGCCGCCGGAAGTGGAGGGCGAGGCGACCAACCGCGCCATCATGATCGCCGACATGGCCGGCGTGCCGCTCTATGTCGTGCATGTGTCCTGCGAGCAGAGCCACGAAGCCATCCGCCGCGCCCGCCAGAAGGGCATTCGGGTTTTCGGCGAGCCGCTGATCCAGCATCTGACGCTGGATGAAAGCGAGTATTTCGACAAGGATTGGGACCATGCGGCGCGCCGCGTCATGAGTCCGCCCTTCCGCAACAAGCTGCACCAGGATTCGCTGTGGGCCGGCCTGCAGGCGGGATCGCTGCAGGTGGTGGCGACCGACCACTGCGCCTTCACCACCAAGCAGAAGCGCAACGGCGTCGGCGATTTCACCAAGATCCCGAACGGCACTGGCGGGCTTGAAGACCGCTTGCCCGTGCTGTGGACGACGGGCGTCAACACCGGGCGGCTGACGATGAACGAGTTCGTCGCGGTGACTTCGACCAACATCGCCAAGATCCTCAACATGTATCCTAGGAAGGGCGCCATCGTCGAAGGCGCGGACGCCGACATCGTGGTGTGGGACCCCAGCGCCAAGAAGACCATCACCTCGAAGAAGCAGCAATCGGTGATCGACTACAACGTCTTCGAAGGTTTTGAGGTGACCGGCCTGCCGCGCTTCGTCTTTTCGCGCGGCGAATTGTCGGTCGAGGAAGCGGAGGTCAAGGCCAAGCCCGGCCATGGCGAATTCGTCGCCCGCGAGCCGAACGCGGCGGTCAACCGGGCTCTATCGACCTGGAAGGACATCACCGCGCCGCGCAAGGTCGAACGCACCGGCATTCCGGCGACAGGCGTTTGACGTTGCGGAGCCCGGGGGCGCTCATTTCACTGGTCGTGGCGATGGTGGTCGCTGGTCCGGCAACAGGGGCCGAGAGGCTGGTGGGCTTCTGGGGCAACGATGCCGGTTGTGTCTTTGCAAAGGCCGGCTTTCAGGGCCGCGACGATTATATCGTGCTGACCGCCGAGGGCATCGAGACCTATGGCAGCGGCTGCCGGTTCGCGCAGCAATTGACGTGGGCGCCGGGCACGCAATCACTTGATGCGACCTGTTCCGCCGAAGGCGAGGCGGGGACGACGGCTGAAACCGTTGTGGTCACCAACAAGGGCGAGGGTGGGTTCTTCGTGACCATTCCCGGTCTTGAAGAAATGGGGCCGTTGCAACCGTGTTCGTGACGTTGGAGCTGGGGGAATGAGCGCGCGCGGTTTGGGGCCGTCTGTTGCGATGGTAGTCGTTCTGGCTGCGGGTCAGGCCCTTGCGGCAGGCATCGACCTGACGAAACCCTATGGGGACAAATATGGCTGCATCAACCGCAACGGCCAGGAAGTCGCCGCCGATCGGATGCTGCTTTTGACCGACGAGGCATTGGTCACCGCCGCCAGCGCCTGCACCTTCACGGAGAAGCAAGCGCAGGCTGATGGTTCGCTGGTGGTGACGGCGACATGCGAGGCCGAAGGTGAAGACGGACAGGAGCCGACCAAATTCACCATCAAGCGCAGCGCCAAGAACGCCAAGAAGCTGACGGTCGCCGACGAGGACGGCAATGTCATGGGCGAAGTGGCGCGGTGCAAATGACGGCAGTCCCGTCAGCGTCAGGCCACCAGCGCATCCAGCTCCGGCAACAGGACGACGCTTTCCTGTTCATTGGGATCGGTGCGGGCGATGACGGCCGAGGACGGGGCGTTGCTCATATTGGCCGGCAGATGCGGTACGCCGGCCGGGATGTAGAAGAGGTCGCCGGCCTTGACGACGATGTGGTTCTCGAGCCTGTCGCCATACCATGTGTGGACCTCGCCCGAGAGCACATAGATCGCCGTCTCATGGCTTTCATGCAGATGCGCCTTGGCGCGGGCGCCGGGCGGCAGGGTGAGCAGATGCATGCAGATGCCGGACGAGCCGACCGTCTCGGCTGCAATGCCGGCAAAATAGGTCAATCCCTGCTTGCCTTCATAAGTGCTTTCAGGACGGATAAGGTGACAAGTGGGTTTGGGCGACATCGGCAAGGCTCCGGGCGTCGAGTGGGTGGGATTGGACGAGTGGAAAGCAACATCAACGCGAATGCAACGGCATTTCATCCTGGGCGGCTGCGAGAGGCAGGCAGCAAGCGATGACGGGACAATCGCCAGCCGTCGTCTCGGCAAGCAGACTTGGCCTTACCTTTCAGACCAATGACGGTCCGGTAGAGGCGCTCTCCAATGTCGACCTGACCATCGGCAAGGGCGAGTTCGTCTCCTTCATCGGCCCATCGGGCTGCGGCAAGACCACCTTGCTGCGCGTCATCGCCGATCTGGAAAAACCGACATCGGGCATGATCTCGGTCAACGGCATGACGCCGGAACAGGCGCGCGAGAAACGCGCTTATGGCTACGTCTTCCAGGCGGCAGCCCTTTTCCCGTGGCGCACGATCGAGCGTAACGTGGCGCTGCCGCTGGAGATCATCGGCCTTTCGAGAGCGGAGCAGGCCGAGCGCATCAAGCGCACGATGGAGCTCGTCAACCTCTCCGGCTTCGAGAAGAAATACCCTTGGCAGCTTTCCGGCGGCATGCAGCAGCGCGCTTCGATCGCCCGCGCGCTCGCCTTCGACGCCGACCTGTTGCTGATGGACGAGCCCTTCGGCGCGCTGGACGAGATCGTGCGCGACCATCTCAATGAACAGCTTCTGGAATTGTGGGCGCGCACCAACAAGACGATCTGCTTCGTCACCCATTCCATCCCCGAGGCGGTGTATCTGTCGACGCGCATCGTCGTCATGTCGCCGCGCCCAGGTCGGGTTACCGACATCATCGAATCGACGCTGCCAAAAGAGCGGCCACTGGATATCCGCGAGACGCCGGAATTTTTGGCGATCGCGGCCAGGGTACGCGATGGCTTGAGGGCAGGGCACAGCTATGATGATTGAGGGGGTAGCGAATGAGTGCGGACGTCGCCGCCACGCCTTCGTCATCCTAGGGCGAAGCAAGGAGCGAAGCGACGCGGGGCAGACCCTAGGATCCATACCGTTACCTATACGGTCCGCAACGGTGCAAAACGGTGCACACGCCGCTGCGCCCGCGAAGGCGAACATTCTCAACCGCTTATACCCCTCGGCCAACGTCACGGAATGGATCCTAGGGTCTGCACGACGCTTCGTGTCGCTCCGCCCTAGGATGACGAACGCGGAGGTGGTCGGCCTCCGCTTCGCTCCGGCCACCCTCTTCCCGGCGGGGAGAGGAGAAGGGGAGCGCGCCTGATGGACACCTTCCGCGAAAAATTCATCCCCGTGACCTCCATCCTCCTGGGCGTGGTGGTGCTCTGGTATGTCTTCGCCGTCATCCTAAACGCGCCCTTCCAGCGCGACCTCGACCGGCGCGCCGGGGAAACCCACGACCCCGTCGAATTCATCGGCAAGACGCTGTCGCAGCCCAAGCCGACGCTGCCGGCGCCGCATCAGGTGGCGGTGAACTTCTTCGAGAACACCTTCCTGCGGCCCATCACATCGAGCCGAAGCCTCGTCTACAATGCCTGGGTGACCCTGTCGTCGACGTTGCTCGGCTTTGCCTTCGGCACGGCGCTCGGCATCGTCATCGCGGTTGGCATCGTGCATGTGGCGACGCTCGACCGCAGCCTGATGCCGTGGATCATCGCCTCCCAGACGATTCCCATTCTGGCGGTGGCGCCGATGATCATCGTCGTGCTGGGGGCGATCGGCATCAGCGGTCTGATCCCAAAGGCGATGATCTCGACCTACCTGTCGTTCTTCCCGGTGACGGTTGGCATGGTGAAGGGCCTGCGCTCGCCCGAACTCATGCATCTCGACCTGATGCACACCTACAATGCCAGTGTCTCGCAGACCTTCTGGAAGCTGCGGGTGCCGGCCTCGGTGCCGTTCCTGTTCACCTCGATGAAGGTTGCGGTGGCGGCGAGCCTGGTCGGCGCCATTGTCGGCGAACTGCCGACCGGTGCTGTCGCCGGCATCGGCGCCAAGCTTTTGGCAGGCGCCTATTACAGCCAGTCCATCGACATCTGGTCCGCCCTTGTGGCGGGCTCGGTGGTGGCGGCCCTTCTGGTCATGGTGGTCGGCATAGCCGGGCGCCTCGTTGACCGCGCGATGGGCGGGAGGCCGGCATGAACTGGCTGAAGCCCTCCTGGCAAGCCGTGCTGGCCATTGCGCTGTGCCTCGTCGCCGTCGCGCTCGGTGCGATGTCGAAGCCGGAAGCGGCCGCCCTTGCAGACCCGACAGCAAGCTTCGACTACCCCTATTTCGGGATAAAGACCCCGATGATCGGCCTGGCCGTGCTGGCAGGGCTGATCTCGATGATCAGAATTTCGCCGCTGGCCGAGGCTGCGGTGCTGTTCATCGGCGCTCATCTCGTCGCCTGGATGCTGATCTCGGGCATTACAGGTTTCGAAGGCACGGCATTGGCGCCTTATTTCCTGCTGCTCGCCGCTGCCTGGCTGCTGGCCTGGCGCTGTGTGGCGGTGCTGTCGGGGCTTCGCCCGATGGCAAAAGGGGCGCGGATGGCGCTGCGCCTCATCATCCCGGCGATCTTCGGCGCCTGGATCCTGATCATATGGGAAGCGGTGACGCGTGGCGCCGGCATTCCCTTCATCCTTTTGCCGCCGCCGAGCGCCATCGGTGTGCGCATCGCCAGTTCCCTGCCGGTGCTCGGCGCCGATATCAGGCAGACCATCTTCAAGGCGGTGATCTTCGGTTATGTCATCGGCAGCGGCGCCGGCTTCCTGGTGGCGATTGCGGCCGACCGCGTGCCGTTCCTGCGCCGCGGTCTGCTGCCGATCGGCAATATGGTCTCGGCGCTGCCGATCATCGGTGTGGCGCCGATCATGGTGATGTGGTTCGGCTTCGACTGGCCGTCCAAGGCCGCGGTCGTCATCATCATGACCTTCTTCCCGATGCTGGTGAACACGGTTGCCGGTCTTGCCGCCTCCGGCCATATGGAGCGCGATTTGATGCGCACCTATGCGTCGGGCTACTGGCCAACACTCTTGAAGCTCCGGCTGCCGGCGGCAGCGCCCTTCATCTTCAACGCGCTGAAGATCAACTCGACGCTGGCGCTGATCGGCGCCATCGTCGCCGAGTTCTTCGGCACGCCTGTGGTCGGCATGGGCTTTCGCATCTCGACCGAGGTCGGGCGGATGAACATCGATATGGTCTGGGCCGAAATCGCAGTTGCAGCACTGGCGGGTTCGGTCTTTTATGGCGTGGTCGCTCTCGTCGAGAGAGCCGTCACGTTTTGGCATCCCTCTGTCCGTGGTGGATAGGGCGGTGGGTTCGGGTGTTAACTTCAGAGGGTAAAAACATGAAAAGACTGATCATTCCGATGCTGGCCGGCGCGATGTCGCTGGGCGCGTTCCAGGCAATGGCCGCCGACAAGGTGACCTTGCAGCTGAAATGGGTCACGCAGGCGCAGTTTGCCGGCTACTATGTCGCCAAGGCCAAGGGTTTTTATGAAGCCGAAGGCCTCGACGTCGACATCAAGCCGGGCGGTCCCGATATCGCACCCGAGCAGGTGATCGCCGGCGGTGGCGCCGACGTCATCGTCGACTGGATGGGTGGGGCGCTCGCCGCGCGCGAAAAGGGCGTGCCGCTGGTCAACATCGCCCAGCCGTTCAAGAAGGCCGGCATGGAGCTGGTCTGCCCGAAGGATGGCCCGATCAAGACCGAAGCCGATTTCAAGGGTCACACGCTCGGCGTCTGGTTCTTCGGCAACGAATATCCTTTCTACGCCTGGATGAACAAGCTCGGCCTGAAGACCGAAGGCGGCCCGGATGGCGTCACGGTTTTGAAGCAGAGCTTCGACGTGCAGCCGCTGATCCAGAAGCAGGCGGATTGCATTTCGGTCATGACCTACAACGAGTACTGGCAGCTGATCGATGCCGGCTACAAGCCGGACCAGCTCACCGTGTTCAACTACTCGGCGATGGGCAACGACCTGCTTGAGGACGGGCTCTATGCCTCGGAAGACAAGCTCAAGGATCCGGCTTTCGAAGACAAGATGGTGCGTTTCGTGCGCGCCTCGATGAAGGGCTGGAAATATGCCATCGACAACAATGACGAGGCCGCGGGCATTGTCATGGACGGCGGTGGCCAGGACGAAAACCACCAGAAGCGGATGATGAGCGAAGTCGCCAAGCTGATCGACAATGCCGACGGCAAGCTCGACCCGGCGACCTACGAGCGCACCGCCAAGGCGCTGCTCGACCAGAAGATCATCACCAAGGCGCCGACCGGCGCCTACACCACGGCCATCACCGACAAGGCGATCAAATAAGCCTGGCCAGGCAATTTCGACCTCGAGAGCGGCGCCTTTGACCAAATGTCAGAGGCGCCGTTCCTTTATGGTGTTCATGACGAAGCTGGTCTCGATCGAAGCGACGCATTTCAGCCGCGCGATCTTTTCCTTGATGAAGCGCTCGTACTGTTCGAGGCTGCCGGTCACCACCTTCAGCACATAGTCGCGCGCCCCGGTGACGAGGTGGCATTCCAGCACCTCTTCCCACCCGCGGATGGCGTCCTCGAACATGACGATCTCGTCCTCGTTCTGGCGGCTGAGCCGGACGGTGGCGATGGCGACCATGTTCCACCCGAAGGCGGCCGGGTCGACCAGCGTGGTATAGCCCCTGATGATGCCGGCCTCCTCCAGCCGGCGTACCCTCCTCAAACATGGCGACGGCGACAGGCCGATGCGCTCCGCCAGCTCATTGTTGGTGATGCGGGCGTCGGCCTGCAGCTCGCGCAGGATCTTGCGGTCGAAATCGTCGGCTATCTTCTGTTGCACTTTTGCTCTCGCTCGGCAATTTGTTGCCGGAATGCAGCCATGCGAGGCCGAAAATAGCAAGGACTGGTGGACCGGGATCGCATAAATTGCTGGACGAGACTCCTCCAGAACGCAGGAAAAGCCATGACCGCGCCGCGCCCGTCGAAAACCCACATCGGCAACCACAAGCTCCATCCGGAAACGTTGATGTTGAGCTATGGCTTCGATCCGCAACTGTCGGAAGGCGCCGTCAAGCCGCCGGTGTTCCTGACCTCGACCTTCGTGTTCAAATCGGCGGAGGAGGGACGCGACTTCTTCGACTACACATCCGGCCGCAAGGAGCCGCCGAGCGGCACGGCGTCCGGCCTGGTCTATTCGCGCTTCAATCATCCCAACTCGGAGATCGTCGAGGACCGGCTGGCGGTCTATGAGGGAACGGACGCCTGCATCCTGTTCTCGTCGGGCATGTCGGCGATCGCCACGACGCTGCTCGCCTATGCCCGGCCGGGCGATGTCATCCTGCATTCGCAGCCGCTTTACGGCGGCACCGAGACGCTTTTGACGCGCACGCTGTCCGGCTTCGGCATCGGCGCTGTCGGCTTCGCCGACGGCGTCGACGACAAGGCGGTGCGGGCCGCTGCTGATGCAGCGGTGGCGAAGGGGCGTGTCTCGGTCATTCTCATCGAAACGCCGTCGAATCCGACCAACAGCCTGGTCGACATCGCACTGATCCGGAAGTTTGCCGACGAGATCGGCGCAAGCCAAGGATCAACGCCGATCATCGTCTGCGACAACACGCTGCTCGGCCCGGTGTTCCAGCGACCGATCGAACATGGCGCGGATGTCTCCGTCTATTCGCTGACCAAATATGTCGGCGGCCATTCCGACCTGATCGCCGGTGCGGCGATGGGCAGCAAGGCGGTGACCAAGCCGATCAAGGCGCTGCGCGGCGCCATCGGCACGCAACTCGACCCGCATTCCTGCTGGATGCTCGGCCGCTCGCTGGAGACGCTGTCCATCCGCATGGAGCGCGCCAACGACAATGCGCGGCTCGTGGCCGAATTCCTGCGCGATCACGCCAAGGTCGAGAAGGTGCATTACCTGCCGTTCCTGGGCGAGGATACGGCAGCGGGACGGGCCTACAAGGCGCAATGCAGCGGCGCCGGGTCGACATTTTCTTTCGATATCAAAGGCGGAGAGAAGGCGGCCTTCGCATTTCTCAACTGGCTGCAAATATTCAAGCTGGCGGTGAGCCTCGGCGGCACGGAGTCACTCGCCAGCCACCCGGCGGCGATGACGCACTCCGGCATTCCCTTCGACGTGCGCCAGCGCATTGGCGTGCTGGAGACCACGGTCAGGCTGTCGATCGGCGTCGAGCATCCGGACGATCTTATCGCCGACCTGACGCAGGCGCTGGCAGCGGTCTGATAGCTCGCTTGTAGATATCAGGAAAGGGGCGATCGTCTTGGCAGCGTCGGCGGGACAGCACCCCCCTCTGTCCTGCCGGACATCTCCCCCTCAAGGGGGGAGATCAGCAGCTCTGACCATAGCGCCCTGTCTGCAACGCTGCAGATTGGCGAAGGGCGACATGACATCCAATCTCCCCCCTTGAGGGCCCGTTGCGTTATAGGCTTTGGGCGTGGAGAGAGACGGCAAGGGCAATGCGAGGTGGCTTCCGGCGCTGGTTTGTGGCCAGATGGGGTAGGAGTTGGCGTATTCGGCGGATTTCGGGCGCAGTGCGACCCTAGATCAGGTCGCCAGCGTCACCCAGCGACGCATGTTGAAGGCCATGGCGGCGATGAGAACCTGTCCTGCCGCCTTGGCCAGACCGCGATAGCGGATGGCGCAAAGTCGCATGCGGTTCTTCAAGGTGGCGAAGGTCGTCTCGACGGCAAAACGTTGCCGGGCGATCAGTTGGTTGAACTGCTTCAGGCGCGCCGGCAGGCGCGGATGATGCTTGTTGGCCCGCCGCATCAGCCGCGGCTTGATCCCGCGCTGCCTCAGCGACAGCTCGCGCGCCTTGGTGTGATAGGCCGCATCCGCCAGCACCGCGCCTCGTCGCCACAGATCAGATGATCCGCCTCGACCGTGTCGTTGACGTTGGCTGCTGTCGTCCTCACCCGGCGGATCAGACCAGAACCCTGGTCGACGCCGACATGGGCCTTGTAGCCGTAGGAGGAGCCAGGCTTGCCCTGCCGGCGTGTAAAGCCGGCATCGGGATCGCCGGCATCGCCCGCTTCGTGCGCGGCCCCACTGGGCGGCCGTGCCGCCGCCGTCTCGATCACCGTGGCATCGAGCATCGTGCCGCGCCGCAGGATCAGCCCGGCCTTGTCCAGTTGATGGTCCAGTTCGCCAAACAGCTTCTCCAGAAGCCCGGCCTCCACGAGAAGATTGCGAAAGCGGTTGAGCGTGGTGTGGTCGGGCACCGTCTCCTCGAGCGTCAGTCCAACGAAGCGGCGGAACGACAGCCGATCGGCGAGCGCCTCCTCCAGTTCGTTGTCCGACAGCCCATACAAGGATTGCAGCAGAAGCGCCTTGAACATCACCAGCGAATTGTACGCAGGCCGCCCCGGCCCAGTTGGCGAGCGCAGCCGCGCCAGGATCTTCTCGAAGCGATACCACTTCACCAGCGACGACAGCCGGTCCAGTCGTCCGCTCCGACCAAGACCCTGCGGCAGCAGAGCCTCTACAAAACTGAACTGACCGCTCGGCTTTGTCGTCATCGCAAAATCCCGTTTCAAAAACAGGGAATCACATCCACCCAATTTTGCAACAGTCCCCTTGAGGGGGAGATGTCCGGCAGGACAGAGGGGGGTGTGACGGAACTCGGCTTTCGCTGCCAACTTCTCAGCTCTTGTCGCGGATCTGCGTCATCGTCCGCGTCGGCGTGATCGCCTCGGGATCGAGCCTTATCTCGACGATCGCCGGCTTGCCGCTGGCGCGGGCCCGCTCGAAGGCAGGGGCAAAATCTGCCGTGTTCTCGACCGTCTCGCCGTGGCCGCCATAGGCGCGGGCAAGAGCGGCAAAGTCAGGGTTCTTCAGATCGGTGGCGACGACGCGGCCGGGATAGTCGCGCTCCTGGTGCATGCGGATGGTGCCGTAGATGCCGTTGTTGACGACGATGACGATGATCGGCAGGTCGTATTGCACGGCGGTGGCGAATTCCTGTCCGTTCATCAGGAAGCAGCCGTCGCCGGCAAAGGCGATCACGGTGCGGTCGGGATGGAGCGCCTTGGCGGCGACCGCGGCCGGCGTGCCATAACCCATCGAACCGGAGGTCGGCGCGCCCTGCGTGGCGAAGCGGCGAAAGCGGTGGAAGCGGTGCACCCAGGTGGCGTAATTGCCGGCGCCGTTGGTGAAAATGGCGTCGTCGGGCAGAACCTTTTCCAGGTAATTCATGATCGGTCCCATCTGGACCGGGCCGGGGCCGGTCTCAGGCGGCGTCGACCAGTCGAGGTAGGCGGCATGGTGCTTTGGCGTCTCATCCGCCCAGGCTGGCGCGGAGGCTGGCTTGCGCTTGGCGAAGGCTTCGACGAAGGCCGATGGCGAGGCGTTGATCGCCAGCGTCGGCCGGTAGACGCGGCCGAGTTCACCGGCGTCGGCATGGACATGGACCAGCGTCTGGTCGGGATAGGGGCTTTTCAGCAAAGTGTAGTCGGAGGACGGCATCTCGCCCATGCGGCCGCCGATCAGCAGCACCAGGTCGGCCTGCTTGATGGCGGTGGCCAGCTTCGGGTTGATGCCGATGCCGACATCACCGGCATAGTTCGGGTGCAGATGGTCGAACAGCATCTGGCGGCGGAAGGAGCAGCCGACCGGCAGCGACCAGGCCTCGGCAATGGTGCGCATGCGAGCCACCGCTTCCTCGTCCCAGCGTGTGCCGCCGAGGATGACGAAAGGGCGTTTGGCCTTGCCGAGCAGTTTCTCCAGCGCGTCGAGTTCGGCTTCGCCGGGGCGGGTTTCGACCGGCGTGTGCGGCAAGGCCGCAGGCGCGTCGACCAGGCTGGTCAGCATGTCTTCCGGCAGCGAGATGACGACGGGGCCGGGGCGGCCCGATGTCGCGACGGCGAAGGCGCGGGTGACGAGTTCGGGGATGCGCGCGGCATCGTCGATCTCCACCACCCATTTGGCGATGTCGCCGAAGAAGCGCTTGTAGTCGACCTCCTGGAAAGCCTCGCGCTCCTTGGCGTGGCTGGCGACCTGGCCGATGAACAGGATGACGGGTATCGAATCCTGCATGGCAATGTGAATGCCGGCCGATGCATTGGTGGCGCCGGGGCCGCGGGTGACGAAGCAGATCCCGGGCTTGCCGGTCAGCCGCCCCTGGCAGTCGGCCATCATGGCGGCGCCGCCTTCCTGTCGGCAGACAATGGTGCGGATGGGCGAGTCATGCAATGCGTCGAGCACCGCGAGATAGGATTCGCCGGGCACGCAGAAGATGCGGTCGGTGCCGTTCGCCTCGAGTGCGTCGACAATCAGTTGTCCACCGGTCTTCATCGTCCAGACTTCTCCAGTTCGGCAAGGATTTCTTGCGTGTGTTCGCCAAGGCGCGGCGAGGGACGCTCATAGACCAGCGGTGTGCCGGACATCACCATCGGCGCGCGTACCGAGGGCAGACGATTGCCATGGCCATCGTCGAGGTCGAGGCGCATGCCGCGTGCGATCGTCTGCGGGTCGGCAAACATCTGGCCGATGTCGTTGATCGGGCTCGCCGGCACGCTTGCCGCTTCGAGCTTGGCCAGCAATGGGTCGCGATCCCAATTCTTCAGCGTCTCGATCAAGTGCTCGCGCAACTTCACCCGGTTGGCCACGCGGGCCGGATTGGTGGCGAAATCGGGATTCGCTGAGAGATGGTCGAGCCCGACGGCGGCGCAGAATTTGGCGAACTGGCCGTCATTGCCGACCGCCAGGATGATGTGGCCGTCCCTGACCGGGACAACCTCATAGGGCGCAATGTTCATATGCGCATTGCCTATCTGCACCGGCGCCTTGCCGGAGACGAGATAGTTGAGGTTCTGGTTGCCGAGTGCGGAAATCTGCGTGTCGAACAGGGCCATGTCGATATGCTGGCCTTCGCCGGTCTTTTCGGCATGGCGAAGCGCTGCCTGGATGGCGATCACCGAATAGAGGCCGGTGAAGATGTCCGATATGGCGACGCCGGCCTTTTGCGGCTCGCGCCCGACCTCGCCGGTGATCGACATCATGCCGGCCATGGCCTGGATGATGAAATCATAGCCGGCGCGTGGGGCGTAAGGCCCGTCCTGGCCGAAGCCGGTGATCGAGCAGTAGACGAGCTTTGGATTGATCGCCTTCAGGCTCTCGTAATCGAGCCCGTATTTCTTCAGGCCGCCGAGCTTGAAGTTCTCGATCAGAACGTCGGCCGTGGCAACCAGCCGGCGCACCGTCTCGGCCCCTTCGGGCGTCGAGAAATCGACCGCGATGGAGCGCTTGCCGCGATTGCAGGAGTGGTAATAGGCGGCCGACAGGTTCTCGCCATCATGGCTCATGACGAAGGGCGGACCCCATTTGCGGGTATCGTCGCCGCCATCAGGGCTCTCGACCTTGATAACATCGGCGCCGAGATCGGCCAGCAATTGTCCTGCCCACGGGCCGGCCAGGATGCGGGCGAGTTCGACGACGCGGACGCCTTTCAGCGGAGGTTCAGCCATAAATCACCAAAAACGGGTCGGAACCGCAGCCTCTATCAACCCGGGATGCCGCTGTCACGGGCCTTGCGGTGGGCCAGCGATGTCAGCGTTTCAACACACTATCGGCCCACGCGGCAAAATCGGTCATGACGGAGTCGCGGTTCACCTCGTTCAAGCTTTCGTGGCGGGTGTCGGCGTAAACCTTTGAAACCAGATTCGAAAAGCCCATCGCGCGCATGCGCTTGGCGAGATGGTCGATGCCCTTGCCGTAGTCGGAGGCCGGATCCTTCTCGCCGCCGACGATGCTGACGGGCAGGTCGCGCCTGATGCCGGCAAAGCCCGCATCCTTGCCGCCTTTCTGCGCCATCTCCACGACATCGCGCCACATCGAGATCGAGGCATCCCAGCCGCACAGCGGGTCGGCAATGTACTTGGCCACTTCAGCCTCGTCGCGCGACAGCCAGTCGAACGGCGTCTTGTGGCTGGGCACCGCCTTGCCCCAGGCCTGGAAGGTCAGCCTGGGCAAGATGCGTGAGGGGACATCGGAACCGAGCCTGAAGCGCTCATAAGCGAGGATGGCGAGCGCAAGCCGGCCGAGCAGGCCTTGTGAGAAATTGCCGTTCCAGATCGCCGCGGCGTGGACGCGCGGCGAGTGCGCCAGCAGGTAGTTGAGCGCCACCGACGCACCCATCGAATGGCCGAACAGGATGACCGGCAGGCCGGGCTGCTCCTTCGCAATCAAATCGTGGACTGCGTCGACATCGGAGATCACCTTGGCCGGGCCGCTTGTGCCGGCGAACCTGCCGAGCGGCGCGTCGGGCGCCTTGGTCGCGCCGTGGCCGCGATGGTCGTGCACGTAGACATGAAAGCCGCGGGTGCTGAGGTAATCGGCGAAGCGGGCATAGCGCGCGGCGTGTTCGGCCAAGCCATGGTTAATCTGGACGACGGCCCGTGGAGAGCCGCTCGCGTGCTTCACATAGAGGTTGAGCGTGGCCCCGGTCGGTGAGGCCAGCGTCGTCTGCTTGTCAAATGCCATGTCTCGCTCCCTCGGCGACTGTTGGGCGACGGCGGGACCGACGTCAAGGGGAGGTCGAAATCAGCCGGGGCCACTATTGACAGCTTGCTGTCAATTTGGTTATATGACAGCATACTGTCAATTGGATCGGAGCATGACCATGAAAACCGTTTCGCGCCGCGCGTTTCTGCTGGCGAGCCTTTCATCCGCAATGCTCCTGCCCGGCATTGCTTCCAGCCAAACCAGGGAGATGACCATGAAGACCATTGCCGGCCCGCAGGGCCAGCTTGCCGGCTACGACATCAAATCCGGCGACGGCCTGCCGATCCTGTTCGCGCATGGTGATTGCAGCCGCGCCACACAGTGGAACCGGGTGATGCAGCTCACCGCAGGTGGCCGTGAGGCGGTCGCCTTCGATTTTCGCGGCCATGGCGCATCGGCGCCTGCAGCTGATGCCGACTACGGCTATGACGGCCGTGCCGACGATATCGGTGCGGTGGCCGATGCGTTCGGCCTGAAGCGGTTTGTCCTCGTTGCACATAGCGGCGGCAGTGGGGCCGCGCTCGCCTATGCCGCCGGCCATGCCGACCGTGTTGCCGGCATCCTGCTGGTCGATCCGGCGACCGATCCGCGCGCCCTGCCCAAAGAGATTCGCGACGGGTTCGTGCGCGATCTGGCGGGGCCAAACGGCGGCGGTGTCCTGAGCGCTTATTACACCTCGATCGCCGGCCCCAATGAAGATGTCCGCAAACAGGTCCTCGCCGATGCGGCGGTGGTCGATCCGGCGGCTCGGGCAGGCGTCGGCAAGGCGCTGGCGGAATGGAATCCCGAACCGACGCTCGACGCCTATCGCGGGCCGATCTTCGTGCTGGCCACGGAGGCCAATGACAATGCGGCGGCCCTGTTTCGGCTGCGCAGCGGAATTGGCCACAGAACCGTCGCCGGTTCCGGCCATTGGGTGATGCTTGACAACCCGGAGGCGGTGGCTGAAGCCGTCAACACTTTCGTTTCCACCATCGAGGCCGGCCAGAAATGACAAGCAGGACCGAAGCCGGAGATGTGCTCACCGAACTGGTGCTTGCCGTGTTCCGGCTGAATGGCGGGTTTCTCGACGCGGCCGACCGGCTGGCCGAGCCTGCCGGGTTGACGGCGGCGCGCTGGCAGGTTCTGGGCGCGGTGCTGAAGGAGCCGAAATCGGTGGCCGACATTGCCCGCGACATGGGGCTTGCCCGCCAGAGCGTGCAGCGCCTTGCCGACATTCTGGCCGCCGAAGGGCTTGCCGCCTATGCGGACAACCCGGCGCACCGCCGAGCCAAGCTCCTGGCGATGACCGATGCCGGCCGGGCCGCGATCCGGGATATCGGCACGCGCCAGCATGTCTGGGCCAACCGCATCAGCGAGGGCATCGAGCCTCGCGCGCTCGAGACAGCGCTTGATCTGCTGCGTATGTTGACGAAGCGGGTCGAGGAGGGCGGGGTCTGATCGACCGAGCGATTGTTTTTTGCGGCGGACGAAAGAAATCGTAATTCTGACATGTCGCACGTTTCTAGCTTGCGCTATGAAACGCTAGGAGTGCTGGAATGCGGATATCGGCGATATGGGGTGCGGTGTTGGTGGCGCTGGCCGGTGTCGGCCTAGCGCGCGCCGATGTGAAGATGAGCGGCTCCTTCGTGGCCGATGCGGCTTGCCCGGCGACGCAGGCAATCAAAAGCGGCAAGAACCCCGGCAATATCGCGACAACGGCTGGACAGAGCTACGACCTCCTGGCCGGCAACAAGGATGCGCCGACGCATTACCTCATCCGCGTGCCGGGCGCCGATCCTGAGCGTCGCTGGGTCAAGATCAGCTGCGGTCATGTCACCGGCGGCAGCGCGGCCGCCCAGCCGGCCGCGCCCGCCGATCAGGGCAAGCCTGCGGCTTCGGGAAAGCCCGAATATGTCTTTGCGCTGAGTTGGCAGCCGGCCTTCTGCGAAACCAAGGCAAGCAAGCCCGAATGCCAGGCGCAGACGGCGGGCGGTTTCGACGCGTCGCATTTCACCTTGCATGGTCTGTGGCCGCAACCGAACGGCAATTTCTATTGCCAGGTGCCGGCGAGCGACAAGGCCAATGATAATCCGGCCCATTGGGCCGACCTGCCGCCGGTCAACCTCGATGCTGATACGCGCGCCGAACTCGACCAGGTGATGCCTGGCACCGACTCCAAGCTCGAACGGCATGAATGGATCAAGCACGGCACCTGCTACGGCAAGAGCCAGCAGGAGTATTTTGCCGAGGCGTTGAACCTGATGCGGGCGGTGAATGCCTCACCGGTACGCGAGCTCTTCACCAGGAATGTCGGCAAGCAGCTCACTTCGGACCAGATCCGCAGCACCTTCGACAGCGCCTTCGGCGCCGGGGCGGGCGCGCGGGTGCGTGTCTCCTGCCTGGTCGATCCGTCGAGCGGCAGGCGGCTGATCGGCGAGCTGACGCTGGGCCTGACCGGCCCGATCGGCCCCGACAGTTCGCTGGGCACTCTCATGCTCGCCTCGGCACCGACGACCAAGGCGGGCTGTCCGAAGGGCTCGGTCGATGCGGCCGGATTCCAATAGGATATCCGTCTGCCGCTTGGCAGTGACGCGGTGATATGGTCTGGATGTGTTTCATTCGGCGGGGGTGGCGATGAGTGGCATGACATCAGGCGCGCTGGCGCGGCTGGCTTTCTGGGCGAGGGGGATGACCGCCATAAAAGACGGCCGCATGGAATGGCCGGGCTTTTCCTATACCGATGCCGAGTGGGCGCGCATGCGCGTGCTTGCCGCGCCGATCGGGGCAGGCCGCTACCAGCTGTTCACTTGGGTCAATGCCGCGATCTTCATCGCCATTGCCGCGCTCGGCATCGTCTGTGTCTTCCTGCCGCTGGCGACACTTTTGTTTCCGGTGCCGGCCGAGACCAGCGCGCTCAAATTCTCGGCTCTGCTGGCGGCGTGTGCCTTCCTCATAATCGGGCTCGGCTTGCCGATCTCCATGCGTCTGTCGAGCGCGTTGGCCATCTCCCGGGAGATGCGCGCCGGTCTTGTCGGCGAAGCCGGTGACGAAGCGCTGGCAGCAAAAGTGTCTTGGCAGATCAACCGCATCATGCTGGTCATGTGCGGCCTGCTGGTGCCCGGCATTCTGTTGTTCATCGCTTATGACATCGACGCCAGTCCGATCATCACCGTGCTGAAATGGCTGGCCATCGCGCTGATAGCCGTTTCAGTTGCGGTCGGCGCGTTGCAGCAGCGCAAGCGGAGCTGACAACCTTATCCGCTGACGCCACGTGTGGACAATGTCCAGGCACTGAGGTCTTCGGCATCGTCATGCGCTTCGCCGACGACGCGGTCACGCCCGGTGGATTTGGCCCTGTAGAGACGCTCGTCGGCAAGGGCGAAGAGATCGGCAAGCGAGGCTACGGTCTCGTCGACAGTGGCGATGCCGGCGCTGACGCTGATGTCGAACCGGTTTACGCACGCCTTGACGGCCTGGCGGAGGTTTTCTCCGAGCAACCTGGCGACCGCATGCGGCTGCGAGCAAAGGATGGCGAACTCCTCGCCGCCGATCCTGAAAACCTGATCGTGCGCGCCGGCCGCCTGGGTCAGTACCTGGGCGATGGATCTCAGCACCCTGTCGCCCTCGGCATGGCCGAAGCGATCGTTGATCGACTTGAAATGGTCGACGTCGACGATCAGCAGGCTGAGCGGCTGGGCCGTGCGCAGGCTGACAGCAACCAGACGTTCGCCGTCGCTGTCAAAGCGTCCCCTGTGCAAGAGGCCGGTGAGGCCGTCGCGGCCGACATGTTCGACCAGGCTTCGTAGCGCTCGCGATAGGTCAACGTGTCGAAGACGTCGGACAGCCCGCGGGGTGCCACGACCTGACGCGTTTCGAACCATCTGAGGTAGGCGACAAGCATGGCGCTGTAGGCAAAAGCGGCACCCATCTTGGCCAACCAGCCGCCGAAGAAGACCGCAATCGGTGCGCCTGCGACGAAATGCAGGGCGGTGAAAAATCCGGCCTGGTCGAAGGTGAGCACGCAGGCGACGCAAATCAGGATGCGGGAGAACGGCGCCTTGCGCAGATAACGCCCGAGCTTTTCGTAAAGCAGGATGATCAGGATGGCGTCGATGAAGAGCAGCGTCGTGCCCCACACCATCAGCCAGCCCAACTGGTCGATGAAACCGATATCGGGAAGCTTGCCGTCGGAAAGGGCTGAAATATCGTGCAGGCGCAGGATCAGGACCAGCCCGATCATCAAGGCGTTGCCGAGCAAAAGGCCATAGATCGGCTGGCGCACCGTGGCCGCATCTTCCTTCATGTAGAGCAGAAGCAGCATCACCAGCTTGCCGGAAAACAGCACCGCCGAGCCTGGCGAGACCATGCCGAAGGGCAGGGCGACATAGAAGACGCTGGCGAGATAGGTTTCGAGGAAATGCATGGCGCCCAGCGCGCAGACGAAGACGCCGAGGCCGATGCGATCCCTGAAGCGGAACAGCGTGACCATGACGCTGAAGTAGACGACCGCTTCGGCAAGGAGCAGGAAACTGTTCAGCACTACCTTCGGTCCGATCTCTACTTTCGATCGCGACAGGCCAGCGATCGATCCTGTTTTGACGCTGAAGGGTTAACCGGGGATTTCAACGCTCCCTACAACCGGCGGAAAACTTAACGTGCGGTGTACACCCGGCTTGAAATGGCAAAAGCGATTGCCGTTCGGCCCGGCATCGCCTACATAGCGGCCAACCTCCATTCAATCCGACATTTCGGTCAATCATCAAGGAAAGCGCGCGTGGCACGCCAGTTCATCTATCACATGGCCGGCCTCAACAAGGCCTATGGCACCAAGAAGGTGCTTGAGAATGTCCATCTCTCCTTCTATCCCGACGCCAAGATCGGCATCCTCGGCCCCAACGGCTCGGGCAAGTCGACGATCCTCAAGATCATGGCCGGGCTCGACAAGGAGTGGAACGGCGAAGCGTGGCTCGCCGAAGGCGCCACCGTCGGCTATCTCGCGCAGGAGCCGGCGCTCGATGCCAACAAGACGGTGTTCGAGAACATCATGGAAGGCGTCGCCGCCAAGACCGCCATCATCGAGCGCTACAACGAATTGATGATGAACTACTCCGACGAGACGGCTGACGAGTCGGCCAAGCTCCAGGACGAGATGGACCGGCTCAATTTGTGGGATCTCGAACAGCAGGTCGAGATGGCGATGGAAGCGCTGGGCTGCCCGCCCAAGGATTCCGAGGTCACCAAGCTTTCGGGCGGTGAGCGCCGCCGCGTCGCGCTCTGCCAGCTGCTGCTGCGTCAGCCCGACCTCTTGCTGCTCGACGAACCGACCAACCATCTCGACGCCGAAACCACGGCGTGGCTCGAAAAGCATCTGCGCGCCTATCCGGGCGCCGTGATGATCATCACCCACGATCGCTACTTCCTCGACAATGTCACGGGATGGATCCTCGAGCTCGATCGCGGCCGCGGCATTCCCTATGAGGGCAACTACACCAAATACCTCGAAGCCAAGGCCAAGCGCCTCAAGCAGGAAGGTCGCGAGGACGACGCCCGCCAGCGCGCCATCGGCCGCGAGCGCGAGTGGATCCAGTCCAGCCCGAAAGCCCGCCAGACCAAGTCCAAGGCGCGTATCCAGGCGTTCCAGGAGCTGCTGGATGCAGCCGACAAGCGGCGTCCGAGCGATACGCAGATCGTCATTCCGCATGGCGAGCGGCTCGGCAATGTGGTGATCGAGGCGGAAGGCTTGTCGAAGGGCTTTGGCGACACGCTGTTGATCGAAGGCCTGGAATTCAAGCTGCCGCCAGGCGGCATCGTCGGCGTCATCGGCCCGAACGGCGCCGGCAAGACGACGCTGTTCCGCATGATCACCGGCCAGGAAACGCCGGATGCCGGCTCTGTCCGCATCGGCGAAACGGTGAAGCTCGGCTATGTCGATCAGAGCCGCGATGCGCTCGATCCGTCAAAGACCGTCTGGGAAGAAATCTCGGGCGGCGCCGAAGTGGTCAAGCTCGGCAAGTTCGAAGCCAACACCCGCGTCTATTGCGCATCGTTCAACTTCCGTGGCGGCGACCAGCAGCAGAAGGTCGGCAACCTCTCCGGCGGCCAGCGCAACCGCGTGCATCTGGCAAAAATGCTGAAGACCGGCGGCAATGTGCTGCTGCTCGACGAACCGACCAACGATCTCGACACCGAAACGCTGGCGGCGCTCGAAGACGCGCTGGAAAACTTTGGCGGCTGCGCCGTCATCATCTCGCACGATCGTATGTTCCTCGACCGGCTGGCCACCCACATCCTGGCCTTTGAAGGTGACAGTCATGTCGAATGGTTCGAGGGCAATTTCGAGGACTACGAGCAGGACAAGATCCGTCGTCTCGGCCCCGAAGCCGTCAACCCGCACAGGATGACCTACAAGAGGCTGACGCGGTAAGGGAGCAACCGGGGCGGCGAATTTCTCAACTGATACGAGGAAAGCTTGAATGACCGACTGGTCAGCCGCCCAATATCTGAAATTCGAGGATGAGCGCACACGGCCGGCGCGCGATCTTGTTGCGCAGGTGCCGGTGGATTTCCCGCGCCGGGTGGTCGACATCGGCTGCGGCCCGGGTAATTCGACCGAGCTGCTGGTCGAGCGCTGGCCGGATGCTGATATCAGCGGCTTCGACACCTCTCCCGACATGATCGAGAAGGCGAGGGCGCGCCTGCCCAGCGTCAATTTCGACCTCGCCGATGCCTCGACGTGGCAGCCGGCCGAGCCGGTCAATGTCATCTTCGCCAATGCCGTGTTCCAGTGGCTGCCCACCCATCCGGCTGTGTTTCAGCGGCTGATGGGCTTTCTCGCCCCCGGTGGCGCGCTCGCCGTCCAGATGCCCGACAATCTGCTTGAGCCGTCGCATCAGGTGATGCGCGAGACGGCCGCCGAAATGCCGTTCGCCGCCAAGATGGCAGGTGCTGCGCGCGGACCGCTGCCGGCGGTGTCGTTCTATTATGATCTCTTGTCGCCGCTCTCCGACCGGGTGGATATCTGGCATACAGCCTACAATCATCCGCTGACCGACGCCGAGGCGATCGTCGAATGGGTGAAGTCGACGGGGCTGAAGCCTTTCCTCGATCCGCTGGACGCCGGCGAGCGCAAGACCTTCCTCGACAGCTACACGGCCAAGATCACCGAGGCCTATCCGAAGACCGCAAACGGCAAGGTGCTGCTGCGCTTTCCGCGTATCTTCATCGTCGCCAAGCGGGCCGGCTAGCACTCCCGATGACATCCGGCCACAGCCTATGGTTTAAGCCGGCGTAAACCGGTGGGGTGAGAAAAGTGTTGTGTCGCGCCCCTTCGTCGTTCACATGAGAACGACAACGCCTGCGCATGGACGGACTGGATATGCATCGCGTCATCATCAGCGGCATTGGCGTTGAAATCCCTGAAGCCAAGATCACCAATGAAGAACTGGTCGCCAGCTTCAATGCCTGGGTCGACACCGAGAATGCACGCCGGCAAGGCACGGATGAGACGCTGCTGCAGAAATCCGACAGCGCCTTCATCGTTCATGCCTCGGGCGTCCAGACCCGGCATGTGATCGAGCGCGAAGGCATTCTCGATCCGACCCGCATGGCGCCGCGCATTCCGGCGCGGCCCGACGATGCGCTGTCGCTGCAGGCCGAGTTCGGCGTCGCCGCAGCCAGGAAGGCGCTCGACCATGCCGGCCTGAAGCCGTCCGACATCGACCTGGTGATCTGCTCGGCCTCGCACCAGCAGCGGCCCTATCCGGCGATCGCCATCGAAATGCAGGAGGCGCTGGGCACCAAGGGCGCCGGCTTCGATATGGGGCTTGGTTGTTCATCGGCCGCGGCCGCCTTGCACATTGCGGCCAATCTGGTGCGGGCGGGCGCGCACAAACGCGTGCTGGTGGTCACGCCGGAGATCATCACCGGCCATCTCAATTTCCGCGACCGGCAGACGCATTTCATCTTCGGCGATGCGTCGGTGGCGATGGTGGTCGAGGGGCTGGCCAGGGGCGAGAAGCGGCCGGGGCGCTTCGAGGTGCTGGACACGCGCACCTGGACGCAGATGTCGAACAATATCCGCACCAATCTGGGCTATCACACCCGCACCGCCCAGGACGATCCTTACATGATCAACCTTGAGGGCAATCTGATCAAGCAGGTCGGCAACAAGGTGTTCAAGGAAGTCACCGTCGCCGGCCACAAATTCATTGTCGAATTCCTCGCCGAGCACGGGCTGACGCCGCAAGCCATCAGGCGCTTCTGGCTGCATCAGGCCAATGCGCGCATGAACGCCATGATCCTGAAACTGGCCTTCGGCCACGAGGTCGACCACGACCGCGCGCCGATGGTGCTGGAGCGGCTCGGCAACACCGCCGGCGCTGGCGCCATCATCGCGCTGTCGGAAAACCACGCCGACATGAAGCCCGGCGATTTCGGCGTGCTGTGCGCCTTCGGCGCCGGCTATTCGATCGGCGGCGCGCTTTTGCGGATGCTGTAATCAGGCCGGCATGAACGGCACCAGCATCGGTACGCTGCGGGCATAATCGTCATAGGCGTCGCCGAGTTCGCCGCGCAGAAAGCGTTCCTCCAGCCTTGCCTTCATGACGATGCCGATGGACGCCATCAGCCGGTTTGATCGAATCATCATCGCTTTCGACTGGACCCGAGCCCACGGCTACGGCTATTTGCGACGTCATCCTGCAGAAGGAACGAAGCCATGCTGGACCTCTTCCCGGAGTCTGAGAAGCCGGTCGACATCATCCCCGCCAGGAAGCTGTCCGCCAAAGTGGCCGCTTTGTACGTCGCCCCGTCGAATCACTTCCAGACGCGCCCGGTGGAAGCATTGCAGCTCGGTTTCGAAGGCATCGACGGCGACTTCCACGCCGGCG
Organism: Mesorhizobium sp. M0139; assembly: GCF_040322455.1. Classification (NCBI taxonomy): domain Bacteria; kingdom Pseudomonadati; phylum Pseudomonadota; class Alphaproteobacteria; order Hyphomicrobiales; family Phyllobacteriaceae; genus Mesorhizobium; species Mesorhizobium sp. M0139. The sequence goes on from NZ_JAMYTN010000003.1 coordinate 346,668, forward strand.
CCACCCGTCGTTCCGGCGGTCGCGAACCCTGGTATCCGCGCTGCACCGAAATCCGCAACGAGCGGCAGATATCAATCGTAGCAGCGGATGAACTCGCCGTCGTTGCCGAGCGGATGGGGCTGGCCGAGATCAAGCCGGAATGGATCGGCGCCAATCTGCTGATCGAAGGCGTGCCGCATCTCTCGATGCTGCCGTCAGGCACGCTGCTGTTCTTTAGAGGTGGCGTGACGATCAAGGTCGATGCGCAGAACGGACCTTGCCGCCTTGCCGGACGTTCGATTGCCGAAAACGCCGGGATGGCCGATCGGGAGGCCGGCGCGCTGGCCTTCCCGAAGGCGGCGAAACGGCTGCGCGGCCTCGTTGCCTGGGTCGAGAAACCGGGTCGTATGACAACAGGGGAAGAGATCTCGGTGCGCGTGCCCGAGCAGTGGATTTATCGATCCTAGTACCGGGCTAGGGCAAGGGCTGCGCCGCCGGGGCGACGCACCCGGATTTCAAGACGCGCTCAGGCCGCCTTGCGGTTCTTCTTAGCGCCCTGCGCCTCGACGGAAACGTGGTCCCACTTTTCCCACAGCGCGATGCGGTTGGCGTATTCCTGCTTGATCATCGGCAGGCCGCCATCGCCGAAGAAGACGCGCAGCGGCGGCTCGGCCGCGTCGACGATTTCAAGCATCGCCGGTCCGGTGGCCTCGGGGTCCCCGGCGACCGAGTTGGCGCGGCGTTCCGCCATCTTGGCACGGGCCGGCGCGTAAGCCTCGATCGCTTTGGAGACCTTGGCCGAAGCGCCGGACCAATCGGTGGAGAAGCCGCCCGGCTCGACAAGCGTCACATGGATGCCGAATTCGGCGACCTCGATGCTGAGCGACTGGCTGAAGGCTTCGAGCGCCCATTTCGAGGCATGGTAAAGGCCGAGCGAGGCGAAGGCGTTGACGCCGCCGATCGACGAGATCTGGATGATATGGCCGGAGCGCTGCGCCCGCATGATCGGCAAAGCCGCCTGTGTGACCCAGAGCGCGCCGAACACATTGGTTTCGATCTGGTCGCGAGCTTCCTGTTCGCTGACTTCCTCGATGGCGCCGAAATGGCCATAGCCGGCATTGTTGATGACGACGTCGAGCCGGCCAAAGCGCTTGTGCGCCTCGGCGATGGCCGCATCGACAGCCTTCTTGTCGGTGACGTCGAGCTTGATCGCGGCGACATTATCGCCGTATTTCGCGACGAGATCGGCGAGCGTGCCGGCATCGCGCGCGGTTGCGGCGACACGGTCGCCGCGAGCGAGTGCGGCCTCGGCCCAGACTCGGCCAAAGCCTTTCGACGATCCGGTGATGAACCAAACCTTTGATGTCATGACGTGGAATCCTTGCCCATGCGGGCCGTGAACTGGGAAGCGGAGGCTTCTCCGCTTCCGCGATATACGGTGCGTCGAGCGATTTTCCAGAGGCGAGGGGGAATCTTTTTGGTCACGACATCGTGTGGAGCAGGACCTTCGCCGGTCAGGGATAGCGCACCGGGCTCGACCAGGCCGGGTCGTCATGCTTTTGCCAGTAGAGCGCCATCAAGCGCTTTGTGATCCCGCCTATCTTGCCGTAGGCGACAGCAGCGCCGTCGATCACTGTCACCGGCATGATGCCGCCGGCGGTGGAAGTGATGAAGACTTCGTCGGCAGCCTTTAGCGCGGCAACGCTGACATCGGCCGAGTCGGCGACAAGGCCTGCCTCGGCGCAGAGGTCGAAGACGGTGCGCCTGGTGATGCCGGGCAGCACGCCGGCGGCTGGCGTCGACAGCCTGCCGTCCTTGACGCAGAACACGTTGAAGCCGGGGCCTTCGGCGACATTGCCGTTGAAGTCGAGTATCAATGCGGTTTCGGCCCCACGGTCATAAGCGTCGTAGAGGCCGCGCACCAGGTCGAGCCAGTGATAGTTCTTGATCGCCGGATCGATCGAAGCCGGCGGAATGCGCACCTTGTCGCTGATGGCGACATGCAGGCCGCGCCGCAACTGCTCGGCATTGGCGACCGAGCCGAAGGGAACGGCGAAAGCCATGAAGCGGTTGACCGCCTGGCGCGGGTCGCGGCTGAAGGTCGGCGAGGCGCCGCGCGTGCACAGCATTTCGACATAGGCGGCGCGATGGCCCGACAGCGCCACGCAATTGTGCAGGATTTCACTCACCCCGTCGCGGTCGAATGGGATCGTCATGCGCAGTTCTTGCAAGCCGGCGAAGAAGCGGTCGAGATGCAGGTCGAGTCGGAAGAAGCTCCCGTCCCACACATGCACGGTGTCGTAGGTGGCGTCGGAATGCAGAAACCCCCAATCCAGCACCGAGATTTTGGCCTGCGACATCGGCAGATACTGACCATCGAGAAAGGCGATGCCGTCGGGATAGGAATGCGGATCGATATGGCGATCCGACAAAGCCGGCAATGGCACAATGCTACCCGCTGCTGCGCTTCGGTTCATGGCGATTGGTCCTTCGGCTTGATGCGGCAGAGTCAAGCTAGTGGTCCCCTGCAGGCGGCATAGGGCCACCCAACTATCGCTGTTTGTCCTAGGTGGCACATTCGATATGCCCTATGGTCCGGCTTGAAAATATCCGGCCGGGAGGGGCAAAATGGGCAAATCTTTTCGGACCATCAGCTTTGCAATTTTCGTCGTCTTCGTCACTGGCGATGCCTTCGCGCAATGCGCTCGCGAGGGCGAGGCGCTGTGCCAGAACGGCCAGACCTATCGTTGCGAGAAGACGGGCAGCGAACTGACGCCGATCTTTCAGAACGTGCCTTGCGTGGTCAACGCGACGGGGCTCAACGGGATCTGGACCGGCAGCGGCCATCAAAGTCCGGCCGGGGCTGCCGGCGCCGATTGGGCGATCGCCATGACCATCGGCGATGGCGCCGCGTCGATCGACTATCCGTCGCTCGGCTGCGGCGGACCGTTGACCCAGATTTCTCGCGACGACAGTTCGGCGGAATACCGGGAAAGCATCAGCTACGGCCAGGACAAGTGCATCGACGGTGGCGGCATCACCGTCCGGTTCTTCAAAGGGAACCTGTCCTGGACCTGGGTTGGGCAGGCGGACGGCCAGCCCTACAATGCGGTTGCCGTATTGAAGCGACGGTAGCTGAAATTATTCCTCTTCGTCCTCTGCATCGAGCAGGCGCGTGGCGCGCCAACGGGTCAGCACCATGTTTGTTTGCTCGATGACGAAGAACCGCGCCGAGTCGCGGTCATAGCCCTCGGCCAGCAGCTTTTCATAGTCGGTATGGCCGTGCCTGATATGGGCGATCGTCGCCAGCCAGACCGCGATGCCCGGCGGCAGCGTCTTCATGTGCACGGCGCCGGCCCCGGTGCGGATTTTCTCCATATCGGCATAGGGCGCCAGGGGCAGCAGTGCGGTCAGCGCCTTGGCGATGGCGCGGCGGCGGCCGGTGGGCGCGCTCATTTTTCGTCACGCCCGGCAATGGTCGCCTCGGGAAAGGCGTCGGTCGAGGCGAAATAGGGCTTGATGTCGATCACCGGGGTGCCGTCGAGCACATCGATGGCGTCGATGGCGATGCGGCCGTGGTCGATGTCGACGGCGATCAGGCCGGCGATATGCAGCCCGACTGGGTTCGGCCGGGCAGGGGAGCGCAGCGAGAAAACGCCTTTCGGCTCAGCCGCATGGCGGGGTCTCTGGACAATCAGTGCCCGCGGCGCGTGATGCAGCCAGGACAGGATGACGATGTGGCTGGCCCGCTCCAGCGCAAGCAGGCCGTCGCGATAGGCAGGGTCGATGAGAACCGTGGCCGCCTGTCCGGCCTCGCGCGCCGCGCGCATGTTCTTTGGGCAGGTTTGCCTGGATGTCCATGGCGAGGCGATGCGGCCGATGAACACGATATGGCCATCCGCCGGCATGTCAGCCGGGTCAGTCTGCAGGAGCTTTTCGCCGTCGCGCTTCTCGAACATGGCTTTCGCCCTAGCACAAGTTTCCAGCCGATCGTCAGGGAAAAGCGGTTCTCTCAGGCGGGGATCATGTGTGCGGCATTTTCTTGTCAGGAAGCGACATAGGCCTTGCCATGTCGTCAAAGCTGACATAAACATATGTTTATATCTTTTTCAACGAGAACGCGCCGATGCATGTTTCGCTCGATACGATGGTTGATACGTTGAAGGCTGCGGCCGAATCGAGCCGGCTCCGCATCCTGGCGCTGCTGTCGCGCGGCGATCTCACCGTGTCCGACCTCACCGAGATCCTCAGCCAGTCGCAACCGCGGGTGTCGCGGCATTTGAAGCTGCTGCTGGAGGCCGGGTTGATCGGCCGCTACCAGGAGGGCTCGTGGGCCTTCTTCCGGCTGTCGGATACGGATTCCGCGCGCGACTTCGTCATGGGGCTGGTCTCTGGCATTCGCGGCGCCGATCCACAGGTCGAGCGCGATCTCGAGCGGTTGGCATCGGTCAAGCGCAAGCGCCAGGACCGTGCCGCCGAGTATTTCTCCGAGAACGCCGCCAGCTGGGATCACATCCGCTCGCTGCATGTGCCGGACCGCGCGGTGGAAGCCGCACTCCTCAAGCTGGTCGGCAAGCGGCCATTCCAGTCGATGCTAGATCTCGGCACTGGTACCGGGCGGCTGCTGGAGATATTTTCGCCGCTCTACCGGCGCGGCGTCGGCATCGACATGTCGCGGGAAATGCTGACGGTGGCGCGGGCCAATCTCGACAAGGCAGGCATCGCCAATGCGCAGGTCCGCCAAGGCGACATTTTCGCGCCGCCGGTCGAGCGCGACGCCTTCGACCTCGTCACCATCCATCAGGTGCTGCACTATCTCGACGATCCGGCACGCGCCATTCGCGAGGCGGCGCGGCTGCTGCGTCCGGCGGGCCGGCTGGTGATCGTCGACTTCGCGCCGCATGCGCTGGAATTCCTGCGCGACCAGCATGCGCATGTCAGGCTGGGCTTTTCCGACCGCCAGATCTCCGAATGGTTTGCCGAGGCCGGGCTTGATCTCGAGGATGCCCAGGAATTCGAGCCGCGCGGCGGCAACGAAGCCAGGCTCACCGTCAAGCTGTGGCTCGGCCGCGACCGCCGCATGCTGATCGCCGAGCCTTCAAATGACACCCAACCTACCAAAGCGTACCCTATGGGGGAAATCGCCTGATGAACCAGTTCCGCTTTTCCCGCCGTCCCGACATTGGCGACAAGGTGCGCGTCTCCTTCGAGTTCTTCCCGCCGAAGACCGACGAGATGGAAGCCAGGCTCTGGGACACCGTCACCAGGCTGGAGCCGCTGAAGCCGAGATTCGTCTCGGTGACCTACGGCGCCGGCGGCTCGACGCGGGAGCGCACGGCGCGCACGGTCAAGCGCATCCTGAACGAGACGACGCTGACGCCGGCGGCGCACATGACCTGCGTCGACGCCGCCCGCCATGAGGTCGATGCCGTGGTCCGCGAATTCGCCGATATGGGCGTGAAGCGCTTCGTTGCGTTGCGCGGCGATCCGGCGGCGGGTGTCGGTACGGCCTACCGGCCGCATCCCGATGGCTATGCCAATGGCGCCGAACTTGTCGGAGCGCTGAAGGACGCCGGCGATTTCGACATCTCGGTCTCGGCCTATCCCGAAAAGCATCCGGAAAGCCCCGACTTCGCCACCGACTTCGACATGCTGAAGCGCAAGGCCGACAATGGCGCGACGCGGGCGATCACCCAGTTCTTCTTCGACAACGATCTCTACGAGCGTTATGTCGAGAAGGCGCGCCGTGCCGGCATCTACATCCCGATCGTGCCTGGCATCCTGCCGGTGCACAATTTCACCCAGGTCGCCAATTTCTCGGCGCGCTGCGGCGCGCTGGTGCCGGCATGGCTGGTCGAGCGTTTCGAAGGGCTGCACAACGATCCGCAGACGCATGCGCTCGTGGCGTCTGCCGTGGCGGCCGAGCAGGTGCTCGATCTCGTCGAGCGCGGCGTCAGCGACTTCCATTTCTACACCATGAACCGGGCCGACCTGGTGTTTGCCATCTGCCATATGATCGGCATCCGCTCCCACGAAACAGAGGCAGCTGGATCCGCCGCCGCCTGAGCTTCATCGTGGTATGAAATCTGAAATGCAAAGGCCGGGCGAAACACCCGGCCTTTCGAATTTGTGGGCTATTGCTGCTGTTCTTCCGCTCCGGCGGTTACGGAAGAACACCTATGATAAGGGCGCCAATGAAGGCAAATGCAGCACAGATCATCAATGCGTTGATTGGCCTCGTAAGTCCCATGTCATAGTCTCCTCTTCAAGAGCTATGGGTGGAGTCTAGGGGCATTTGTGCCACAGGCAAGCGGAAAATATGCTGCAATGCGACGCGATTGTGGAATTTGCGACCTGCCACCTGTCGTTAAGCGTTGAAACTCTTCGGCAAAAGCCGCTGGCAGCCTGTGAATAAATTGTGACGCGGCCGTGGCGAAAGCGAGGCATGGCAGCGCTACCAGACCTAAAGCGCGTCGTTGTCCCAAAACCGCTGCGCACTTTTGGTCGACAGGCATTAGCGCCGACCAAACAACCGCCCGTCGATCGTCAACAGGCCAAGCGCGATCAGTGCCATGCCGCAGAACTCGAACAGAGCGAGCCGCTCGCCGAGGAACAGGAGGCCGAGCAGGATGGCGCTGGCCGGGACGATGAGCGTGACCAGCGAGGCGTTGGTGGCGCCGGCCGAGGCGACGAGGTTGAAATAGAGGATGTAGGCGAAGGCGGTGGAGAGCAGCGCCAGCGCCAGCACCGCCGTCCAGACCGGCGGCGAGGCCGAGAACAGGCCGGCCGGGCCATAGGTGAGCAGCACCACCGGGATCATGATGATGGTCGACGCCGTCAATTGTCCGGTGGCGATGACCGGCGAGGGCACGCCCTTGAAGCGGCGGGCAATCATCAGCGCGACGGCGTATGACAGCGAGGCGCCGATCAGCGCGAATTTCGCCCAGACCGGGCCGCCGAGCCCGGCCAGCAGGCCGGGGCCGATCATGACAGCGGTGCCGGCGATGCCGAGCCCGATGCCGGCAAGCTTGTTCCAGGAGAGCTTTTCGTCCGCTGTCAGCGCGTTGGCGAGGATCAGCGTCCAGAACGGCGTCGTCGCATTGAGCACCGAGGCGACGCCGGCGCCAAGCGCGGTCTGGCCGGCAAAGATCAGCGAGAACGGGACGACATTGTTGGCGAGCGCCAAAAGGAAAAACAGGCCGGCATGCGGGAAGGCGAGGCGGAAGGACGGACCGCGAATGCCGAGATAGAGCTGCAGTGCAATGGCCGCAATGGCAACGCGAAACAGCACCAGCACCAGCGGGTGCATTTCGGCAACGGCGATGCGGGCAAAGAAGAACGAGCCGCCCCAGATGGCGCCGAGCAGCAGAAGCTGTCCCCAGTCCCTCAGCGTCATCGGTCCGCGCTGCACGGCTGTCGTGGCTATTGCCATCGTGAACGTCCTTCCCCGCGGCATCAATGCCAGCCACTCAGGCAGAAGGCATATCGGGTCCGGCGACAAGAGCCACCCGAAACCTGATTGCTGGCAACAGTGCTGCCAGAGGGTGCGCCGCTGGGTCAGTGCCCGCCAGACACAGAATTGTTTTCTTTGGCCGCTAGCTTGGATTAATTGTGCGCAGCCGAGAAGTCAGGGGATTCGTCCATGCAGCGATTCGAGAATGCCCGCGAGGCGGCGCTGGCGCTTCGGCCGGACGATCCGGTCTACTGCTTTCGCCCGCAGGTGCTGAAGGCGGATGCCAAACAGTTCATGGGCATGTTTCCCGGCAAGACAGCCTACGCAGTCAAGACCAATGGCGAGCAGATCGTGCTGAAGGCGCTGGTCGAAGCCGGCGTCACCGCCTTCGATGTGGCCTCGCCCGGCGAGTTCGCCGCAGTGCGCGCCGTCTCACCCGACGCCGAGATGCTCTACATGCATCCGGTCAAGGCGCAGTCGGACATCAAGCTTGCGCTGGAAAAATACGCCATCCGCGTCATTTCGCTCGACCATGAGGACGAGATCACCAAGCTGACGCGGGTGGTGCGGGCGCTTGACATCGATCCGGGCTCCATCAGCGTGTTCGTGCGAATCCAGACCAAGGGTTCGGCGGCCTATGAACTGTCGAAGAAATTCGGCGCCGGGCCGGCCTATGCGGTGGAACTCGCCGAGCGGCTCAACCGCACCGGCTACAAGGTCGGCCTGTGCTTCCATGTCGGCAGCCAGATCGAGGATCCCGACACCTATGAACGGGCGCTGGCCTCCGCCGATTGGGTGCGCAACCGGCTGACCTTCGACATTGCGGGGCTCGATGTCGGCGGCGGCTTTCCCGCCGAGTACGGCCATGACCCCAATCGCAAGCAGATCGAGATGCCGTCGCTCGGCCAGATCATGTCGCGGCTGTCGGGCGACCTCAGGGAATACCAGTTCGACCAGATCCCGTTGGTGGCCGAGCCCGGCCGGGTGATCGTGGCGCGCTGCCTCTCGCTGATCGTGCGGGTGCTGCTGCGCAAGGGCAAGCGGCTCTACATCAATGACGGCATCTGGGCGTCGCTGTCGGATTCTTGGACCGGCAAGATCACACTGCCGGCCCGCTTCATCCCCGATCCGGCGATCCGCTCGCGCAATGGCGAGGAGAAGAACATCGTGCCGTTCAAGGTCTGCGGCGCGACCTGCGATTCCGTCGACATCCTGTCGCGGCCGTTCTGGCTGCCGGAAACCGTCGACACCGGCGACTGGATCGAGATCGGCCATATCGGTGCCTATTCGCTGTCGCTGAGAACCCGCTTCAACGGCTTTTATCCCGATACCTTCGTCGAGGTGACGACACCCTTCGATGAAGGCGATGCGCCGCAGGGATTCGCCAGCCTGGAGACAATGGCGGATTAGGCGACGCCTCCACCGGCCTGGATATTCTCGCCGGTCAGCCAGCGGGCCTCGTCGCTGGCCAGGAAGACCGCGACATCGGCAACGTCGCGGGGCGCGCCGATCCTGCCAAATGGAGACATGCCGGCCGCCACGGCGCGATCGCGCTCGGGAAGCAGGTCCGTGTCGGTGAAGCCAGGCGACAGCGCATTCACGGTGATGCCGCGCGGTCCGAGTTCACGCGAGAGCACACGGACGAATTGTTCGACGGCGCCCTTGCTGCCGAGATAGAGCGCCGTTTGCGTGAAGAACATCTTGGTGCCGCCGGTGGAGACCGCGATGATGCGGCCACCGTTTCGCACACGGCGCGCTGCTTCCTGAAGCACGAAGAAGGTGCCCTTGGCATTGGTGCCGAAGACATGGTCGAAATCGGCTTCGGTTGCCTCCGTCAGAGGCTTGATGACGGCGACGCCGACATTGGCAACCACGATGTCGATCGCGCCGAACTCACTCTCAGCCTCGTCAAACAGGCGATGAATATCCGAGACGCTTGATATGTCGGCCTGGATGGCGATCGCCTTTCCTCTCCTGCCGGCGATGGCGGCCACGACCTCGTCAGCGGCTTCGTGGTTGCCGACATAGTTGACGACGACGGCAGCGCCCTTGGAGGCGAGTCCTTCGGCGATGGCTCGCCCAATGCCGCGCGAACTGCCGGTGACGAGTGCGGTTTTGCCTTGCAAGGACTTGGGCATGATACGTTTCCTTCAATCATTCAGGCCCGTGCCGGTTTCATCTGACGGGTCCGCCAGTCGAGAAATAGGGCCATGCAACTGATCAGATAATGGCCTATTATCTGACTAGCTTGTTAATCTAGGGATACACAATGCGCGGTTCTGAATTCGCCGAGCTCAAGGCATTCGCCGCAATCGTGGAAGAGCGTAGTTTCGTCCGCGCCGCCGCCCGGCTGCGTGTTTCCCCGCCGGCGCTCAGCCAGTCGATTCGGCAACTGGAGGCTCGCATCGGCATCAGGTTGCTGAATCGCACGACGCGTAGTGTTTCACCCACTGGTGCCGGCGAGACGCTGTTTGCGCGCCTTGCCGTTGCGTTCGAAGAGCTGGAGGGCGCCGTAGCGGACATTCAAGCCGCGCGTGATCGGCCGGCGGGTTCGCTACGAATAAACGTGCCGCGTGTTGCCGCGGTGCGGTTCATCGGCCCGATCCTTGGCGACTTCCAACGCGCCTATCCTGATATCGCGCTGACCGTCATCGTCGACGATACGCTGACCGACATTGTTCGAGGACGGTTCGATGCCGGAATCAGGCTTGGCGAGCGGCTGGAGAAGGACATGGTGGCAGTGAAACTGAGCGGGGATTTGCAGATGGCGGCGGTGGCCGCTCCCGTCTATCTCGAAAATCGGGCCATACCGCGCCATCCGCAGGAGTTGCATCAGCACCAATGCATAACATTCCAGTGGCCTGGTGGCGGCAACCTCTATCGATGGGAGTTCGCGCGCGGCAAACGGTCTCTGGAAATCGCCGTCGAGGGCAGCCTGACTGTTAACGACACCGAGCTGATGCTGAACGCGGCGCTGGGTGGAGCAGGCGTTGCCTACATGATCGACTATCAGGTCCAGTCCTGGATCAATGCGGGCAGGCTGATGAGATTTCTAGAGCCCTGGTCGCCCAGCTTTCCAGGCTTCTTCCTGTATCACCCGAGTTCGAGGCACGTCCCCCCGGCTTTGCGGGCATTTATCGACTTCGTCCGGGCAAGGAGTAGGGAATAAGGAACCCAGCTTGGGCAGATTCTACTCACAGTTTCCCCAAAAGCTCCGGCGTCGGCCAGCCGTCGACCGGCATGCCGAGCCGCATCTGTTCCTTGCGGATGGCTTCGCGGGTGTTGGTGCCCAGAATGCCGTCGACGGTGCCGACGTCATAGCCCCTGGCTTCGAGCTTGGTCTGCAATTCCTTCATCTGGTCGCCATTGAGCCCGGTTTCGGGATTGCGCGGGTCGAACTGCTTTGCCCCGGCCAGCCGGCTGGCGAAGTTGGCGGCGGTCAGCGCGTAGGTGAAGGACTGGTTCCATTCGAGATAGACGTCGAAATTGTCGTAGGCGAGGAAGGCCGGACCTTTGCGGCCCATCGGCAGCGCCAGGCCGGCCTTCAGGCCATTGTCGATCAGCGGCGTGCCATCGGGATTGGTGACGCCCCACGCGGCCCATTGAGACAGCGGCAGCTTGTTGGTGCGGCCGGTCTGCTCCCAGGGCATGTCCTCGGGCACGCGCACTTCCTCGATCCACGGCTGGTCGCGTTTCCAGCCGCGCGACAGCACCTTGTTGGCCGTGGTCATGATCACGTCGGGTACGCTGCGCCTGAGGTCGACGATGCCGTCGCCGTCGCCGTCGACGCCGCGCGCGAGATAGTCGGAAGGCAGGATCTGCGTCTGGCCGATCTCGCCGGCCCAGGCGCCGGTGACGTCGGCCGGAACGACGCCGCGATCGATCAGCGTCAACAGCGGCAGCAGTTGCGGCCGAAACAGCTGCGGGCGGCGGCAGTCATGCGACAGCGTCACCAAGGCGCTCAGCGTGTGGAAATCGCCCTGTACGGCGCCGAAATCGGTCTCCAGCCCCCAGAAGGCGGTGATGATCGGCGCCTGGACACCGAACTGCTGGTCGGCGCGCGCAAAGATTTCGGCGTATTTCTTCAGATTGGCCGCGCCCTGCTTCAGCCGGTAGGCCGAGATCATGCGGTTGGAGAACTGAACGAAGGTCTGGGCGAAGACGCCCTGGGCGCGGTCACGCGCGAGCACCTTGTCGTCGATGGTGGCGGCCTCCAGCGCGTTAAGGCCGACAGCGCCGACACCGGCTGCCTTGGCTTCCGCCGCCACGCCTTGCTTCCAGGTTTCGAAGTCGCCGCCGCATTCCTGCGCCGCCGCCGGCATCGCCGTAGCGCCGAGCAGCAGGGCCGCGAGCAGCCCGGAGCGCAGGCGGCTCTTCGACTGTTTCCGGCGTAAATATCCCAGTGGCTGCAGGTAGGTGCGCATGGGACGTCGAAAAGCAGGCGGTAGAGCCGGTGTCAACGGGTGTTCTGCCGCAGCCACTTTTTCCAGGCTGCCTCAGTGCCGTTGAAGACGTTGATATCGGACTTGCCGTTCATGCCGGGCACGATACCGGTTCCGGTGTATTGCCAGAAGGTGAAAGGGTGGCTGCCGTACCTCTGGCGGGGGTGGCCGGCCACCGAGCGCAGCCAGTAGGGATAGCCGCGGAAGGTCGCAAGGTCGTTATCGTCGAAGAAGTCGACCGAGGTGTAGATGATCGGCTTCTTGCCATAGTGCCGCTCGATCATCTCGAGAAAGGTGGTCATTTCGGCCCGCACCGTCGCTGAATCCGGGCGCAGCCGGCAGGTCGGCGATTGCGGGTTCCACTCCATGTCGAGCACCGGCGGCATGGCCGAGCGGTCGACGGGCACGTTCTGGATGAACCAGCGCGCCTGGGTGGCGGCAGGCGTGCAGAAATAGAAGAAATGGTAGGCCGCGCGCGGAATGCCATTGGCCTTGGTGCGCGACCAATGCTCGTTGAAATACTCGTCGAAACGGTCGCCGCCCTCGGTCGCCTTGATGAAGGCGAAGGAGATGCCGCTGGCCTTGGCCGTCGGCCAGTCGACCGAGGTCTGGTATTTGGAGACGTCGGTGCCGTGAACGGCATAGTTCCAAGGCGCGCCGCTATCCCATTCATGCGGCTTGGAGTCTTCGAAACGCGGTGCGCGCACGGCAACCGTCGGGCTGCTGGATGGCGACATCGAGGGCACGAGATCGCCGGCGGTCGAGCAGGCGGCCAGCAGCGTCAACGTGATGAGGGCCGCGAAACGGCGCATCGCATTTCCCGAGCCGGAATCAGCCGGTCGCTGTTGGGTTGTCGTTGCAGGTGCCCCTCAGGCGATCGCCCCACAGCATCGCCTGATACGCTATTTTCGTGCATGTCGTTGTTCCAAAACCGCTGCGCACTTTTGGGCGACATGCACCAGTGATCGCCGATCATGGTTGATAACAGGTTGACGGCGCTCGACAAGAACACCGATTTTGCGGAAGCAATGGCGGCAAATCGATGACATAAATCGGGCCGCAAGCCACGGGCAGCGGAAAAGCAGGGACGGAAAGATGCGGATCGCCGTGAAGATCATCAAATGGCTGCTCGGCCTGGTCGTGTTGGCCATAGCCGCCCTGTTTACCTGGCTCTACGTCGCGCCGCCCGAACTGATCCGCGTCGGTTCCGGCTATTCCGCCAAGATTGTCTGCTCGAATGTTTTTATCGCCGGCCGTGATCCCAATGAGGTGCTTGCCATCGACGTGCAGGCGCCCGGCCATCCGCTTCTCAGGCTGATGAAGGTGTCGGTCGACAAGAACAGGGGGACCGCCTCGGCCGGGCTGCTTGGCTTCCTCGGCAAGAGCGTTGCTGTTGCGCGCGCCGGCCTGGGTTGCGCCTCGGTTCCTGATGGCGACGTCGGCAAGGCACGGCGCACGTCAATCCCTGCCGAGGCGTCGGCGGCCACCAAGGGCGATCTGTGGCCCGAGGGAGATCGAGTCGATGCCTCGCAAAATCCCGAAATCAACAAGATCCTCGACGGTGCGGCGATGACCGGAATCGGCATGCGCGCCGTGGTGGTGGTCAAAAATGGCCGCATTGTTGCGGAGCGTTATGGCGACGGCTTTTCGGCGAAAACGCCGCTGCTGGGCTGGTCGATGACCAAGACAGTCAACGCCGCGCTCGTCGGCACGCTGGTCAAGGACGGCAAGATGGCGGTGACCAATCAGGGCCTGTTCGGCTCATGGAAGGCGGACGGCCGCGCCGCCATCAGCCTTGCCGATATGATGGCGATGTCGAGCGGACTCGAGTTCAACGAGGATTATGGCGACGTTGCCGATGTGACGCGCATGCTCTACCTCGAACCTGATATGGCGGGCTTCGCCGAGGCCAAGCCGCTGACCGGCGACGTCGGCAAGGTCTTTTCCTATTCGAGCGGCACGGCGGTGATGCTGTCGCGGCTGTGGCAGGATGCTATCGGCGACAAGGACAAGGCGCTGATGTGGCCAAGGACAGCGCTGTTCGGGCCGCTCGGCATGCAGAGCGCGGTGCTCGAAACCGACGAGGAGAGTACCTTTGTCGGCTCATCCTACCTCTATGCCACGGGGCATGACTGGGCGCGGTTCGGCCAATTCCTGCTGCAGGGCGGCGTCTGGAACGGCAACCAGATCCTGCCGGCCGGTTTCGTCGACTGGATGTGCGAACCGGCACCGGCCTCGAAAGTCTACGGCAAGGGGCAACTTTGGATCGAAGCCCCGGGGGACGAAGGAAATCCCGGCGCCGGCGTCGCCGCCGGACTGCCCAACGATACCTACTGGATGGAGGGCCATGACGGCCAGACGGTCGCCATCATCCCGTCGGAGCAACTGGTGGTGGTGCGGCTGGGGTTGACGCCGGCCAAGCTCGGCTACCGGCCGCAGGTGATGGTCGGCGCGCTGATGAAGGCACTGCGCTAGCTCCCTTACCCTCCCTTGATGGGGAGGGTCGGCGCGTAGCGCCGGGGCGGGGTGCCTGGCCACCCGCGCCTTCGGCGCGACCTCCCCCATCGAGGGGGAGGTAAGAGTGCGCGATCTTGACGACCGCCAGCCAGGCATAGCCGCGATAAAGCGCGCGGAAACAGAAGCTTGCGCCGGTTCGCCGAGATTCCGATTCCAAGACTTCGCGCAATGATTCACGTGGCGTGACATGGAATTTCTTGAGCCAGCCGCGCAGCAATGTCCGGAACCAGTTGGGCAAGCCTTCCTGCTGGCCGAAATCGACGACATGCAGCGAGCCGCCGGGCGCGAGTGCCGCAAGGGCTGCCGAAACCGTCTTTTCCCAACCGGGGATCATCGACAGCGAATAGGACACGAAGATGCGGTCGAAGCGCTCGACGCCGAACAGCGTCTTGGCGTCGAAATCGGTGGCGTCGCCGCGCGCCAGCACGGCGCGGCCGGACAGGCCGTCGCGGCCGATCGCCTTGCTCGCCGTCTCCAGCATCTCGGCCGAGATGTCGAGGCCGTAGAGGCGGGCGTCGGGATAGCGGCGGGCGGCAAGCGCGATGTTGCGGCCGGTGCCGCAGCCAAGTTCGAGCACTCTGCCATTCGCCGGCACATCCAGCCCGGCTATCATCTGGTCGCGGCCAAGCAGATAGTATTTGCGGGTCAGGTCGTAGATATGGCGTTGCCAGCGATAGACGCCGTCCATCAGTTCGGCATGGTCGGCCGGCAGCTCGCTCGCGCTCATGCCGCGCGCTTCACATAGAGGTGGAAGCCGCCATAGATGGCCGAGCGGTCGCGGGCCGAACAGTCGCGCGAGGCCTCGTCCTCGTAGGTCCACTGGTCGAGCAGCGAGATCGAGACGCGGCCCGGCAGCAGGCTGGGCTCGGCGGCGGTACGGAAGATGACTCGGGCGCCGACCGAGGCGGTGCGGGTGATCTCCGACCAAAGGGCATTGAGCTGGTCGTTCGTCATCCAGTCCTGCGCGTCGAGCAGGACGAAACGATCGACGGTGCTTGCGTCCTTGCCGGCCAGAAATTCGATCAGATTGGCGTGGTGGATGCCGACGCGATCGACATTGTTGCGGATCGCCTTGTAGTTGGCCTCTTCTAGATAGGCGGGCAGGGCGGCCTCACCCGGATTGGGATAGCGACGGGCGAAGGCTTGCCAAGCGAAGTAGTTGTTCTTCAGTGGAAAATCGCAAGCGAGCTTTTCCAGCCGGGCCTTCAGCACGCTGGCCATCGAACCATCGCCCGAGGTGATCAGCGAATCGTACTGCGCCGGCGGAATGCCGAGGCCGAACAGCGAAGCCTTGCGCGAGGTAGCCCAGCGCAACAGCTTCTTGTCGAAGACCGGCGCCAGCTCTTCGTTGAAGAAGCGGCGCTGGTCGGCGAGGCTCTTCGACGCCATGATACCGGCGGGATCGACGCCGAAGAATTTGGCGATGCGGTGGCCCATGGCGATGAACAGGCCGAGCAGGCCGGTCTGGTAGAAATTGCGGTCGAAGACGGTGATGCGCCGGCGGCCGGGCCAGCTGCGACGCTCCCAATAGTGGCGGCTGACCGGGTCGAGATGCGGCGCGATGAAGCGGTCATAGGCTTGCGAATTGTGGCTGGTGCCGGCGGCGCCGAAGAAACGGAACAGATCGCCCTGCGAGGGCAGATGCCGCACCGCCTCCAGCTTCATCCGGTTCAAGGCGATGTGGGCGGCGTTGAGGTCGACCGCATCGACGCGTTCAGGCGAGCGGGTGAGGTAGGCGAGGATGTTGCAGCCGCCCGACGCTATGGTGACGACGCGGTGACCCTGGCCAAGCTGCATGGCCTCCATGTCGACTTCAGGGTCTTCCCAGATCTGCGGATAGACGAGACCGGAAAACAAGAGGGCGAACAGCCGCTCCGAGATGCCGGCCTTCGACAGCGGGCGGTTCTGGTAGACGGCTTTTCCAACTTCCTTGCCGCGGCGAAAAACGAGATCCGAGGAGACGTCCGTCATGGCAAAGTGATTCCCCATTTGCTTTGCCGCAAGCGGGTAACTCAGGGGCATGACAGGCGGGTGACAGCCTGTTGACGCGAGTTCAGGCCTTGCCAAATCCCCCGGGTGTCGGCGTCGTCAGGATGACGGCGTCGCCGGCGTCGAGCACGGTCTGGTCGCAGGCCTTCAGCGTCTCGACGCTGCCGTCCTGGCGGCGGACCTTGGTCGAGCCGACCTCGCCGTCACCGCCGCCGTCGAGGCCTTGCGGCGGGCGGTTGCGGTGCGAGGACAGGATGGCGCATTCCATCTTTTCGAGGAAACGGATGGTGCGCCTGGTGCCGTCGCCGGCGCTCCATTCGCCTTTGCCGCCGGAGCCTTCGCGAATGTGAAAATCCTCGAGCAGCACGGGAAAACGCAATTCCAGCACTTCCGGGTCGGTGAGGCGCGAATTGGTCATGTGGGTGTGGACGCCGGATGTGCCGGCAAAGCCGCGGCCGGAGTTCATCCGGCCTGCCGGCGAGCCGGAGCAGATGGTCTCGTAATACTGGTACTGCTTGTTGCCGAAGGTCAGGTTGTTCATCGTGCCTTGCGCATTGGCCATGGCACCCATGGCGCCGAACAGCGCGTTGGTGACGTGCTGCGAGGTCTCGACATTGCCGGCGACGACGGCGGCGGGGTAGGCGGGCTTCAGCATCGAGCCTTCGGGGATGATGATGTTGATCGGCCTGAGGCACCCGGCATTCATCGGGATCATGTCCTCGACCATGACACGGAAGGCATAGAGCACGGCGGCGCGGGCGACGGGCTCGGGCGCGTTGAAATTGTTCTTCTCGACCTTCGAGGTGCCGGTGAAGTCGACGGTCGCCTCGCGCTTTTGCCGATCGACGGTAATCTTCACCTTGATCACCTGGCCGGTGTCGGTCGGGTATTCGTACTCGGAACTATCGGGCAGCCGCTCCAGCACGCGGCGAACGCTTTCGGCGGCGTTGTCCTGGACATGGCCCATATAGGCTTCGACGACATCGAGGCCGAAATGGCCGACCATCTTGCGCAATTCCGCCACGCCCTTTTCATTGGCGGCGATCTGCGCCTTGAGGTCGGCGATGTTCTGGTGCGGGTTGCGGGCGGGGTAGGCGTGGTCGGTGAGCAGCGTTTGCAACTCCGCCTCGCGGAATTTTCCACGATCGACGACCCGGAAATTGTCGAACAGCACGCCTTCCTCGTCGACCGTGGTGGCAAGCGGCGTCATCGAGCCGGGAGCCGTGCCGCCAATGTCGGCATGGTGGCCGCGCGAGGCTACGTAGAAGATTACTTCCTCCCCCCTTGAGGGGGAGGTGGCGGCGGAGCCGCCGGAGGGGGTCGTTGCGGCAGTGCTCGACGCTCTTGTGGTGCCTTCTGAGAGGACCCCACCCGGCCGCTGCGCGGCCACCCTCCCCTCAAGGGGGAGGGAAAACACCGGCGTCACCACCGTGATATCAGGCAAATGCGTGCCGCCATTATAGGGGGCGTTCAGCGCAAAGACGTCGCCGGGATGGATGTCGCCGGAGTTCAGCCGGATGATGGTTTCGACCGAGCGGTCCATGGAGCCGAGATGCACCGGCATGTGCGGCGCGTTGGCGACCAGCGCTCCATGACGGTCGAAGACGGCGCAGGAAAAGTCCAGCCTTTCCTTGATGTTGACGGAATAGGCGGTGTTCTGCAGCGTGACGCCCATCTGCTCGGCGATCGACATGAAGAGGTTGTTGAAGACCTCCAGCATCACCGGATCGGCTTCGGTACCGAGGGCAGCCGTGCGAACTTTCCGTTCCGTGCGGCGAATGACGACGTGATTGAGGTTGGTGATTTCGGCCTGCCAGCCCGGCTCGACGACGATGGTCTGGTTCGGCTCGATGATCAAAGCGGGGCCTGGGACCAGATTGGATGGGCGCAGGTTTTCGCGGCGATGGATGCCGGCCTCATGCCAGCGGCCCTCGGTGTAGATGCGCCGCGTTCCCGACGCACCCGCTTCAACCCTTGCCGGTCCGGCGGGCGCAACGGCTTCGGCCGTGGTCTCGACGATCTCGGCGCCTTCCACGCCAACGGTCTCGACGATCATCGGCTTGTCATCATAGACGAACCCGAACTGCGCCTTGTGGGCGATTTCGAAATCGCGCCTGGCCTGGAAGATCGAGTCGCCTTCGAAATTCACCGGCAGCGTGGTGTCGGTGCCGTCATAGCGGATGTGCAGCACCGGCTTTGCCGCAATCTTGTCCTCGGCGATGCCTTGCGCTGCCAATTCGGCGATGACGGCTTTTTTCAACGTGCCGATGAGGCTGCCCATCTGGGTCCTGGATTCTTCGGCAAGCGGCTTCAGGAGCGCCTGCTGGCGCGACGCGAAAACCGACGACAGGCCGATACCATAGGCTGAGAGCAGACCGGAGAAGGGGTGGATCAGTACCGCCTCCATGCCGAGCGCGTCGGCAACCAGGCAGGCATGCTGGCCGCCGGCGCCGCCAAAACAGTTCAAGAGATATTCGGTGACATCGTAGCCGCGCTGCACGGAGATCTTCTTGATAGCATTGGCCATGTTTTCCACCGCGATGGTAACGAACCCTTCGGCGACGGCTTCCGGCGTGCGGCCATCGCCGATTTCGGCGGCGAGCGCAGCGAATTTTTTATGCACGGCGGCGACGTCGAGCGGCTGGTCCTGGCCGGGTCCGAAAATCGCCGGAAAGAAATCGGGCTGCAGCTTGCCCAGCATGACATTGGCGTCGGTGACGGCAAGCGGGCCGCCGCGCCGGTAGGCGGCGGGGCCAGGATTGGCGCCTGCGGAATCCGGGCCGGCGCGGAAACGGCCGGCTTCGTAGTGCAGGATCGAGCCGCCGCCGGCAGCGACGGTATGGATGCGCATCATCGGCGCGCGGATGCGCACCCCGGCGACCTCGGTGTCGAAGGCGCGCTCATACTCGCCGTCATAATGGGCAACGTCGGTCGAGGTGCCGCCCATGTCGAAGCCGATGACTTTCTCGAAGCCGGCGAGTTTCGCCGTCTCGACCATGCCGACGACGCCGCCGGCCGGGCCGGACAGCAGCGCGTCCTTGCCCTGAAACATGTCGGCGGCGGTGAGCCCGCCCGACGACATCATGAACATCAGGCGAGGGTTTTCCCTCCCCCTCGAGGGGAGGGTGGCGGCGGAGCCGCCGGGTGGGGTTGGATCGACCGGGCTCAGCGCATTGGCGGTGCCTTCCGAGAGGACCCCCTCTGGCTGCTTTGCGGACTGCCCTTCGCTATGTCTCCGGGCGTTCGTCGCTGAAAAAGCCAAATCGTTGGCTTTTTCTCGGCCTTTGGCCGACCGCTCCTCACCCTCCAGAAGTGGGGAGATTGGCGTCGCGCCCAGTTCTCCCGCTACTCTTTGCACATAGCGCGACAGGATCGGCGACAGATAGGCATCGACCACGGTGGTGTCGCCGCGGCCGACCAGTTTGATCAGTGGCGAGACTTCATGGCTGACCGAGACTTGGCTGAACCCGATCTTGCGGCAGACTTTCGCCACCGCCTTCTCGTGGTCGGGATATTTCCAGGCATGCATGAAGACGATGGCCACCGCATCGATGCCGTCGGCCTTCGCCTGTTCGATGGCGGGCCGGCAGGCGGCGATGTCGAGCAAGCGCTCGACCTCGCCATTGGCGCGCACACGCTCGTCGATCTCGATGACTCGCTCGTAGAGCTGTTCGGGAAGGATGATCTCCTTGGCGAAGATGTCTGGTCGCGCCTGATAGGCGATCTTCAGCGCATCGCGAAAGCCCTTGGTGATGAGCAAAAGCACACGGTCGCCCTTGCGCTCCAGCAGCGCATTCGTGGCAACGGTGGTACCCATCTTGACGTCACCGACCAGGCCCGGAGGAATAGCGGTGCCGGATTTCAGCCCCAGAAGCTCGCGGATGCCGGCTATGGCCGCGTCGGGATAGGCTTCGGGATTTTCCGACAGGAATTTCCTGGGATGCAAACCGCCTTGCGGATCACGTCCGATCACGTCGGTGAAGGTGCCGCCGCGGTCGATCCAAAAATCCCATTTCTTGTCCACGCAGAACTCCGGCATTGCATTTGGGTCCAGACTGTTAGTTCGGCATCGCCCGGCCCGCAATCGGTAGTGCGCGGATGTTACATCAGGAAACGCAACGTTACGAAACTCATGGCCGTTTGATGCATTTTGCCTTCGACCGTTCACCGCAACGTGAGCGTGTGTTGAAGGAGAGATGTCATGAAAAAGCTCATTCTTGCTTCCGTTTCCGCCCTGGCCCTGTTCGGCGTTGCCGCCTGCAGCGACAGCGGTACGGATAACACCACCACCCAGAGCACCAATCCGCCAGCCGCCGAGCCCATGAAGCCGGCGACGCCGGATGCACCGAAGCCTGCAGAACCGGCTCCGGCAACACCTGCTCCTGCCCCCGCGCAGTAGCAACAGTCTCGGTCACTTTGACGTGACGAGAGAGGAGGCCGGCTTAGCGCCGGCCTTCCTGCGTTTAGGTCGATTCGGGGCTCAAGGGTCTTGAACCGGCTCTTTCCTACGGTTTGGGATCTGGCGCGTCGGTTGCTTGCGTAAATTCGATCCACTCTGCGGCGCTGTCTTGGCTTGATAGCGATGGCCGGCGGCCCTAATAAGCGCTCATGTCGATTTGGGATCGCCTCGGCGACTTCATCAACCGCGTTTCATCTTCAGCCACGTCCGGCGTAGCCGATGTGGTCGAGGCCGTGCGCACGGTTTTCTCCGGCGACGCCGATCTGCGCCGGCGCGTCGCCTTCTCTGTGGCGATGATTGCGCTGTCAGCCAAGATGGCCAAGGCCGATGGCATCGTCACCCAGGACGAGGTTCGCGCGTTCCAGGAAATATTCGAGGTGCCGCGAGAACAGACCCGCAATGTGGCGCGGCTTTACGATCTGGCCAAGCGCGACGTCGCCGGGTTCGAGACCTATGCCGAGAGTATGGCGCAGATGTGCGGCTCGGGCCATTCGAACTGCGTCATGCTGGAAGACATACTCGACGGTCTGTTCCATATCGCCAAGGCGGACGGGCTGGTGCATGAGCGCGAAGGGATTTTCCTGCACCGTATTGCCGAGATTTTCCGCATCGACGAGGTGCACTACGAGGCCATCATGGCCAGGCACGTCAATCTCGGCGCCGGCGATCCCTATATCGTGCTCGGCATTGAGCGCGGCAAGCCGTTCGAGGAGGTCAGGAAGCGATACCGCAAGCTGGTCTCCGACAATCATCCGGACCGGCTGATCGCGCGCGGCCTGCCGCAGGAATTCATCAAGATTGCAACGACCAGGGTCGCGGCGATCAACGCGGCCTATGAAATGATCGAGCGGGGCCTCAGGCACGCATGAGCGGCTTCTCGCCCGACGAGCCAAGCGCGGAGGTCAGGGTATCGCCGAATTTCGGCCCGCGGCGCGAAACGCTCAGGCCCGACATGATCGTGCTGCACTATACCGGCATGGCGACTGGTGCTGCCGCGGAAGCCTGGTTGTGCGACCCCGCAAGCGAAGTCTCGTCGCACTACCTCGTCCATGAGGATGGCCGCATCATCCAGATGGTGCGCGAAAGCGACCGCGCCTGGCATGCCGGTGCAAGTTCCTGGTTCGGTCGTCGCGACATCAACTCCTGTTCGGTCGGCATCGAAATCGTCAATCCCGGCCATTCGCTCGGCTATTCGGCCTTTCCCAAGCGGCAGGTGGAAGCGGTGATCGGGCTTTGCCTTGGTATCATCGAACGCCATTCCATTACGGCGCAAAGGGTGCTTGCCCATTCCGACATCGCGCCGGGGCGCAAGATCGACCCGGGCGAGAAATTCCCCTGGAATGCGCTGTTTGCGGCCGGGGTCGGCCATCTCGTGCCTGCGGCGCCGGTCCGGCGCGGCGCGGTGCTGAAAGCCGGCGATACCGGCGCCCAGATCGAGGCACTGCAGTCTATGCTGGCGCTCTATGGCTATGGCGTCGAGATATCAGGTGTCTTCGACCGCCAGACCGAAATCGTCGTCGAAGCTTTTCAGCGGCATTTCCGACCACGCCTGGTGGATGGCGTCGCCGACGGCTCTACGTCTAGCACGCTGCAAAGCCTGCTGACTTCCCTTAGGTCAGTTGCGTCTAAATAATCTTTTCCTGATATTCAAGTTACAGCCTGTCACTGAAAGTGAATTGCCTCGCCTTGTTCGACACAAATTCCGCCCTCAAAGGCAGTTCGTGCAAGTTATCGGACCTCCAGCCCCCCGGATGCTCCGATATTGATTAGGCGTTGCTGCGTGAAGATCTTCGCGCGGCCAAACAGAACAGGACCACATGCAGAAATTGACCGTTGTAACGGCAGCTATTGCTGCCGGAGTAATGACTTTTGCCTTCAGCACGGCCGATGCCGCACCACTGAGCCAGAGGGCAGACCAGGGCTTCATCGCCGCACCCGCCAAGGCCACCATGACGAAGGCAAACCCGAAAGCAAAAAGGGCAACCACCGCGAAAGTGCGCAAAGCAGCCGTGGTGAAGGCCAGAAAAGCCACGGCCAAGAGGCATGTTAAGCGCAACAGGAAGAGCGTCGACCTGACGACGACCGCATCGATCCGCCCAAGCACCGCTGCGGAGTCGACTGCGGCAGGCGCGCTTGGCGGCCAGTATTTGGCAATCATTGCCCGCTATGCTGCGGCCGAAGGCGTGCCGGTGTCGCTGGCCCAGGCGGTCATCAAGATCGAGAGCAACTACCGGCCGAACATCGTCGGCAGCGCGGGTGAAATCGGCCTGATGCAGATCAAGCCGGCAACGGCGCGGATGATGGGGTATAGCGGCTCCGCCAAGGGTCTGTTCGATCCCGACACCAACATCAAATACGGCATGAAGTACCTTGCCATGGCGCGCAATCTCGGCGGCGGCACCACCTGCGGCACGATCCTGAAATACAATGCCGGCCATGCCGCGACGCGGATGAACCCGGTGTCGGCGGCGTATTGCGGCAAGGTCAAGGTGCAGTTGGCGGCATTGGGATCGCCGGCATAAAGTCTGCTTTTTCATTTGCGTTTTGGAACGTCAACCCCTTTATACGCTGTGCCAGCTGGCCGGGCGGCCGCACCCGCAAAGCCGAAAGGCTGCGGGTGAGGAAAGTCCGGGCTCCATGGAGACACGGTGCCGGTTAATGGCCGGCGGGGGCGACCCCAGGGAAAGTGCCACAGAAAGCAAACCGCCACGATTTATCGGGGCAAGGGTGAAAGGGTGGGGTAAGAGCCCACCGCGCGACTGGCAACAGGAGCGGCACGGTAAACCCCACCGGGAGCAAGACCGAATAGGGACGGTGCGAGGGGAAACCTTCGAGGGCTGTTTCCGGCTCACCGTCCGGGTAGGTTGCGTGAGGCGGATGGCAACATGCGCCCAAGATGAATGGCCGCCACGTTCTCGCCCCGAAAGGGGCGAGGGCCATACAAAACCCGGCTTACAGGCCAGCTGGCAATTTCTCCCCCATATCGCGATTAATCCTTTGGATCAGCAGTCTGCGCCTTCGGGCGCAGCTGGCGATTCAGGTGCTTGAGCGATTGAATCAAGTACGCATGCTGGGGTCGAGACAAACGCATCCTTGAAGCTGGTACGATTTAATCGTACCATGATTGTCATGGTTTGATCAGGAGCGCATCATGGGTCACGTCGACAAACGCAGCATCACGCTTTCGCCGGAACTGGCGGCGGCGGTCGACGATGTCGTGGCCGCCGGCGAATATGCCTCGGCCAGCGAAGTCATCCGTGATGCGCTGCGGCAATGGAAAGACCGCCGCGATCTTCTCGGCTACACGGTCGAGGAATTGCGCAGGCTGGTTCAGGAGGGGATCGACAGCGGACCGGCGGTGGACGGCCAGCCCTTCATGGACCGGCTGCGAGCCAAATATCACAGGATGTCGGAAGCTGCAGGCTCGGAAGAGTGAAATATCGGCTGCTTCCTCAGGCGATATCAGATGTCGAAGGCATCGGTGACTACATTGCGGAACATAGCCCAAAGGGAGCCATGCGCCTTGTGGGCGCTTTGGAGAGGCGCTGGACACTGCTCACCTTGCACCCGTTCTCAGGTGCGCCGCGCGATGATATCGCGCCCGGCATTCGTCATCTGATCGTCGGCGAATATGTCACTCTGTATCGCATGGGCGAAGACGCGATCGAGATCGTCCGCGTTTTGCACGGCAGGCGCGATATTGGCGCCGACGACTTGGTGACCTAACCGCCAGCTCAGATGCCGATCTTGTCCAGCGATGCCTCGATCGCCTGCCAGAGTTCTTCCACCGGCTCGCAGCCCACCGACAGGCGCACGAAGCCGGGCGGAACCGAATCTCCTCGCTTGGCCCGCCGCTCGGCGGAGGTGTGGACACCCCCGAACGACGTTGCCGCCTGCATCAGCGTGCAGTTGTTGATGAAATCCTCGGCCTTTTCCTGGGAGAGGAGTTCGAAGGACATGAGGAAGCCGAAGCGCTCCATCTGCGCCCGGGCGAGGTTGTGCGACGGGTCGCCCTCCAGCCCGGGGTAGCGCAAGCCGCTAACGGCGCGATGGTTTTTCAGGCGCTTCGCGATCACCTCGGCAGAAGAACACATGCGGTCGAAGCGTACCTCCAGCGTCTCCAGGCCGCGATGCACCAGCCAAGCCTCGAACGGGCCGGGAATGCCGCCCGCGGTCTCGCGCCAGCCGGTGACGGCCGCGATGATATCTGGATTGCGGCTGGCGACATGGCCGAACAGCACGTCGGAATGCCCATTGGCCGCCTTGGTGTCGGCAGCAACGACAATGTCGGCGCCGAGATCGAGCGGGCGCTGGCCGAACGGCGTCATCGTGGTGTTGTCGACGACGACGATCGCGCCCGCTTGGTGCGCGGCCTCGGTGACGGCTGTGATGTCGCAAATGTCCAATCGCGGATTTGACGGGGTTTCAACGTAGACAAGGCGGTAGCCGCCGAAGCCGCCATCGAGGAATGTAGCTGTCGGCCGCAGATCATAGGCGACGCCGAAGGGCTTGAGGAAGCGTTCCGCCAGCGCCCGTGTGGCATGGTAGCCGTCCGAAGGCAAAAGCACGCGGTCGCCGGATTTCAACAGGCCGAAAAACACCGCCGAGATTGCCGCCATTCCGGATGGGAAGCCGACGCATGGCGCGTCTTCGAGATGCGCCAGCATGTGCTCGACTGCATCCCAGGTGGCGTTGCTGTAGCGGCCGTACTGGCTGTAGCCGGCGCCGTCGCCCGGGTTGTGGAAAATAGCGGCCATGGTCAGCGGCAATGGGATGGGGTCGCCTTTGGCAAGTCCGTCGCGCCGCAGATGGGCAAGGGAGGCCGCGCGGGACCTTGCTGTTTCGGACATGGATTTCTGACCTTGTTGCTCAGCGAAAAGACTGACGACGCTATTCGCGGCAGTGATGCGCGGCAAGCCGCTTCCGCTTGGGCCAGCCCGCTCTAAACGGTTCGTTAGGCTTAATGGGAGATAAAAGACGGGAGTGTTGTCAGAGCTGCTCTCACCGGTTGTGGCGCGCGTGTTTGTGAAGCCTGTTCCCGTTGACGCCCATAGTGCCCCATGATATCCCATTTCGATACCAAAGCCTTCGTTCCGCGTCAGGGTAAAGCGTACGCCAATCGGGCAGCCGCGGCGGCTGTGCGTTTGCGGGGTTTTGCCGCTGGGACCGAAGCGGATTTTCGGCAGGGGACGCGCTTCGGCGCGGACGAAAACATGGAGAGGGGTGCGGCGGCGGAAGCGGCTGCAGCGTGTCATGGACCGGTTTCTGTCAAGCGCGGTGAACAGGATCGATGCCAAGGGGCGGGTCTCCGTTCCGGCGCATTTCCGCGCGGTCGTGCAGAAGCGTGGCTATTCGGAACTCTATGCGCTGCGCGGCCTGGACGTGCCTGCGATGGATGTCGGCGGGCTCGATCTGCTCGACCGCTACGAGCAGCGCATCGCGCTGGAAGACCCTTTTTTGCAGACGGCGGACGATATGTCGTTCTTCTGCCATGGCGACGGGACGTTCCTGAAGCTCGATCAGGATGGCCGCATCACGATGAGCGATTTCATCCGCGAGCATACGGGCATCACGAGCGAAGTGGCCTTTGTCGGCCGTGGCAATTTCTTTCAAGTTTGGGAGCCTGGACGGCTGGCCGCCTATGGGGCGCAGGCGCGCGCTCGGCTTTTGCAGCTTCGGCAGGGGACGAAGGCTCACGAGGCCAAGGCTGGGGAGCGGCCGGAATGATGGCGGATCACGGCGATGATCTCAGCGCCGTTGGCGGACCGGTCCGCCACATTCCGGTCCTCCTCGCCGAAGTGCTGGAGGCGCTCTCACCCAAAGCCGGCGATGTGATCGTCGACGGCACGTTTGGCGCCGGCGGCTACACCAAGGCGATCCTGGCGAGCGGCGCCTCGGTGGTGGCGATCGATCGCGATCCCGATGCGATTGCCGCCGGGCGCGGCCTGGAACAGCAATCCGGCGGCAGGCTAAGGCTAGTGCAGGCGCCATTTTCGACGCTGGACGAGCAGGTCGAAAGCGCCGACGGCGTTGTCCTCGACATCGGCATTTCCTCCATGCAGGTCGACCAGCCCGAGCGCGGCTTTTCGTTCCGCACCGACGGGCCGCTCGACATGCGCATGGCGCAGGCGGGCTTGAGTGCTGCCGACGTCGTCAATTCGTTCAAGATAGGCGACCTTGCCCGCATCTTCGGCTTCCTCGGCGAAGAGCGGAATGCCGGCCGCATTGCCCGCATGATCGAGTCACGCCGCGAAAAACGTCCGTTCGAGCGCACGCTCGATCTCGCCGACGCCATCGAAACGCATATCGGCCGCGCGCCGAAGGACAAGATTCATCCGGCCACCCGCGTCTTCCAGGCGCTGCGCATTTTCGTCAATGACGAGCTGGGCGAATTGGCCAAAGCCCTAATGGCATCCGAGCGGGTATTGAAGCCCGGCGGGCGGCTTGCGGTGGTGACGTTCCATTCGCTGGAAGACCGCATCGTCAAGCGCTTCATCGCCGACCGCGCCGACGTCGCCACCGGCTCACGTCATTTGCCCGAGGCGCACGCGCGCACTGCGACCTTCCGCAAGGCTGGTGGCGGCGTGACGGCAGGCGATGCCGAGGTCGCTGCCAATCCGCGGGCGCGCTCGGCCAGGCTGCGTACCGCCATCCGCACCGAGGCGCCGGCGCGCGCCGGTGATCTCACCATTTTCGGCCTTCCAAAGCTTCCCGGCATCCAGGCGCCGCGAGAGAGGTGAATACGTGTTTCGAACCAGCGACATAGTCCTGATCGCCGTCATGGTCTCGGCCGCGGCCCTGACCTACAAGGCCAAGCGCGAGGCCGAGGAACAGCTGGCTTCGGTGCAGAAGATCGAGGCGCAGATCCGCTATGAGGAGGACACGATCGACCTGCTCAAGGCCGACTGGAGCCTGCTGACCCAGCCGTCGCGCCTGCAGAAGCTGGCTGAAATCTACAAATCGCAGCTCGCACTCGAGCCGGTCAATGCGCGGCAGATCGTCGGGCTCGACGACCTGCCGGCAAAACCGCTCAACATCGAGGACCTGTCGTCGCAACGGCTTGGCGGCATGGCCGACAATTCCGGCAAAGGACCAGCCGACAAGGATCCCGTGGTCACCGGAGCCATCGTCCAATGATCGCTGGATTTCCAATGCGCGCCAAACTTCCGTCGGTCGGCAAATTGCTGAAGCGCCGCGCACGGACCGGCGAGGACGGCTCCATCGTGGTCGAAGGCGCGCGCAAGGCGACCGGCGGCAAGGCCAAGACCCGCATCGTGATGACGATGGCGGTGTTCTTCGGCATCTATTCGACCATCGCCGGGCGGCTGGTCTATCTCGGTTTCCAGTCCCCCGACATGTCGAATGGGCCGCAAAGCCGGGTGACGGCGTCGCGTCCCGACATCGTCGACCGCAACGGCGAGGTGCTGGCGACCGACATCAAGACGGCATCGCTGTTTGCCGAGCCGCGCCGCATCGTCGATGCCGACGAGGCGATCGAAAAGCTGTCGACCATTCTGCCCGACATCGACCCCGAGCAGACCTATCACAAGCTGAAGAGCGGCGCCGGCTTCGTCTGGCTGCAGCGGCAGCTGACGCCCAAGCAGCAGGCCGACATCATGCAGCTCGGCATTCCCGGAATCGGCTTTCGCACCGAAAAGCGCCGCTTCTATCCGGCCGGCGTGACCTCGTCCTACATTGTCGGCCTCACCAACATCGACAATCAGGGCATCTCCGGCATGGAGAAATACATTGACGAGCAGGGCTTAAGCGACCTGCAGGCCTCAGGCCTTGCGATCGCCAAGGATCTGAAGCCGGTTCAGCTGTCGATCGACCTGCGCGTCCAGCATGTGGTGCGCGACGAGATTGCCGCCGGCCTCGAGCGCTATCGGGCCATGGGCGCCGGCGCCGTCGTGCTCAACATCAAGACCGGCGAAGTGGTGGCGATGGCCTCGGTGCCGGATTTCGATCCGAACAATCCCTTCAATGCGCAGGACAAGGATCGGCTGAACCGCATGTCGGCCGGCCTCTACGAGATGGGCTCGACCTTCAAGAGCTTCACCTCGGCCATGGCGCTCGATTCCGGCAAGGCGAACATGAACAGCCGTTTCGACGCCTCGCACCCAATCCGGGTCGGCCATCAGGCCATCCACGATTTCCATGGCAAGAACCGCGTGCTGTCATTGCCGGAGGTGTTCCTTTACTCCTCCAATATCGGATCGGCCCGTGAGGCCGAAATGGTCGGCATCGAGGGGCACCGCGAATTCCTGCATCGCCTTGGCCTTCTGGACAGGATGCAGACCGAACTGCCTGAAGTCGCCCGCCCGACCGAACCGAAGGTCTGGAAGCAGGTCAACTCCTTCACCATCGCCTTCGGCCATGGCGTGTCGACGACGCCGCTGCAGGCGGCCGTCGGCTGCGCGGCGCTGATGCAGGGCTATTTGATCCCGCCGACTTTCCTGGTCCGCAGCGAGCAGGATGCCATGGCGGTGGCCAAGAGAGTGGTCAGCGAAAAGACTGTGGAGGGCATGCGCTACCTCTACACGCTCAATGCCGAGAAAGGCTCGGCCAGAAACGCCAGGGCCCCCGGCTACCGCGTTGGCGGCAAGACCGGAACCGCCGAGAAGGTGATCAATGGCCGCTACTCGAAGGAACTGAATTTCAACACCTTCGTCGCCGCCTTCCCGATGGACGATCCGCAGTATCTGGTGTTTACGATCGCCGACGCTCCGCACCCGGAAAAGCCCGGAATGACTGACGTCGCCGCCAACAATGCGGGTGTCATGGCCGGAAACATCATCAGGCGGGCAGCCGCCATGCTTGGCGTGAAGCCAGATTTCAGCCATGAAAATGGCGCAACGCTGGTTTCCTATCAGTGATTCTTAGGGCGCGCCGGCAACTGCGCGCCATTTTGTTGAGATAAACGGGGTTCGATGCACCTGAGAGATTTAGCCGGTATCCTGCCTGTCGAGGGAACATCTTCCCGCGATGTGGAGGTAACCGGGATTTCGTCGGATTCCCGCACGGTCAAGACCGGCGTGGTCTTTTTCGCGCTCGCCGGCAGCAAGGCGGATGGTTCGGCCTATGCCGCCGATGCGGCAAAGCGCGGCGCAGCGGCGGTTGTCGTGGGCAAGGCCGGCGCCATTTCCGGTCTGTCCGTCCCGGTGCTCAGCGTCGACGACCCACGCCTGGCGCTGGCGCTGAGCGCGGCACGTTTCTTCGGCAGCCAGCCGGAGACCATGGTCGCGGTTACCGGCACCGCAGGCAAGACCTCGGTCGCCGCCTTCACCAGGCAGATCTGGGAGCAGGCCGGCTTTGCAGCCGCGTCCATTGGCACCACCGGCGTGGTGGCGCCGGGCCGCAACGATTACGGTTCGTTGACCACACCCGATCCAGTGGCTTTGCACCAGTTGCTCAAGGAATTGGCGGAGGCCGGCGTCACACACGCCTCGATGGAGGCTTCCAGCCATGGTCTCGACCAGCGCCGTCTCGATGGCGTCAAGCTCGCCGCGGGCGGTTTCACCAATCTCGGCCGCGACCATATGGACTATCATCCGACGGTCGAGGACTACCATCGCGCCAAATTGCGCCTGTTCGACACGCTGCTGCCGAAAGGCGCGCCGGCGGTCATCTTTGCCGACGATCCGTGGTCGGCGCCGACCATCCAGGCTGCGCAGGCCGCGGGGCTCAATGTGCTGACTGTCGGCCGCCATGGCGATTTCCTGCGCCTGAAGCGGGTCGAGCACGAGCGCCACCGCCAGCGCGCCGAGGTCGAAGCTGACGGCGTGCTCTACGAGATCGACCTGCCGCTCGCCGGCGACTTCCAGATCGCCAATGCCCTGGTTTCGGCAGGGCTGGCCATTTCCACCGGAACGCCGGTCGCCAAAGCTTTGATGGCATTGGAGAAACTCCAGGGTGCGCCGGGACGGCTCGACCTGGTCGGCGCCACCGCCAATGGCGCGCCCGTCTATGTCGACTATGCCCACAAGCCGGATGCGCTGGAAAATGTACTGGCCGCCGTGCGCCCGTTCACCACCGGCCGCGTCATCGTCGTGTTCGGCTGCGGCGGCGACCGCGACCGGGGCAAGCGGCCGATCATGGGCGCAATCGCCACGCGGCTGGCCGATGTCGTCATCGTCACCGACGACAATCCGCGCTCGGAAGTGCCGGAAACGATTCGTGCCGCGATCCTGGCAGCCGCACCCGGCGCCATCGAAATCGGCGACCGCCGCAAGGCGATCCACGAAGCGGTCGCCATGCTCAAAGCGGGCGATACGCTGATCGTTGCCGGCAAGGGCCATGAAGAGGGCCAGACCATCGGCTCCGAGACGTTTCCCTTCTCCGACCACGAGGAAGTCCGCTCGGCGCTGCGGGAGCGGGCCGCATGAGCGTGCTCTGGACTTCCGAGGCGCTGGTCGACGCCATGGGCGGTCGGCCGCTCGGGCCGATGCCGGAGGGAATTTCGGGGATCTCGATCGACAGCCGCAGCCTGCAGCCGGGCGACGCCTTCTTCGCCATCAAGGGCGAGGCGATGGACGGCCATGACTTCGCGACCGCGGCGATCAAGGCCGGCGCCGGCGTTCTGGTCGTCGCCGAAGTCAAATTGCCGTCGCTCGGGCGGCTGACGGCGCCGATGATCGTCGTGCAGGATGTGCTGGCAGCACTGGAGAAACTCGGTGTTGCCGCCCGCGCCCGTTCCAGCGCAAAAATCATCGCGGTGACCGGATCGGCCGGCAAGACCACCACCAAGGAGGCGCTGCGTCATGTGCTGTCGGCCGTTGGCAAGGTGCACGCGTCGGCGCAGTCGTTCAACAACCATTGGGGCGTGCCGCTGACACTGGCGCGCATGCCCGACGATTGCGATTACGCCGTGTTCGAGATCGGCATGAACCATCCCGGCGAAATCCGGCCACTGGTCAAGATGGTCCGCCCGCAGGTCGCCATCGTCACGCTGATCGCCGCCGCCCATCTCGGCTTCTTCAAAAACCTCGAAGAGATCGCCAAGGCCAAGGCCGAGATTTTTGAAGGCATCGAGCCCGGCGGTGCGGCCTTGCTCAACCGCGACGATGCGCGATGGAAGCTGCTCGACAAGATGGCGCGAGCCGCCGGCGTCGAACATGTCTTTGGCTTCGGCGAGAATGCACGGTCGACCTACAAGCTGACCAAATGCGAGCTGCATGCCGATCATTCCGACATCACCGCCAGGATCGGCGGGCAGGATGTCGTTGCCCGGATCGGCGCGCCCGGCCGCCACATGGTACAGAATGTGCTCGCCGTTCTTGGCGCGGCGCATCTCGTTGAAGCCGACATCGCAAAGGTGGCGGAAGCGCTGGCCGATCTCTCCGCCGAACGCGGCCGTGGCAAGCGCCATGTGCTGCGCCATCCCAAGGGACTGATCACACTGATCGACGAGAGCTACAACGCCAATCCGGCCTCGATGGCTGCTGCCATGGCGCTGCTCAATGCGACGCCTGTCACGGGCGAGGGCCGGCGCATCGCCGTGCTCGGCGACATGCTCGAACTCGGCGACCATTCGGCCAAGCTGCATGCAGCCCTGGCCGAACTGATCGTCGGGACCGGCACAAACACGGTCTTTCTCGGCGGCCCGGAAATGCGGGCGCTGGCAGACATCCTGCCCGACAAGATCAAAACGGAATACCGCGCCGGCGCCGAGGAATTGAAGCCGCTGCTGCTGTCGACGCTGGAGGCCGGCGACGTGGTGATGATCAAATCGTCGAAAGGCATCGGCTTTTCAAAGCTGGTCGAGGCCTTGCTCGGCAAATATCCGGCGGAAGCCGCAGGCACGAAACAGAACTAGTCCGGGGAACGGAATCGTATGTTTACATTGCTCGTCGATTTTGCGGACAAGGTCTCGGTCTTCAATGTCTTCCGCTACATAACTTTCCGCACCGGCGGTGCGCTGATCACCTCGGCGCTGATCGTCTTCATCTTCGGGCCGACCATCATCAATTCGCTTAGGCTGCGGCAAGGCAAGGGCCAGCCGATCCGCGCCGATGGCCCGCAGACGCATTTCAAGAAGGCCGGCACGCCGACCATGGGCGGGCTGATGATCCTGTGCGGCATCGTCGGCTCGTCGCTTCTATGGGCGAACCTCTCCTCGATCTATGTCTGGGTGGTGCTCTTGGTGACGCTGGGCTTCGGTTCGATCGGCTTTTACGACGACTATCTCAAGGTAACCAAGCAGTCGCATCTCGGCTTTTCCGGCAAGGCGCGGCTGGCGTTGGAATTCGTCATCGCCGGCATCGCCGCCTGGGCGATCATGCATAATGGCCAGGCGCCGTTCTCATCGTCGCTGACTTTCCCCTTCGCCAAGGAATTCATCATCAATCTCGGCTGGTTCTTCGTGCCGTTCTCCTGCTTCGTCATTGTCGGCGCCGGCAATGCGGTGAATTTGACCGATGGCCTCGACGGGCTGGCGATCGTGCCGATCATGATCGCGGCGGCATCCTTCGGCGTTATCGCCTACCTCTCCGGCAATGCGGTGTTCGCCGAATATCTGCAGATTCATTTCGTGCCCGGCACCGGCGAACTGGCTGTCGTGCTTGGCGCCGTCATCGGCGCCGGCCTCGGCTTCCTCTGGTTCAACGCGCCACCGGCAGCGATCTTCATGGGCGACACCGGTTCGCTGGCCATGGGTGGCCTGATCGGTACGGTCGCGGTCGCCACCAAGCACGAAATCGTGCTGGTCATCGTCGGCGGATTGTTCGTCGTGGAAATCCTGTCGGTCATCATCCAGGTCGGCTACTTCAAGATGACCGGCAAGCGCGTCTTCCTGATGGCGCCTATCCATCATCATTTCGAAAAGCTCGGCTGGACCGAAAGCCAGGTGGTGATCCGCTTCTGGATCATCGCCGTCATCCTGGCGCTGGTCGGCCTGTCGACCCTCAAGCTGAGATAGGAACCCGCTTGATCCCCGCCGCATCCTTTTCGGGCAAACGCGTTTCGCTCTTCGGGCTCGGTGGCTCGGGGATCGCCACGGCGCGCGCGCTGATCGAGGGCGGCGCCGACGTGCTCGCCTGGGACGACAATCCCGATAGCGTCGCCAAGGCTGCTGACCAAGGCATTGCGACCGCCGACCTGCGCGGCGCCGACTGGTCGAAATTCTCGGCCTTCGTGCTCTCACCCGGCGTGCCGCTGACGCATCCCAAGCCGCACTGGACGGTGGAGTTGGCGCGTGGCTCCGGCGTCGAGGTGATCGGCGATATCGAATTGTTCTGCCGCGAGCGGATTGCGCGCGCGCCTGATGCGCCGTTCATCGCTATCACCGGCACCAACGGCAAGTCGACGACCACGGCGCTGACCGCGCATATCCTCAAATCGGCAGGGCGCGACACGCAGATGGGCGGCAATATCGGCCGGGCCATCATGACGCTCGATCCACCGCAGGCTGACCGGGACTATGTCGTCGAGTGTTCGTCCTACCAGATCGATCTCGCGCCCTCGATCAACCCGACGGCCGGCATCCTGCTCAACCTGACGCCCGACCATCTCGACCGCCACGGCACCATGCAGCATTACGCTTCGATCAAGGAGCGGCTGGTTGCCGGCAGCGAGACGGCGATCGTCGGCGTTGACGATTCCTGGTGCGCGCAGATCGCTGACCGGCTGGAGAGGGCGGGCCGGGAGGTGATCCGCATCTCCAAGCGGCTGCCGCTGACCGACGGTTATTTCGCAGACGGTTCCGATCTGATGGAAGCCGTCCATGGCCGCTACAGCCGCGTCGCCTTCCTCGAAGGCATCGGTTCGTTGCGCGGCCAGCACAATGCGCAGAACGCGCTTGCCGCTGTTGCCGCCTGCCTCAGGGTCGGCTTGAGCCTGGGCGAGATCCAGGCGGGACTGGAGAGCTTTCCAGGCCTCGCGCATCGCATGGAGCAGGTCGGACGCAAGGACCACGTGCTGTTTGTCAACGATTCCAAGGCGACCAATGCCGATGCGGCGGCACCCGCGCTGTCGAGTTTTTCGCGCATTTACTGGATCGCCGGCGGACTGCCCAAGGAAGGCGGCATCGAGCCGCTGCGCGGTTTTTTCCCACGCATCGCCAAGGCCTATCTGATCGGCGAGGCGGCGCCCGCGTTCTCGGCGACGCTCGGCGAAGCCGTGCCCTATGAAATCTCGGGCACCCTGGCCGCCGCGGTCGACCATGCCGCGAAAGACTCGGCCAAGGATGACAACGGCGAGGTGGTGGTGCTGCTGTCGCCGGCCTGCGCCAGTTTCGACCAGTTCAAGAATTTCGAAGTTCGCGGCGAAGCCTTCAGGCAAGCTGCGAATGCTATCGAGGGTGTCAAACCCATCGGAGGGGCACGATAATGCAAAGCCGTCTCGACAAAAGCCCGGTTGCAACCTGGTGGTGGACGATCGATCGCTGGTTCCTGGCGGCGTTCCTGTCGCTAATGGGGCTTGGCATCGTCTTGTCCTTTGCGGCAAGCCCGGCGGTGGCCGAACGCATCGGCCTCGATAGTTTCCACTTTGCCACCAGGCAGATCATCTTCACCGTGCCGGCGCTCGGCGTGATGCTGGCGGTCTCCTTCCTGGAATCGCGGCAGATCCGGCGCATGGCGCTGATCATCCTGGGCATCATGCTGGTGCTGATGGTGGCCGTGCTCTACATCGGCGTCGAGGTGAAGGGCGCGCGGCGCTGGGTGTCGTTTGTCGGCATGTCGATCCAGCCGTCGGAATTTCTGAAACCCGCCTTCGTCATCGTCTGCGCCTGGCTGTTCGCCGAACACAAGCGCCAGCCCGACATCCCCGGCAATTTGTTTGCCATGCTGCTGCTGATCCTGGTCATCTCGCTTCTGGTGGCGCAGCCCGATCTCGGCCAGACCATGCTGGTGACCGGCACCTGGGGCGTCATGTTCTTCATGGCCGGCCTGCCATGGCTATGGATCATCGCGCT
Source organism: Mesorhizobium sp. M0139 (assembly GCF_040322455.1). Taxonomy (NCBI): domain Bacteria; kingdom Pseudomonadati; phylum Pseudomonadota; class Alphaproteobacteria; order Hyphomicrobiales; family Phyllobacteriaceae; genus Mesorhizobium; species Mesorhizobium sp. M0139. Next base: position 382,418 of record NZ_JAMYTN010000003.1, read on the forward strand.
TGGCGCCACCGGCGCCGGCGGCCTGTTTGCCGCCTATACGGTGTTCCCGCACGTCGCCGCCCGCATCGACAAATTCCTGACCGGCGAAGGCGACACGTTCCAGGTCGACATGGGCCGTGAGGCGCTGATCAACGGCCACTGGTTCGGCGTCGGCCCGGGCGAGGGCACGGTCAAGCGGGTCATTCCCGACGCGCATGCCGATTTCGTGTTTTCGGTCGCCGGCGAAGAGTTCGGGCTGATCATGTGCTTCTTCATCATGTCGATCTTCGCCTTCATCGTGCTGCGCGGCTTGAGCACGGCATTGAAGGAACATGATGATTTCACCCGCTACGCCGTCGGCGGTCTCGTCACCGTCTTCGGCCTGCAGTCGGTCATCAACATGTGCGTCAACCTGCAACTGATGCCGGCCAAGGGCATGACGCTGCCTTTCATCTCCTATGGCGGCTCCTCGCAGATCGCCATTGCCATCTCGATGGGCATGGTGCTGGCGCTGACGCGCAAGCGACCGGAAAAGCGCAAGCAGATGGGCTTTGCCCTGTCGCAGCGCGCCCTGCCGGCGGAGTGATATGGCGCGGGGTGTCATCCTTCTCGCGGCTGGCGGAACCGGCGGACATCTGTTTCCGGCCGAGGCGCTGGCGCATGAGCTGATCGAGCGCGGCTGGGGCGTGCATCTGGCGACGGACGACCGCGCCGAGCGCTTTGCCGGCCATTTCCCGGCCGCCGCCATCCATCCGATCCAGTCGGCGACGATGGGCTCGAAAAACCCTGTCGCGCTGCTTGGCGCGTTCTGGAAGATCTGGCGCGGCGTGCGCCAAGCCTCCGCCGTCATCGCCAGGATCAAGCCTGATGCGGTCGTCGGCTTTGGCGGTTATCCGACCTTGCCACCGCTCTATGCCGCGACGCGGCGCAAGCTGCCGACGCTGATCCATGAGCAGAACGCAGTGATGGGCCGCGCCAACCGGGCGCTGTCCGGGCGCGTCGATGCCATCGCCGGCGGCTTCCTGCCGCAAGATGAAAGTGCCACAGGCGCCAAGACGGTGACGACAGGCAATCCGGTCAGGCCGCCAATCCTGGAGGCGGCAAAGACGCCCTACACCGCATCCAAAGGGGCGGATCCGTTCAGGCTCCTGGTGTTCGGCGGCAGCCAGGGCGCGCAGTTCTTTTCCGACGCCATGCCGACGGCGATCGCACTTCTGCCGGAGGCGCAGCGCAAGCGGCTGGTGATCACCCAGCAGGCCCGCGCCGACGACGTGGCGCGGGTGAAGGCCGGCTATGCGGCACTCGGCGTCCATGTCGACGTCTCGCCCTTCTTCACCGATATGGCACAGCGCATGGGCGCGGCGCATCTGGTGATCTCGCGCTCCGGCGCCTCGACGGTTTCGGAGATCGCCGTCATCGGCCGGCCGGCGCTGCTGGTGCCTTATCCCTATGCGCTGGATCACGATCAGGCGGCGAACGCAGCCGCCCTTGCCGCGGCGGGCGGCGGCGAGGTGCATCCGCAATCGTCACTGTCGCCGGAGCGCATCGCGGCTCTCATTGGCGGGCTGATGGACACTCCCGAGCGGCTGACGGCCATGGCTGCCGGAGCGAAGTCGGCTGGCCGGCCGAACGCGGCACGGTTGCTCGCTGATCTCACAGAGGCTATTGCGTCCAGAAAAACCGTTTCGGATTTCAGGAAAGGGACGCATTGATGAAGATGCCGCAGACCATCGGCCTTGTGCATTTCATCGGCATTGGCGGCATCGGCATGAGCGGCATCGCCGAGGTTCTGCACAATCTCGGCTACAAGGTGCAGGGTTCGGACCAGGCCGACAGCGCCAATGTCCAGCGGCTGCGCGACAAGGGCATCGAATGCTTTGTCGGCCACAAGGCCGAGAATATCGGCGCGGCCGAAGTGGTGGTCGTCTCCACCGCGATCAAGAAATCCAATCCCGAGCTGAAGGCCGCGCGCGAAAAACTGCTGCCGATCGTGCGCCGGGCCGAGATGCTGGCCGAACTGATGCGCTTCCGCCAGGCGGTCGCGATCGGTGGCACGCATGGCAAGACCACAACCACGTCGATGGTGGCGACGCTGCTCGATGCCGGCGGGCTCGACCCGACGGTGATCAATGGCGGCATCATCAATGCCTATGGCACCAATGCCCGTATGGGCGATGGCGAGTGGATGGTGGTCGAAGCCGACGAAAGCGACGGCACCTTCCTCAAGCTGCCGGCCGAGATCGCCGTCGTCACAAACATCGATCCCGAGCATCTGGACCATTATGGCAGTTTCGACAAGGTGCGCGAGGCGTTCCGGCAATTCGTCGAGAACGTGCCGTTCTACGGTTTTGGCGTGATGTGCACCGACCATCCGGAAGTACAGGCGCTGGTCAGCCGCATCGAGGACCGCCGCGTCATCACCTATGGCGAGAACGCGCAGGCCGATGTGCGTTTCACCAACCACCGGATGGCCGGTGCCGTCTCGGCATTCGACGTGGTGATCCGCGACCGCAAGACCGGCGGCCAGACGACGATATCGGATCTGCGGCTGCCGATGCCCGGCCGCCACAACGTCTCCAACGCCACCGCCGCAATTGCGGTCGCGCATGAACTCGGCCTATCGGCCGAAGCGATCAAGAAAGGGCTGTCGTCCTTTGCCGGCGTCAAGCGGCGCTTCACCCACACCGGCTCGTGGAACGGCGTCGACATCTTCGACGATTACGGCCACCACCCGGTCGAGATCACGGCGGTGTTGAAAGCGGCGCGCAGCGCCACCAAGGGCCGCGTCATCGCCATTGCGCAGCCGCACCGCTTCACCCGGCTGCACGATCTGTTCGACGAGTTTTCGGTCTGTTTCAACGATGCCGACACGGTGATGGTGGCGCCGGTCTATGCGGCGGGCGAGGAGCCGATCGACGGCGTGACCTCGGAGGCGCTGGTGTCGCGCATCCGCTCCGGGGGCCATCGCGATGCGCGCTACGTCGAAACCCCTGCCGCGATTTCGCCCGTCATCCGCGCGTTGGCGAAACCGGGCGACTTCGTCATCTTCCTGGGCGCCGGCAACATCACCCAATGGGCCTATGCGCTGCCTGGGGAACTCGGCGGTACCGTCTCATGATGCGCGGCCAGGACCTGCTCGACAAACTTGGCGACCGGCTTGCCGGCCTGCGCGGCCGCATCACGCCCAATGCCGAGATGGACAAGATCACCTGGTTCCGCGCCGGCGGTCTGGCGGACGCCCTGTTCCAGCCGGCCGACGAGGAGGATCTGGCTGCCTTCCTGCGCGCCGTGCCGGAGGACATCCCGCTCACCATCGTCGGTGTCGGCTCCAACCTCCTGGTGCGCGACGGCGGCATTCCGGGTTTCGTCATCCGGCTTTCGGCCAAGGGCTTTGGCGAAGCCGAGGTGGTTTCGCCGACCGTCATCAAGGCCGGTGCTGCGACGCCCGACAAGCGCGTCGCGGCCGTCGCTTATGAGGCCGGTATTGGCGGCTTTCATTTCTATCACGGCATTCCCGGCGCCATCGGCGGGGCGCTGAGGATGAATGCCGGCGCCAATGGCGTCGAGACGCGGGAACGTGTCGTCGAGGTTCGGGCGCTCGACCGCAAGGGCAATCTCCACACCCTCAGCAATGAAGACATGGGCTATGCCTATCGTCACTCGGCCGCACCTGCCGGGCTGATCTTCACCTCCGCCGTTTTCGAAGGTGTTCTGGAAGACCAGGAGGCGATCAAGGCGGCCATGGACGCCGTCCAGACGCATCGCGAGACGGTGCAGCCGATCCGCGAGAAGACCGGCGGCTCGACCTTCAAGAATCCGGAAGGCACCTCGGCCTGGAAGGAAATCGACAAGGCCGGCTGCCGCGGGCTGATGATCGGCGGCGCGCAGATGTCGCCGATGCACTGCAACTTCATGATCAACACCGGAACAGCGACCGGATACGACCTCGAATATCTCGGCGAGACGGTGCGCGCCCGCGTGCTTGAAAATTCAGGCATCCGCCTGCAGTGGGAAATCAAGCGGCTCGGCAATTTCCGCCCCGGCCATGCCGTGCAGGAATTCCTCGGACAGCTTCTTTAGCGCAAGCTGAAGTTCATGTGATGCTTGAACTTCAAACGGTCTGAAACAACAGCGCCACCGTTGCTCCAAAGACTCACAACACGCTTTTTCCGGCCGTTTTCGCGGAAAGTGAATCTGTCGGAATCATAAGCACTTGCCAGCGAATCAACTCTCTGATTCTCTGCCTTAAAGCGTTTCCTGATTTGAGTCGTTCGACGCGTCGACCGCGTTTTCCGTCTGGGGGGGGGCAACCTGCCGGGAGACTCGGACTCAATCTGGTCGCTGAATGCGTGGTTGCGGGCCCGCCGTGAGAGGGATGACGGGATATGAAGAACAAGCATGTGGCTGTCCTCCTGGGCGGATTCTCGTCCGAGCGGCCCGTGTCTCTGTCTTCGGGAAAGGCGTGTGCGGATGCGCTTGAGAATGAAGGCTACCAGGTTACCCGCGTCGATGTTGCGCGCGATGTCGGCGCCGTGCTCACCGAACTCAAGCCCGATGTCGTCTTCAACGCACTGCACGGCCCGTTCGGTGAAGACGGCACCATCCAGGGCATCCTCGAATATCTGGCCATTCCCTACACCCATTCGGGCGTGCTCGCCTCGGCGCTCGCCATGAACAAGGAGCAAGCCAAGAAGGTCGCCAAGGCTGCCGGCATCGCGGTGGCGGAATCGAAGGTTGCCAGCCGCTTTGCCATCCAGAACAAGCATCCGATGAAGCCGCCCTACGTGGTCAAGCCGGTCAATGAAGGCTCAAGCTTCGGCGTCGTCATCGTGCATGAAGGGCAGTCGCATCCGCCGCAGGTCATCGGCTCGTCCGAATGGAAATATGGCGAGACCGTCATGGTCGAGCGCTACATTCATGGGCGCGAGCTGACCTGCGCCGTCATGGGCGACGTGGCGCTCGGCGTCTGCGAGATCATTCCGACCGGCCATTCCTTCTACGACTATGATTCAAAATACGTCGCCGGCGGATCAAAACACGAAATCCCTGCTAAAATTTCATCAAATATTTACCAAAAAATACAGACACTGGCGCTCAAGGCACATCTGGCTATCGGCTGCCGGGGCGTTTCCCGATCGGACTTCCGCTATGACGACCGTCACTCCGAAAACGGCGAGATTGTCTGGCTCGAGATCAACACTCAGCCGGGCATGACGCCGACGTCTTTGGTGCCTGAAATCGCCGCCCAGGCCGGGCACTCGTTTGGCAAATTGTTGAGTTGGATGGTGGAGGACGCTTCGTGTCTGCGTTGAAATGGGGACAGGACAAGGGCAGGGGCGGCGCCGGGCCGGCGCTGTTCGGCATGCCGTTGTCGTTCGACCATTTCGTGCTGCCGCGCGTGCTGCGCCGGCCGGTGCGCGTGCTGGCGCGCCTGGGCGGCGGCGACTTCGTCGCGCCGCGCTTTTCCGCGGCCATCCTGTCGGCTTCGCTCATTGCATCAAGCAGCCTCTATGGCGCCATTCTCGGCGGTCATGCCGACGACATCGTCCAGAGCATCACCGCCCGGACCGGCTTTGCCGTCGACCAGATCAAGGTGGTCGGCAACCGCCAGACTTCGGAGATCGACATATTGGACCGGCTCGAGCTCGACGGCTGGACGTCACTGATCGGCTTCGATGCCGAGGCCGCGCGTGAACGTATTGATACCTTGCCCTGGGTCGAAGTGGCGGCGGTGCGCAAGGTCTATCCACATACGCTGGAAGTGCGTGTCGAGGAGCGCGAGCCCTTCGCGCTCTGGCAGCAGGGCGCGGAGCTTTCGGTCATCGAACGCTCCGGCGCGGTGATCGCGCCGTTCTCCGGCGGCAAGCAGGCGCTGCTGCCGCTGATCATCGGCACCGGCGCACCGGCCAAGGCGCCCGACTTCGTGGCCAAGATCAAGAAATTTCCCGAGCTCGCGGCTCGGGTCAAAGGCTATATCCGCATCGGCGAACGGCGTTGGGACCTGAAGCTGGAAAACGGCATCACGATCAAGCTGCCCGAGGATGGCGAGGATCAGGCGATCGCCGACCTGGTTCGGATGGACCACGACAACGGGCTTCTGACGCGGGACATCGCCGCCGTCGACATGCGCATCTCCGATCGCCTGGTGGTGCAGCTGACGCCGGAAGCGGCGACGCAGCGCCAGGCCGCGCTCAATGAAAAGCCGCAAAATCTGAAGCGCAAGTCGGGGACGAAGATATGAGCTGGCTTGGCGGCAACAGCGATGCCTCTTCGCGGCGTTCCGGCACGCTCACCGTGCTGGATGTCGGCTCGAGCAAGGTTTGCTGCGTGGTGGCGAAACTGAAGCCGCGCGAGGACGGCAAGCTGTTGCGCGGCCGCTCGCACCGCATCCAGGTAATCGGCATCGGCCACCAGAAATCGCAAGGCGTGAAGTCGGGCGTGGTCGTCGATCTCGACCGTGCGGAGCACGCCATTCGCCTGTCCGTCGACGCCGCCGAACGCATGGCGGGACTGACGGTGGATTCGCTGATCGTCAACATGACGGCGGGCCGGCTGAAGAGCGAAACCTATTCGGCCACGATCAATCTCGGTGGCCATCAGGCCGACGAAGCCGACATCAAGCGCGTGCTTGCCGCCGGCGCCAAGCAGGCGCTCAAGGCCGAACGCGACGTGATCCATTCGCTGCCCGTCGGCTTTTCGCTGGACGCCGAGCGCGGCGTGCGCGATCCGCGCGGCATGGTCGGCGACCAGCTCGGCGTCGATATGCATGTGCTGACGGGCGATGCCGCGCCGCTGCGCAATCTGGAGCTCTGCATCAACCGCTCGCATCTTTCGGTCGAGCGCATGGTGGCGACGCCCTATGCCAGCGGGCTTGCGGCCCTGGTCGACGACGAACTGGAAATGGGTGCGGCCTGCATCGACATGGGCGGCGGCACGACGACCATCTCGGTGTTTTCGGAAGGCAAATTCGTCCACGCCGATGCCATTGCCATCGGCGGCAATCATGTGACGCTCGATATGGCCAAGGGCCTGTCGACCTCGCTCGACGCCGCGGAGCGGCTGAAGGTGATGCATGGTTCGGCGCTGCCTGGCAGTGCCGACGATCGCGACCTGGTCTCGATCCAGCCGATCGGCGAAGACGGCGAGATGCCGCTGCAGATCCCGCGCTCGGTGATGACGCGCGTCATCCGCGCCCGCATCGACGAGACGCTGGAACTGTTGCGCGACCGGCTGAACAAGTCGGGCTACGGCAATGCCGTGGGAAAACGCGTCGTGCTGACCGGCGGCGCCAGCCAGCTTGCGGGTCTCCCCGAGGCGGCGCGCCGCATTCTGGGACGCAATGTGCGCATCGGACGCCCGCTCGGCGTGGCGGGCCTGCCGGAAGCTGCCAAGGGGCCGGCTTTCTCGACGGCGGTCGGGCTGCTGATCTATCCGCAGATGGCGAGCTTCGAGAGCCATCCGGCGAAAGGAATTTCCGGTCTCAGGATGACCGGGACGGGCGGAAAACTGCATCGCATGAGTCAGTGGTTGAGAGACAGTTTCTAATTGACGGGGACAGCCCCATAGGCGGCCGCGGCGGCGAAGCGGCGGGAAAGGCAAAGGACGGAGACAATGACGATCAATCTGCAAAAGCCGGACATCACCGAGCTCAAGCCGCGGATCACCGTATTCGGTGTCGGCGGCGGCGGCGGCAATGCCGTCAACAACATGATCACCGCGGGCTTGCGCGGTGTCGAGTTCGTCGTGGCCAACACCGATGCACAGGCGCTGACCATGTCGAAGGCCGAGCGGCTGATCCAGCTCGGCGCGCATGTCACCGAGGGGCTCGGCGCCGGCTCGCAGCCTGAAGTGGGCCGTGCGGCGGCGGAAGAGTGCATCGATGAGATCATCGATCATCTCTCCAACACCCATATGTGCTTCGTCACCGCCGGTATGGGTGGCGGCACCGGAACCGGTGCGGCTCCCGTGGTTGCCCGCGCGGCGCGCGAACGGGGTATCCTCACCGTCGGCGTCGTCACCAAGCCGTTCCATTTCGAAGGCCAGCGCCGCATGAAGACGGCGGATCTCGGCATCGAGGAGCTGCAGAAATGTGTCGATACCCTGATCGTCATCCCCAACCAGAACCTGTTCCGGCTGGCCAATGACAAGACCACCTTTGCCGACGCCTTCGCCATGGCCGACCAGGTGCTCTACTCCGGTGTTGCCTGCATCACCGACCTGATGGTCAAGGAAGGTCTGATCAATCTCGACTTCGCCGACGTGCGTTCGGTGATGCGCGAAATGGGCAAGGCGATGATGGGCACCGGCGAAGCTTCGGGCGAGGGCCGCGCGATGGCCGCCGCCGAGGCGGCGATCGCCAATCCGTTGCTCGACGAGACCTCGATGAGGGGCGCCAAGGGCCTGCTGATCTCGATCACCGGCGGCCGCGACCTGACCCTGTTCGAAGTCGACGAGGCCGCGACCCGCATCCGCGAGGAAGTCGATCAGGACGCCAACATCATCCTCGGCGCCACCTTCGACGAGGAACTCGAAGGCGTCATCCGCGTCTCGGTGGTCGCCACCGGCATCGACAAATCGGCAGCTGAAATTGCCGCGGCGCCGATCTCGATCCGGGCCGTGCCGCCGCAGCAGAAGCCGGTCAGCCGCCCAGCGGCTTCGGGGGCGGAAGGCCGTCCGGCACCGGTCCAGCAGCAGACCTATGAGCAGCGCGCGGCCGATCCGGTGGCCGAGGCGATCCAGCTTGCCGAGGCCAATGCGGCGGCAATGGCTCGTCCGGCGCCGATGGCCCAGGCGGAAGATTTCCGCCCGCAGAGCAAGATCTTCCAGGCCCCGCCTGCCCAGCCGCAGCCTGTCGTGCAGCAGGTGATGCAACCGGCGCCGCTGCGGGAAATGCCGCAGCCGGTGGCTGCCGCACCGCAGCGCATGCCGCGGGTGGAGGATTTTCCGCCGGTGGTGCGGGCCGAGGTGGAAGCCAAGGGCCGTCCGGCCGACCATGAAAACAGCGGGCCGATGGGGCTGCTCAAGCGGCTGACCAACGGACTGACGCGCCGCGAAGAAGAGCCGGCCCGGTTGCAGCCGGCACAGCCGCGCGAACCGAAACTGCGCCAGGCGGCGCCGGAAATGCGCCGCCTTGCCAGCCAGGATCCGCAGCTTTACGCGCCGCGCCGCGGCCAGCTCGACGATCAGGGCCGGTTGACGCCGCAGACCAGGTCGACCCAGGAAGACGACCAGCTGGAGATACCGGCTTTCCTGCGCCGCCAGGCCAACTGAGCCGTTAACGGTATGTAACACTTGTTAACAGGCAGACGAGAGATTGTCTGCCTGTTAACGTTTAAAGGGGTTTAATAACAAGGCGTTACGATGTGACGCTCAAGGTCTGTCGCGGTTACACAGAGTAAGAAACCGTGATTTGGAGTCTCCCTGACAGACCATTATCTTTGCGGCAGCACTTTCGGTGTGCTGGGATTCGGGGAAGTGGCCCTGCCTGCCGATAAAAAAGAGCCGCGCCTTTTGGGTTAAAGCGGACTTAGGCGTTTGGGCTATGGGGTTTGTCTTGCAAGACTATCAGACGACACTGAAATCGCGTGCAACGCTGACCGGTACCGGCGTTCACAGCGGCAAACCGGTCACCGTCAATTTCCTCCCTGCGGACGCCGACACCGGCGTGCTCTTCCACCTTTCGAACGGAAGCGAGAGCCGCGAGTTCCGCGCGCTGGTTGCTGAAGTCGGCGCGACCGATCTCTGCACCATGCTCGGCGATCCGGCAGGCGAGCATATCGCCACCGTCGAACATCTGATGGCGACGCTTTTCGGGCTCGGCATCGACAACATCGTCATCGAGATCGACGGTCATGAGGTTCCGATCCTCGATGGCAGTGCGGTGGCGTTCGTGGAAGCCATCGACCAAGCCGGCATCGAGACGCTGGCGGTCAAGCGCCGCTACATCAGGGTGGTCAAGCCCGTCCGCATCGAGAATGGCGCGTCCTGGGCCGAGTTCAGGCCCTATAGCGGCACGCGCTTCGAGGTCGAGATCGATTTCGAAAGCCCGGCGATCGGCCGCCAGCTATTCGCCTCCGACATCAACCCCGACATCTTTCGCCAGGATATCGCGCGCGCCCGCACCTTCGGCTTCATGAAGGATGTCGAGCGGCTGTGGGCGGCCGGCTATGCGCTGGGCTCCTCGCTGGAGAACTCGCTGGTGATCGGCGACGACAACCGGGTGATCAACATGGGCGGCCTGCGCTACCCCAATGAGTTCGCTCGCCACAAGACGATGGACGCGATGGGCGATCTGGCGCTGGCCGGCGCCCGTTTCATCGGTTGCTTCCGCTCCTATCGCGGCGGTCACCGGATGAATGCGGCTGCTTTGCGGCGGCTTCTGTCCGACCGTTCGGCCTTCGAGGTCGTCGAGACCACGCGCCGCGAGCGCGGCCGCACCGCCGAGATGAGCGCCGTCACCGGCCCTGTCTTTGCGCCCTGGGTGATCTGATTCTTAACGATTTTCTGGCTCTCTGAACGCTGGCCGGTGTTGCACGAAAGCATCACCGGCCAGTGAAAGTGCGTAGCATTCGGGGCAACACCAAGCCGCCACAAAAATGTGCGATTGGCTAGACATAGCGTTGCTGGGCAAGGCAGTTATGGTTTATGGCTGCTGCCGTCTGTTAGGCGCATGTCGCTCAAAAGTGGGGATCAGTTTTGAGGGAACGCCATGCGAAAGGCATTGAACTAACGCCGAAAGGGCGCAATCCAATCATGTTCTTCAAGCGAGTTGGTCAATCGAAAGCGCCGTATCGGGCTGTTTTCCTGGCGCTTTCGGTGGTTGTGCCATCGCTCTTCCTCTCGGCCTGCATGTCGTCCGAGAAAGACGTCGACCTGTCGACCTATGTCGACCAGACCGAACCGGCCGACGTCCTTTACAATCAAGGCCTTGCCAATCTCAATGCCGGCCGCCTGGATGAGGCGAGCAAGAAGTTCGACGCCGTCGACCGCCAGCACCCCTATTCGGAATTCGCCCGCAAATCGATGGTGATGGGCGCCTTCGCCGACTATCGCGCCGGCCGTTATGACGAAGCGATCGGCTCGGCCAAGCGCTATCTCACGCTCTATCCGTCGACCGACGACGCGGCTTACGCCCAGTATATTATCGGGCTGAGCTACTACAAGCAGATCAAGGACGTCACCCAGGATCAGAAGGAAGCACGCCAGACCGTGCAGACGATGCAGGATCTGGTGACGCGCTGGCCGACGTCGGAATATGTCGACGACGCCAAGGAAAAGATCCGTTTCGCCAACGACCAGCTGGCCGGCAAAGAGATGCAGATCGGCCGCTATTATCTCGAGCGGCGCGAATACATTGCTGCCGTCAAGCGCTTCCGCAACGTTGTCGAGAACTATTCCAACACCCGCCATGTCGAAGAGGCGCTGGCGCGTCTGGCCGAAAGCTATTACGCCATGGGCTTGACCTCGGAAGCGCAAACCGCCGCTGCTGTGCTCGGCACCAATTATCCCGACAGCCAATGGTACAAGGATACCTACAAGCTGTTGCAGAGCAACGGGCTTGAGCCGCGCGAGAATGCCGGATCGTGGATATCCAAGGCCGGCAAGCTGATCACCGGCGCCTGACGCCCGAGCATCGACTGAGGCGGAACGCGCTTTTCGGATTGATCCGACGCTCAAACAAAAAGATAGTGCGGCGCTGCGACTCCATCGGTCGCATGCCGCTTCACAGCGGTTCAGTGGTTTGATTGAGGCGCTGAACCGTCCTAACTTTTTGTTCTACGCAATTCCGGACGGAAAACCGCTACGCACTTTTCCCGGAATTGCTTGAGGTCCGGGTTCTGATGCTTTCCAGACTGTCGATCCGCGATATCGTCCTGATCGAGAAGCTGGATATCGACTTCCAGCCCGGCCTTTCCGTGCTGACCGGTGAAACCGGCGCCGGCAAATCCATCCTTCTCGACGCGCTGTCGCTGGCGCTTGGCGCGCGCGGCGACGCCTCGCTGGTGCGCCACGGCGCGGCACAGGGCCAGGTCATTGCCGTCTTCGATGTGCCGCGCAACCACCCGGTGCGCGCGCTGCTGGCCGAAAACGCCATCGAGGATGACGGCGACATCATCCTGCGCCGGCTGCAGACCGCGGATGGCCGCACCCGTGTCTTCGTCAACGACCAGCCGTCCAGCGTCACCCTGATGCGCGACATCGGCCACGCGCTGGTCGAGATCCACGGCCAGCATGACGAGCGGGCTCTGGTCGATCCCGGCGCCCATCGCGAATTGCTGGACAGTTTTGGCGGCCATCTGGGCGCTGCCCGCGCGACCGGCGAGGCGTGGCGCTACTGGCGTGGCGCCGAGCAGGAGTTCGTCAGGCACCGCGCCAAGGTCGAGGCGGCGGCGCGCGAGGCCGATTATCTCAGGGCCTCGGTGGCGGAACTGGCAAAGCTCGATCCGCAGCCCGGCGAAGAGACGCAACTGGCCGAATTGCGCGCCACGATGATGCGGGCCGAAAAGATCGCCTCGGAAATACACGATGCGCAGGATGTGCTGTCAGGCCCGTCCTCGCCACTGCCGCAACTGGCCAGTTTGCTCCGGCGCCTGCAGCGCAAGGCCAGCGAAGCGCCGGGCCTGCTCGAGGATGTGGTGAAGTCGCTGGATGAGGCGATGCTGTCGCTGGATGCAGCGCAATCGGGCGTCGAGGCGGCACTGCGCGCTACCGAATACGACCCGCAGCGGCTGGAGAAGGCGGAGGAGCGGCTGTTTTCGCTGCGTGCGGCCTCACGCAAGCACAGTGTCGCTGTCGACGATCTGGCGCAACTGCGCGACACCATGTTGGCCGACCTTGCCGATCTCGATGCCGGCGAGGGGCGCCTGCATGTCCTGGAAAAGCAGGCCGCGGCGGCGCGCGAGGCCTACGATATCTCCGCAGCCCAGCTGTCCTCGCTTCGCCATGCCGCGGCGGTCGGGCTGACCAAGGCTGTCATGGCCGAGCTGCCAGCGCTGAAGCTGGAACGGGCCGAGTTCATCGTCGAACTGGCCAGCGATGGCGAGAACCGCATGGAAGAAGGCATCGACCAGGTCGAGTTCTGGGTGCGCACCAATCCCGGCACCAGGCCTGGGCCGATGATGAAGGTCGCCTCCGGCGGCGAGCTGTCGCGCTTCCTGCTGGCGCTCAAGGTGGCGCTGGCCGACCGTGGCTCGGCGCCGACATTGGTCTTCGACGAGATCGACACCGGCGTCGGCGGCGCCGTGGCCGATGCGATCGGCCAAAGGCTGGCCAGGCTGTCGAAGCGCGTGCAGGTGCTGTCGGTCACGCATGCTCCGCAAGTGGCGGCACGCGCGGCAACGCATTTCCTGATCTCCAAATCCGGCGGCTCGGACAAGGTCGCCACCGGCATCGCCGAAATGGACCGGGCGGCGCGCCAGGAAGAGATCGCGCGCATGCTGGCCGGCGCCACCATCACCGAAGAGGCGCGCGCAGCCGCCGAACGGCTGCTACGCGAGAATATTGCTGCAGCGTAGTCGTCGCAAGGCTTTCGGACTGAGTCAGGATATGGCTCCATCCCGCTGTTCAGGAATGCTTTTTCCGAAATCCTGATTTATGGTGTCGCGCCACTGTCCAGGGACCGCTGCATGTCTGAAAAGCCAGTCGAATCGTTGAGCGAAAGCGAAGCCGCGGATGAGCTCCAGCGGCTGGCCGAGGAGATCGCCGGTCATGACAGGCGCTATCATGCCGAGGACGCGCCGACGATTACGGACGCGGAATATGACGCGCTGCGGCGGCGCAACCTTGCCATCGAGGAGCGGTTTCCCGGTCTGGTACGCGAGGATTCGCCCTCGCTGCGGGTCGGCGCCGCGCCGGCGGAAGGCTTTGCCAAGGTGCGCCATGCGGTGCCGATGCTCAGCCTCGCCAAGGCCTACACAGACGAGGACGTCACCGATTTCATCGAGCGTGGCCGGCGCTTCTTCGACCGCGACAAGGATCTCGACATCGCGTTTACGGCCGAGCCGAAGATCGACGGACTGTCGGCGTCGCTGCGCTATGAACGCGGCGTGTTCGTGCAGGGTGCTACGCGCGGCGACGGCGCTGTCGGCGAGGACATCACCGCCAATCTCAGGACCGTCGCCGACATCCCCGCCAAGCTCAAAGGATCGGGCTGGCCCGAGACCATCGAGATCCGCGGCGAAGTCTACATGACCTATGCGGAATTCGAGGCACTGAAGGCCCGCTCGGCGGCGGTGGGCGGCCAGGACTATGTCAACCCGCGCAATACGGCAGCGGGCTCCTTGCGACAGAAGGATGCGTCCGTCACCGCCAGCCGCAATCTTAAATTTTTTGCTTATGCCTGGGGCTACACGACAGCGGATCCGGCGCCGACCCAATATGATTCGGTGCAGAAATTCGCCGAATGGGGGTTCAAGGTCAGCCCATTGATGGTGCGGGCGAAGTCGGTCGAGGAGCTGATCGCGCACTACCACAAGATCGAGGAGCTGCGTTCGTCGCTCGGCTACGACATCGACGGTGTCGTCTACAAGGTCGACCAGCTGGAATTGCAGCGTCGCTGGGGCTTTGTCACCGGTGAGCCGCGCTGGGCCGTTGCGCACAAATTCCCGGCCGAACAGGCGATGACGACGGTGCAGAAGATCGACATCCAGGTCGGTCGTACCGGTACGCTGGCGCCGGTGGCGCGGCTGGCGCCGGTCACGGTTGGCGGCGTGGTGGTCGAAAACGTCACGCTGCACAATGAGGACTACATCAAGGGTTTTGACAGCAACGGCTTGCCAATTCGCGACGGCATCGATGTCCGCATCGGTGACACGGTTGTCATACAACGGGCGGGCGATGTCATTCCGCAGATCGTCAGCGTCGTCGTCGACAAGCGGCCGGCTGATGCGGTGCCTTACGAATTCCCGCACATTTGTCCGGTCTGCGGCTCGCCGGCGACGCGCGAAATCAACGAGAAGACCGGCAAGGAGGATTCGCGCCGGCGCTGCACCGGCGAGCTGATCTGCGCCGCGCAGGCCGTGGAGCGGCTGCGTCATTTCGTGTCGCGCGGCGCGCTCGACATCGAGGGGCTGGGCGCCGAGAATATCGACCTGTTCTTCAATTCGGGACTGGTCAAGACCGCCGCCGATATCTTCACCCTCAGGGATCGCCGCCCGGCCGTCACCAGGGCGCTGGCCGAGCGGCGCGAGGAGCAGGCCAGGCAGCGCGAGGCGGCATCGGGCAAGGCGCGCAAGAATGTGCGCGGTGTCGAGGACCGCAATTATGAAGGCCTCGACAAGCTGTTCGCGGCCATCGATTCGCGCCGCGAGCCGGAGCTCGACCGCTTCATCTTCGCACTCGGCATCCGCCATATCGGCGAAACGACGGCGGCCGTGCTTGCCCGGACGTTTTCGACCATCGAGCAGCTGATCCGCGTCGGCAAGGAAACGGCGGCGGCTGAGGATCCGCACAGCGTCTTCCCCTCCATCAACGGCATTGGCGACACGGTGATCGATGCGTTGCGCGATTTCTTCGGCAATGAACGCAATGACGACGTGCTCGACAGACTGCTCGAACAGGTCAAGCCGAAGCCGTATGTCGTCACCGTGTCGGCCGACAGCGAGGTTGCCGGCAAGACCATCGTCTTCACCGGCACGCTGGAAAAGATGACACGCTCCGAAGCCAAGGCGATGGCCGAACGGCTCGGCGCCAAGGTGGCGGGTTCGGTGTCGGCGAAGACCGATCTGCTGGTGGCCGGGCCGGGCGCAGGCTCCAAACTGAAGCAGGCCAGCGAACTCGGCGTCGAAGTCATCGACGAGGACACCTGGCTGCAACGGGTCGGCAAGGCGTGATGGCCGGTTCGTTCAAAGGGTTCGGGCAAAAGGCCCTACCGTTCCTCAAGGCGCTCGACTTCCACCAGAGCCGCGAATGGTTCCAGGAAAACCGCGCGCTTTACGACAGCGAGTTGCATGAGCCGTTCTGCGATCTGGTCGAGACGCTGACCGAGCGCTTCGCGGCGGCGGGTCTGGGCTTGCGCGGAGACCGCAAGAAGTCACTGTTTCGCATCAACCGCGACGTGCGCTTCGCCAAGGACAAGCGGCCCTACAACCAGCATTTGTCGGCCATGCTGTCGCCGGATGGCACCAAGATGGAGCAGGGCGTGTTCTTCGTCTATGTCGGGATCGACCGCTGCTTTGCCGATGTCGCCTGGTGGAATCCGGAGCCGTCCCTGCTGCTGGCGATGCGCAAGGCGATCGTCGCCCGGCCGGCCGAGTTCCGAAAACTGCTCTCAACGCTGAAGAAAAACGGCTTCGAACTTGAAACCGAGGGCCGCATGAAGCGCACGCCGCGCGGCTTCGAGCAGGTCAACGAACCCGATCTTGTCGACGCCATCCGCAACCGGCACTTCTATGTCCAGCACATGATCGATCCGGCTGGAATTCACGCGCCGACGCTGGTCGACGAGCTTGTCGATTTCGCCTTGCGCGCCAAGCCGCTGCTTGACTGGGGCAGGGCGATCCAGGGCACGGCACCGCGGAGCTAAATCAGCCCGGCGCACTGCACGGCTACATCCGCATCAAAAGACCGCCGTCGACTGCCAGTTCGATGCCGGTGATGTAGCTTGCCGCATCGGAAAGCAGGAATAGCGCGGCATTGGCCATGTCCTGCGGCGTGCCGATGCGGCCGAGCGGCGCATAATTGGCAACGGCCGCGCGTTTCTCTTCGGTGTCCCAGCGCGCCTGCAGCGGCGTCAACGCCATTCCCGGGCAGATCGAATTGGAGCGGATGCCATCGCCCGCCAACTGCATGGCGAGCGACTTCGACAGCGCACAGACGCCGGCCTTCGATGCCTGGTAGGCATCCTGCGGGGTCGGATCGCCGCGATACCACTGGATGGTGGAGAAGTGCACCATGGCGCCGCCGCGTCCGCCGGCCCGCATATGCGGAACCACCGCCCGCGCGGTGTGGACGAAGGATTTCAGATTGATGTTGAAGACCTGATCCCAGACATCGAGGTCTATCTCGAGGGCCGATTTGTCGCGACCGAACCAGAGCACGCCTGCGACATTGGCGAGATAATCGATGCCGCCGCGCTCGCGGCCCGCGGCATTGATGGTCTGCTCGACGAAGGCGGCGTCGGTGAGGTCGCCCTGGGCAAAGGTGAGCCGGTCGTCATAGGCGGCAAGCGACGCCGGACGCGGCTTGACGTCGATGGCGGTGACCGAGGCGCCGGCATCGAGCAGCGCCAGCGAGATCGCCTCGCCCATACCGCCACCGGCGCCGGTGACGACCGCGTGCCTGCCGGTGAAGTCATAAGCGATCATCCGAACCCCCTCATTTGTTTTTACAACATCAGTTTCGCTGATTTGTTGGCTCAAGCGAATTCGTCTGACTTTTCAAACGCCGGCTCCTACATAGCAGCGCGAGATGGGAATGTGACATGTCGGCAGAGACCTTAAGCGAAAATTCCGTGGCCAGCGACTTCTGGGACGGCGTGCGGCTGTCGATGCCGGTGGTTGTCGCCGCGGCGCCATTTGGGCTGCTGTTCGGCGCCATCGCCGTCGACAACGGCTTTTCCGTTCTCGAAGCTTTCTTGATGAGCGCGCTGATCTTCGGCGGCGCCAGCCAGATGGTCGGCATCGAATTGTTCGGCCAGCATGTCGCGCCATGGCTGATCGTGCTGTCGATCTTCGCCGTAAACTTCCGTCACGTGCTTTACTCCGCCAGCATCGGCCGGCGAATCGCGCACTGGCCGGTTATCAGCCAAGCGCTGGGCTATTTCGTGCTCACCGATCCGCAATTCGCGGTGGCCGAGCGTAAGGCCGAAGCCGGCGAGACCGTTAGCTTTGCCTGGTACATGGGGCTTGGCCTGCCGGTCTATGTGTTCTGGGGGATCGAGAGCGCGCTGGGCGCGGTGTTCGGCAAGCTGATCCCGGACACGCATGCGCTCGGCATCGACTTCCTGCTGCCGATCTATTTCCTTGGCCTGGTCATGGGCTTTCGCAACCGGCCACTGTGGCTGCCGGTGGTGATCGCCAGCGCCGCGGCGTCGATCATTGCCTACAAAACTGTGGGATCGCCATGGCACGTCTCCATCGGCGCCGTTGCAGGCGTGCTTCTGGCCGTCATCCTGCCGCCGCACCATAGCGGTGTGGAGGCAAAACGATGAGCGCGACTTTGTGGATCATCATTGCCGGCGCGATCGCCACCTATCTCACCCGCGTCGGCGGCCATCTGGTGATCTCGCGCTTCGACCACATCCATCCACGCGTCGAGGCTGGCTTGAACGCCGTGCCGGCGGCGGTGTTGACGACGCTGGTGGCGCCCGCCGCACTCAGCGCCGGACCGGCGGAATGGGCGGCACTGGTCGTCGCCGCTGTGGTCTCGCTGCGCGGCGGACTGATGGCGATGTTTCTGGCAGGGGCTGCCGTACTTATTATCGCACGGCAGTTCGTCGGGTAATCAAATCTTCGCGTCGTGCGGCAGCGGCGCTGTCGCTTTTTCCAGCCAGGCCAGCGTCTCGCCGTCGAGCATCGGGCCGATCTCGGCCAGCACCCAGGCATGGTAACTATCCAGCCAGTGCAACTCCTCGCGCGTCAAAAGGTCGGTGCGGATCAGCCTGATATCGATCGGCGCCAGCGTCAGCGTCTCGAAACCGTGCATGGCGATGTCGCCGCCCTCCACCTGTTCGGCCGGCGTCACCAGGATCAGGTTCTCGATGCGGATGCCGTAGGAGCCTTCCTTGTAATAGCCGGGCTCGTTGGACAGCATCATGCCGGCCAGCAGCTTTTCGGTGCCGGTGCGGGCGATGCGCTGCGGCCCTTCGTGCACCGCCAGATAGGAGCCGACGCCATGGCCGGTGCCGTGGGCAAAGTCGCAGCCATGCTTCCACAGCGCCATGCGCGCCACCGCGTCGATTTCCGAGCCGCGCGTGCCGGCGGGAAAGCGCAGCGTCGAAATGCCGATCATGCCCTTCAGCACCAGCGTAAAGCGCTCGCGCATCTCCTCGGTCGGCTGGCCGATCGGCACCGTGCGGGTGATATCGGTGGTGCCGTCCTGATACTGGGCGCCGGAATCGAGCAGGAACAGCTCGCCCTTTGCCAACTCGCGGTTGGTGGCGCGCGACACGCGGTAGTGCATGATGGCGCCGTTCGGACCGCTGCCGGAAATGGTGTCGAAGGAGACATCGCGCAGCGGCATCTGCGTTTCCTCGCCGGTCTGCCGGCGCACCTCCTCCAGCTTGGTGACAACGGTTATTTCGTCGAGCGTGCCCGGCTTTTGCCGTTCCAGCCAGCACAGCAGTTTCGCCACCGCCGCCCCGTCTCGGCGGTGCGCCGCGCGGCTGCCGGCGATTTCCGCCTGGTTCTTCGTGGCGCGCGGAATGCGGGCGGGATCGGGCGCCAGGACGACGGCGCCGCCATTGTCCTCGACCAGCATTCTCAGCTTTTCTGCCGCCAGCACCGGATCGAGCGCGATCTTGGCGCCGCCCTTGGCAAGGGCGACGACCGCCGCCTCGAATTCGCCGGGCTCGTGCAGATCGGCGAGTTGGGTGAGATAGGCGGCAACCGTGCGCGAAAACTTGCGGCTGTCCATGAACAGCTGGTGCTTGCCATCTGCTGCAAGGATCGCAAAGCCGAGCGCCAGCGGCGTGTGCGGCACGTCACCGCCACGGATGTTTAAGGCCCAGGCGATCGAGGAGGGATCGGTGAGCACGGCGTGCGTCGCGCCCTCCTTGCCGATTGCCGCCGCCAGCCGCGCCAGCTTGTCCTTCGCCAGTTCCCCGGCAAAGCCGATCGGGTGGATTTCGACTGGCGCCGCCGGTGGTGCCGGCTGATCCTTCCAGATGATGTCGATCGGGTTATTGTCCAGCGGCACCAGCGTCGCGCCGGATTGCTCGGCCGAAGCCTTCAGCGCCTTGATGTCGCCAATCGTGTGCAGCCAGGGGTCGAAGCCAAGCGTGGCGCCCTTGCCGAGATTGTCCTTGATCCAGGAGGCCGGCGGGTTGTCGACGAGACTCTCGATCGCAAAAATGTCGAGATCGACCTCGTGGCGCACTTGCAAGGTATAGCGGCCATCGACGAACATGAAGGCGCGGTCACGCTGCACAAGTGCTACGCCGGCCGAGCCGCTGAAGCCGGTCAACCATTTCAGCCTCGCCGAGCGATCGGCGACATATTCGCCCTGGTGCTCGTCCGCGCGCGGCACCAGGAAACCGTCGAGGCCATTATCCGCCAGCCATCGCCGCAGCAACGTCACGCGCGGCTTGCCGACGCTCGGGTCGCCTGCGGAATCGAAGGTCTGGAACATGGTATGCCTCCTGTATCGGGCGCGACCGTAGCGCATGACCCGGAAAACCGGAATCGATTTTCGCCAATCGCAACAGGCTCGGATTGGTCCAAAGCGCGTTGCGTCTCAGTGCTTCAGGTGGATCGTTACCCAGCCTTCGCGATGCAAGGTCCTGACATGGCGAAAATTCTGGCCGACATAGGCCGAGATCACCGCGTTGCACTGGCGCTCGAGGATGCCGGACAGCACGATCGAGCCGCCGAGGCTGATGTGCCTGGCCATCTCAGGCGCCAGCCGCATCAGCGGCCGCGCCAATATGTTGGCGACGATGAGGTCGAAAGGCGCCCGCTTGCCGAAGATCGGGTGGTGGAAGCCGGGCGCCGTCACCGTTTCAACCAGCGCCTTGACGTGGTTGAGGCGGGCGTTGGCGGCGGCGACCCTGACGGCGATCGGATCGATGTCGGTCGCCAGCACCGGAATATGCGCCAGTTTGGCGACGGCGATCGCCAGCACCGCGCTGCCGGTGCCGAGGTCGAGGGCATTCCTGGGACGTTCGCGGCGCACGACCCGTTCCAGCATTTCGAGGCAGCCGGCAGTGGTCCCGTGATGGCCGGTGCCGAAGGCAAGGCCGGCCTCGATCTCGATGGCGAGTTCGCCGCTGTGGCGCTTCCGGCGGTCATGCGCGCCATGGACGAAGAAACGTCCGGCGCGCACCGGTTTCAGTCCCTCCAGCGAGCGCGCCACCCAGTCGATGTCGGGCAGAACCTCGCGCTCGATCGGCTTCGACAGGGACAGTCCGGCAAGGCTGTCCCTTAGCCGCGCCTCAACTGCGTCGACATTGCCGTCGGTGTAGAGCGAAACCTCGTAGATGTCGCGGTCTTCATCGACTTCGAGCACGGCGATCGGCAGGCCTTCATCCTCGAAAGCTGGCTCGAGCGCGGCAAAGATGCGGTCGGCCTCGATCTTCCCAGCGATGAAGTGGAGCCTGGTCTGACCCATCAGCTGTTCTCTTGCTTGAGCATGATCTCTGGAAAACACTTTTCTGTCCGAGAAAACCGGATTCCACATTTCGGGATCATGCCTAGCCTGCCGCCAGCCGCTTCAGCTTGGCGATCGCGGTATCGGCGCTTTCGCCATAGGCTATGGTGCCCGAAAACTCGCCCTTGGCGTTGAGCAGCAGCGCGGAGGCGGTGTGGTCCATCGTGTAATCGCCGTCGCCGGTGTCGACCTTCTTCCAGTAGATGTTGAAGGACTTCGCCATGGCGTGCACCTTGTCGGGATCGCCCGATATGCCGACGATGCGGTCGGAGAAATTGCTGACGTAAGTGTTCATCACCGGCGGCGTGTCGCGCTCTGGATCGACTGTAACGAAGTAGGCGTTGAGGTTCTTGCCGTCGTCGCCCAGCGCCTTCAGCCAGCCGGCCATTTCGAACAAAGTGGTCGGGCAGACTTCCGGGCAATGGGTGAAGCCGAAGAAGACGATGCTGGGTTTTCCCCTGAAGGCGGCTTCGGTGATCGGCGCGCCTTTCTGGTCGACCAGCGTGAATGGCGCACCATACGGCTCGCCACCATAGTGGCCGCGATAGAAGTCAAAGGTGAGCCAACCGATGCCCGCCGCCATCAGAACCAGAATGCCGACCAGAATTGAACGCATCATCAGGAAGTGTCCGTCGCAGAAATCGAGCGCCGGATCGGCGCTCCTGTTGGCGAGCAGTCTTAGCCGGTCGCAGGGGGCAAGGCAAAGATGCCGCGTTGCCGCAACCGGGCTGGGCGCTACCTTGCAAACAGCTGGCCCTTATCCCACCTGAGACCGGCAAACTGAACCTGAGGAGGCTCCCTTGCAAAGACGGACTGGGCAGAGACGGATTGGGCAGAAACTGATCGGCGGCGCGCTGGCCGCATGCATTGCCCTTGGCGCCGGTGCCGCAGCGGCAGAGGAAGTCGGCAAGGTCGGCGTCGATTGGGTCGGCAACGACATCATCGTCGAGGCGATCAAGGATCCCAAGATCGACGGCGTGACCTGCCATGTCTCCTATTTCGACCGCAGCGTCATCGACCGGCTGCACAAGGGCAACTGGTTCGAGGATCCGTCTGATTCCTCGATCTCCTGCCGCCAGACCGGGCCGATCACCATCGGCGACATCGACATGAGCGAGGGCGGCGAAGAGGTGTTCAAGCAAGGCATCAGCCTGATCTGGAAGAAGCAGGTGGTGAACCGCATCTACGACAAGAAGAACGAGACGCTGATCTATCTCTCGCATTCGCGCCAAGTGCAGGACGGCTCGGCGAAAATGTCGGTGACGACCGTGCCGCTGTTCGGCCAGAACGTGGTGTGGACCGGCGGCAAGCCGAAATAACGATCCTCCGGGCGCAACGCGACAATTGCTTCCGCAATTGCGCGGGGGTAAATCCGCCAGATGGACCGTACCGAAAACCTCGTCCTGAAAGATCCCGAGCCGCGCATCCATTCGACCGCGGAGCTGAAAGCGTGCAAGCTTGGCCGCTATGCCTCGATCGGCGAACGGGTGGTGCTGCGCGAGGTCAATGTCGGCGATTTCTCCTATTTCGAGCGCCACGCCGAGGCGATCTACACGACGATCGGAAAATTCTGCTCGATCGCCGCCAACAGCCGCATCAATGCCTTGGAGCATCCGATCGAGCGGATCACGCAGCACAAGCTCAGCTACCGGCCGAACGAGTATTTCCGCTGGCTGGGCGTCGACGCGGCGTTCCGCGCGCGGCGGCAGGCCAAGGCGGTCGGCATCGGCAACGATGTCTGGATCGGCCATGGTGCCGTCATCATGCCCGAGATCAGCATCGGCAATGGCGCCATCATCGGCGCCAATTCGGTGGTGACGCGGGATGTGCCGGCCTACACAATCGTCGCCGGCGTACCGGCGAAGCCGTTGCGCATGCGCTTTCCCTCCGAGATCGCGGCGCGGATCGAAAGCCTTGCCTGGTGGGACTGGCCGCCGGAGAAACTCGCCAAAGCGGTTCCCGACATGCAGGCCTTGCCGATTGAGGATTTCCTCGATCGTTGGGAGCAAGAGCATTCCTGAGAGCTCGCCGCGCGTGCGCGGTTTCATCGACTGGCTGGCCGAAATCCTGGCGCCAAAATTCTGAACGGCACGTGTCGGGAAGAGTTCCGCCGGTCTGCGGCAACGCAACGGACCCCTTCCGCCATGCGGGGGTGGCGCAGCGGAAGGGGCTTGGAGACAAATCCGCCGTGAAGCGGAACGAACAGGTTTTGGCCTGCATGGCGACTATGGCAACAAACCGATAAGGCGGCTTTTCACGGCGCTGCGCCTTTGGCGTGCATACAATTGCACCAGCGATGCCCTCTGCGACAGGGAACCGGAAGCGGCTGCCGGTTGTTTATTGTTGGAGCGATGAATGCGGCCTTGGTCAGCTCGTCGCGCTTTGAACGGTCGAGGATGTGAATGATCGAAAAGCTGTTTACCAGAATCGCCAACACCGTTTCGCACTTGGCGGGCCTGCCGCCGACTTTCATCGCCTGTTGCGCCATCGTTATCGTCTGGGCGGTAAGCGGGCCATTCTTCGGCTTCTCCGATACGTGGCAGCTCGTCATCAACACGGGAACGACGATCATCACCTTTCTGATGGTGTTCCTGATTCAGAACACCCAGAACCGCGACGGCGCCGCGGTTCAGGCCAAGCTCGACGAACTGATCCGCGTCAGCGAGGGCCACAATCATTTCATCGGCATCGAGCACCTGACCGAATCCGAGGTCGAGGAGATCAGAGACAAATGCGAGCGGGCGGCAAAACGCCATGACCACGAGCTCGCCGAACTGGCGGGCAAGAAGGCCGTCGCGCAAAAGCGCACCGCGAAAAAACGCGCGCCCGCCTGAGTCTCGGCTTTGGCTGAGTTCGACGATCAGTTTCCCATAAAGGCCGCGAAAGCGTCCTTATGGTCGGGGTGCCAGCGCGAGAGAGCAGGCCGGTTCTCGATGATGTCGCCGATCGCCCAGGCCATGCGCTTTTCATCGGTCGGCCGCATCACCTCATTGTCGGGGCACAGGATGTAGAAGTCCCCGCGCGCCAGCGAAGCCAGCATGAAGTCGACCACCTGCTCGCCGGTCCAGGCGCCAGCGGGTTTTTCGACCGCTCCTTCGGTGAGGCCGGTGAAGGTGAAGCCGGGAATGAGAAGATGCGCCGCGACCTTCGCGCCCGGCTCGTTGCGCAATGCGTGCGCCAGGCCTTCGGTGAACGTCTTCAATGCCGATTTGGATACGTTGTAGGCGAGATTGCCGGGTGGCGTGGTGATGCCTTGCTTGGAGCCGGTGTTGATGATCAGGCCAGGCTCTCCGGAGGCCAGCATGGCCGGAGCGAAGGCCTCGACGCCATGTACGACGCCCCAGAAATTGATGTCGATCAGCCGCTTCCAGGCGTCGCCGTTCTCCCACGGTTTTCCCGGATTGTTGCCGACGCCGGCATTGTTCATCAGCAGCGATACGGCGCCGAAAGCGGCATGCGTCTTTTCCGCCAGCCGGCCGAGTTCGTCGGCCTTCGACACGTCGGTGGCGACGGCAAGCACGGCATTCTCGCCGGTGATCGCGGCGACTGCCTGGCGGGCCGCATCGAGGCGCGCGCCGCCAATGTCGGCCAGCACCAGTCTCATGCCCATAGCCGCCAGCCTTTTGGCGGCGGCAAGCCCGATGCCGCTGGCGCCCCCGGTGACGACGGCGACGTTGCCTCGGTTGAGGGCGGGCAAAGCGGATTGGATTTCGGCGTCGGAGGTCATGATCTTTTTCCTAGGGTTCGGGTGGCGCCGAACTTAGCGCGGGACGCGCATCGTGCAAGGCCGTCCCGCGTGTTCGGGTTGACCGCATCAACGGCGGCCGTGCATGCTGCGGCTGAACAGGAGACTGCCGATTGACCGACTGGGTTGCGATCCTGAAGGAGCAGACCGCCACCGGCGACCAGATGGGCCGCGAGGTGCCACAGATGCTTGCCAATCCGGACATAAGCGAAGCGCAGGTGAAGACCTTGTTTTCGGCACTCGAAAAACAGGCCGAGTTCGTCGAGAAATTGCGCATGGCGCTGGAAAAATTCGGCCATGATTTTTCGATCATCAAGGCGGCCGAGCGGCTGGAGGAGCGCTATGCCGACCTTGCGGCGTCGGTTGCCGAAAAGCTGAAGGCGATGCGCAAGTAGAGACGTCCTACGCTACTTTTCCAGCACCCGCGAAAAACGCGTGTCCGGCACGAACCAGACGGCGGCCACCAGCACGAAGATCGCAACGCCGATCCATTGGTTGACGAAGGCAAGCGGGACGGCTGCGGCGTAGAGGGCCACCGAGATCTTGCCCTTGCGGTCATTGCCCAGCGCCTTGGCGAAGGCGGTGTCGTTGCCGTGCAAATGGTGCAGCTTGGTGGCGAGAAAGGTGTAGGCGACCGCACACAGCACCAGGTCGATGCCATAGACGGCGACGGGGACCGGCGCGAAATGGTTCTCGCCCATGAAGGCCGTCGTTGCCGGCATCAGCGACAACCAGAACAGAAGGTTGAGGTTGGCCCACAGCACGCGGCCGTCGACCCTTTGGACGGTGTGGAACATGTTGTGCAGATTGTTCCAGTAGATGCCGACATTGATGAACGACAAGACATAGCTGAAAAAGATCGGCCACAGCGGCAGAAGCGCTGAAAAATCCTCGCCATGCGGCACTTTCAGCTCCAGCACCATGATGGTGATGATGATGGCGACCACCCCATCGGTGAATGCCTCGACTCTACCTTTTCCCATGGTTTCTCCCTCTCGATGGAAAGACGTTAAGCGAGGACTTCGGGCAAGACCATCCTGACAAGGTTGTCAGGATGAAGTTCGGCGCGTGGAACGGCCATCCTTACATGGACGTTGGGGCGCAATTGGGCGTTGGGCGATTGGCCGGAGGTTGCCATGACCAGCTATGCCGAGACCACGACGCGCGACAACGGACTCGATGGCCGGCCCGCGATGGCCGCGGTTGCCGCCATGATCGCCGCGCTGTTCGCCGGCAGCACGGTGCTGACGCCGCTTTACGTCATCTACAAGCAGGCCTTCGGTTTCTCGCAGATCACGCTGACGCTGGTCTACGCCGTCTATGTCGTCGGCAATCTCGGCGCATTGCTGATGTTCGGGCGCTTGTCCGACGGCATTGGCCGCCGTCCTGCGGCGCTGGCGTCGATGGCCATAGCGGTGGTCAGCGCGGTGGTGTTCCTGCTGGCCGAGAATGTCGCATGGCTCGATGTCGCCCGCATATTGAGCGGCCTTGGCATCGGCGTCGGCGCTGGAACCGGCACGGCCTGGCTTGCCGAATTGATCGAAGGTAAGGACAAATCGCGCGCGGCAATCATCGCCACCAGCACCAACTTCGTTGGCCTTGGCCTCGGCGCGCTGGCATCGGGCCTGCTCGCCGAATATGCGCCCTGGCCGTTGAGACTAACGTTTGCGGTCTATCTTGCCTTGCTGGTGGTGGTGACGCTGCTGATCTGGCGTACCCGCGAAACCGTGTCCCGGCCGGGCAGGCTGACCGACGTTTCGTTGCGGCCACGGCTATCGGTGCCGAGCGATATCCGCGCTGCCTTCGTGGCGCCGGCGGTCACCGGTTTCGGCGCCATGGCGCTGGTCGGCTTCTATGCAGCCCTGGCGCCGAGCATCCTGGCGCAGCAACTGCATGTGGCCAACCATGCCGAGGCCGGCGCGCTGTTCTTTGAACTGTCGATCGTTGCGGCCGCGACCATTCTGGCCACGACCCGACTGTCCAGCCGCGCCGGCATGCTGGCCGCGCTGGCGCTGATGATCCCGGCCGTAGGGCTGATGGTTGCTGCTCAGTTTTTCGCGTCGATGTCCCTGATGGTTGCCGCCACCGCTGTGTGCGGCGTGGCGGCGGCGCTCGGCTATCGCGGCGGCCTGCAGGTGGTGAACCAGATCGCACCTGCCGAGCGTCGCGCCGAATTGGTGTCGGCGTTCTTCATCTGCTGCTTCTGCGGCAATGCGCTGCCGGTGATCGGCATTGGGCTGCTGTCGAGTTGGGCCACTCCGACGACGGCAAGCCTGGCCTTCGCCGGCATGATCACGCTGTTCTCTGTCGTAGCGCTGGGGTTCGGCGTCAAATACGCGCGCTGAGCCTCACCCGTTTGGCGTCTCGGGCGCCATGTTTGCCCGTCCGCGCGGGATGCCGAGGCCGGTGTCGGGCGGCTCGCCGGCGGCCGGCCGGTCCTCGATCATGTGCATGGTGCGCCAGCGGCCGAAGCGATAATAGGCGGCGGCCAGCACCAGCGAGGTGATCGATCCCGCCGGAAAACTCCACCACAGCGCTTCCTCGCCGATGTAGCTCCTGAAGAAGTAGGCAAAGCCGGTACGCACGACCAGCACGGAAATCACCAGAATGATCAGCGGCGGCATCACGGCACCGGTGGCGCGCACGGTGGCGAACAGCACGATGGTGACGCCGAACAGGATGAACGACCAGGACGCCACCTTGTTGATGTGGGCTGCAATGTCGATTGCGGTGCTGTCGCGGCTAAGGAACAGGCCGAGCACCGGCCTGTCGAAGAGGAACAGCAGCGCCACCAGGGCGCCGGTGAGCACCAGGTTGAAGCCGACGCCGGACGCCGCGATGCGACCGATGCGGTCCCAGCGCCCGGCGCCGACATTCTGGGCCGCCATCGACGAGACTGCGGCTCCGATCGCCAGTGCAGGCATCTGGATATAGGTCCACAGCTGCGCCGCGATGCCGTAGGCGGCGGCGACCTGCGAGCCATAGGAGTTGACGATGCCCATCACGGTCAGCGCCGCCGCCGAAATGACGATCATCTGCAGGCCCATCGGCACGCCCTTGAAGACGACGATCCTGAGCAGCGCCGGATCCGGCCGCAGCAGAGCGAGGTTCGCGCCGGCGAGCCGCAACGGATGCTTTTTGGCATAAAGCACGACGAGGATGGCGATCACGCTCACCGTCTGGCCGATCAGCGTCGAGGTGGCGGAGCCGGCGATGCCGAGTTCGGGGAAGGGGCCGATGCCGCGAATGAGCAGCGGATTGAGGATGATGTCGAGCACGACCGCGAGCGCCATGAAGAAGAATGGCGTGCGCGAATCACCCGCACCGCGCAGCACCGTCATGACGAAGGACAGAAGGTTCATCATCGGCACGGCGACGAAGATGATGCGCAGATAGGAGCGCGCCAGCGGCAGCGCATCGGGCGGGGTGCCCAGTGTGTTGAGGATGGCGTCGACCCAGATCCAGCCGCAGACGGCGAAGATAGCCGAGACGAGGAAGAAGAAGCTGGCGCTGGTGCCGACGATGCGCCGCGCCTCGGGCAGGTCGCGGGCGCCGACCGATTGCGCCACCAGGATGGTGGCGGCCATGCCGATGCCGAATACGGTGCCAAGAATCAGGAACAGAACCAGATTGGCGTTGGAGGTGGCGGTCAGCGCCGATTCACCGAGGAAGCGGCCGACCCAGACAGCGTTGATCGAACCGTTGAGCGACTGCAGCACATTGGAGCCGAGCACCGGCAGAGCGAACAAAAGCAGCGTGCGCGGAATCGGGCCGCTGGTCAGGTCGCCGGTGCGCCGGCGCGGTGGTATTTTTTCGTCCATGGGCTGTTCGGCGAAGGTTCATCTCAAAGTCCGCCCGGCAATGATCGCCGATTTGACGGACAAGGTCGATGCGGCATTGGAACATCAAGCTTAACGCGGCTGAGGCGATCAGGTTCTCAAAGCTTGCGTAATGGGCTATGGGTCATCGCCGCGAGGGGCCGCAAACCGGGGGGATCATGTCCGACAATCCATTATTTTCCGAGCGCCTGAATAGGCGCGCGTTTCTGGGAGCATCCGCTTTGGGTGCCGCTGCCATGGCACTTTCGGCCTGCACAACCACTGATGTGGCAGTACCGCCGACGCCGGCGCCGGCACCCGCACCCGAGCCCGCTTTCGGCGATGCCGCCACCATGTATTCGGCGCGCGTCGATGAGGGCTTTTCATTGCCGGCAATCCCCGTGGCCAAGCTCGATCCGAAGTTCGTGCGCCAGATCGTGGACGATCCGACCGGCGAAAAACCCGGCACGATCGTCGTCGATACATCCGAGCATTTTCTCTATCTGGTGCGCGACGGCGGCAAGGCAATGCGCTATGGCGTCAGCCTCGGCAAGGCCGGGTTTGGCTGGACCGGCAGCGCCGTGATCCAGGCGCGCAAGAAATGGCCGGTGTGGACGCCGCCGCCGGAAATGATCCAGCGCCGGCCGGAACTGGCGAAATATAAGGACGGCATGCCGCCCGGACCGCAGAGTCCGCTCGGCGCGCGCGCGCTCTATCTGTTCCGCGACGGCAAGGACACGATGTACCGGCTGCACGGCACGCCGGAATGGGATTCCATCGGCAAGAACGCGTCGTCAGGCTGCGTGCGCTTCATGAACCAGGACATCATTGACCTCTACAGCCGGGTCAACGGCGTAGCCCAGGTCTATGTGCGCCCGAACCTGTCGGCCGCGGGCAAGATCATGGCTGTGTCGAGCCGGACCGCCGAGCCGATCGATGCCGGCGTGCCAAGGGATGCGGAGATTTTGAAATAGGTGCCTTCACGGCATCGCTGATCGCTGACAGACGGTTAGAGGCGGACGCGCCGGGCGCGTCCGCCTTTCCGTATACGGCTACTTGTTGGCGAGGCCCGGAAGCGTGACCTGATAGACCAGGAACATGGTGTCGACATCGGCGCCGTCGTCGGCCTTGTAGGGCGCGCCGACCTGAAAACCGTCTTGGGTGAGAAAGTCGTTATCGTTGCCGACGAACAGGAAATAGTCGTCGGGCAGCGCCGGATCGAGCAGGCTGACCACAGACATTGCTTCCCACTTCTCCGAGAGATTGTTCTTGTCGTTCGGCTTGCCGTCATGCAGGCCGAAACGGCCGAGTTCCTTGTTGTCGTTGATGTCGATGAACGGCGTCAGCCTGGCCGGGGTCACCGAGGGGTCGAGCACGCCCTTGGGCGCCAGCGGCTTGTTGGCGGCATCGAAGGCGCCGCCGGCAATGTCGGTGGCGCCAGAGACGTCGACGACGAAAATCTGGCGCAGCAGCGAAGTATCGCCCTTCACCCCCTGGCCGTTTCCGCTGTCGCGCGCCAGCATCAGGAAGGTCTTGTCGGACAGCGCCACGATTTCGCTCTGCGCGGCGACCTTGGTCTTGTCCTTGGCGTCCTTGAACACCGGCAGCGGCACGGCATATTCATGCACCAGCTTGAGATGGGCCGGGTCGGAGGCGTCATAGACCAGCGCGCGGGTGTTTTGGCGCGTCGCGGGCGAATCGCCGCCATCCTGGCGGGGTGCCGACTGCAGCACAGCGATCAGCGACTTGCCGTCCGGCGTCAGCGCCATGCCTTCGAGACCCTGGTTGTTCTGGCGGCCGGTTTCGGGATCCTTCGGATCGGGTTCGGCTGCACCGGGGCCTGGATTGTCGGAGGCGAAGTTCGGCCCGCCCTTGCGCATCGGCACCAAAGCGGCCGGCGGCTGCGTTGCCGACAACAGATGGCCGTTGGCCGAGAAGCGGTAGATGTTGGGGCCGTATTCGTCGGAGATGAACATGGTGCCGTCGGGCAGCCGCGCGATCGCCTCATTGTCGAGCGCCAGCTTGCCATTGGCCTCGGGCAGGATCGGCAGGTCGCCATTGGCCGCGCGCACGCCGTTGAGCGGATCGAGACCGGTGGCGTCAGCGCCCTTGTCGTCGGTGAGGAGCAGGGAATCGGCAAGCGTCGCCTTGACGCCGGTCTGTTCCTGGCCGGAGGTGGGCGTGGCGCCTAGTGCTACCGGCGTGAACTCGATGCGAATAGTGTTGAGGCGCGGCCGGTAATCGGTGGTGCCGACGACATTGTAGCCACGGTCCGGCAGCAACCAGAGCGAGCCCTTGTAGCCGTCCGCGCCACGGGTCCAGCTTGCGGCGTCGATGGACATGCCGGAGCCGGAGCCGAAGGTCTCGCCGAACTTGTCCTTCTGATCGGCCGGGATGCGGCCGACGCCGACCAGACCCTTGTTGACGAAGCCGCCAACGGTGGCGGTGCTGTCGGCAAGGGCAGGGGTCAGGGCGGTAAACAGCGCCAGCGCGGCGCCGAGCGACACGGTTCGGTGCGAGATTTTCATGGAGATCCTTTTTGTGACAAGCCTTGAGCGGCGCAAAGGGGCCACCGCATCGCATCGACGATGTCGCCCTCTCGCAAAGCGGTCTAGGACGCGAACATGATACTTGCGTGACAGAGAGGGCCTCTTCCTTCTCCCTTGTAGGAGAGGGAAGAGCGCAATGATCAATCGCTGTCGCGGGCGATCAGTTCCAGCGGCCAGACTTCGCGGATGATGCGCGGACCTTCCGGGCCGGCAAAGGCGGGAAGCGAGGCCAGCAGCATTTCGGCCAGCCGCCGGCCCATCGGCTCCAGCGACGGACGGAAGGCGGTCAGCGCCGGCGAGAAATAACGGCAGAGCGGCGTGTCGACGATGACGATCACCGCGATGTCGTGGCCGGGCCTGATGCCCATCTCGGCCAGTGCCTTGCAGCCGCCGAGCGCCATTGCGTCATTGTTGAAGATGATGGCTGTGGGCCGGTCCTTGGAGAGCATCACGCGCGGCGTCACCTGGTAGCCTCCGGCCTCGTTGATGAAGCCGTCGGCGATCAGGCCGGGGTCGACTTCGATGCCATGCCGCCCCAGCGCCTTGCGGTAGCCGTCGAGGAACAGGTAGCCGAAGTTGAGATCCAGCGAAGGGCGGATGGCGGCAATGCGGCGGTGGCCGCGCGCGACCAGCCGGTCGACGGCTTCATCACCCGCCCTCTCGAAATCGATATCGAGCGAAGGATAGGTGTCGTCGCCGGATTGACTTCGGCCAAGCGTGGCGAAGGGAAAGCCAGCCTTGCTGAGATAGTCGATCCGATCGTCTTCCCGCCGTGTATTGGCCAACACGACCGCGTCGGCTCGGCGCGTCTCAACCACGCGGCGCAGCCTCTCCTGCTGATATTGGCCGGGCTCGCCCATGACGACCATCAGATCCAGGTCATCCTCGGCCAGTCGGCCCTGCAGACCGATCAGGAACGGGATGAAGAAGGGTTCGCCATATTGCTGGTCGCCCGGATGCGGCTGCAGCATGAAGGCGATCGAATGGGTGGTGCCTTGCCGCAGACTGCGGCCGGACTGGTTGGGCGAATAGTTCAATTGCTTGGCGGCGGCGAGCACGCGCTGGCGGGTGTCGGCATTGACGTCGGCGCGGCCGTTCAGCGCCCGCGACACGGTGCCGATCGAAATGTTCAGGTGACGCGCAAGGTCATGGATGCTGGACGCCAAGGACAGTTCTCCCCCTGTCTTGGCTAGCACCGGCTGCCGCCCAGGCCAAGGCTTCGGGATGATTTTCGCTGGCAGCCGATTGACATTCTACGCCATCGGGTGTGTTCTCGTAAACGTTTACGGAGAAACGTTTACGGTGGTGCCGGAAATGCCGTGACATTCGGTCTGGAGGGACCGGACGGGAGGAATGCCGGATGATGAATGCCGTCCTCGTCGGCTGTGGTGCGATGAGCAAGGCCTGGCTCGATGCCGCGAGGCAGATCGACGGGCTGGCCATTGTCGGCTTGGTCGATCTCGACGCAGAACGGGCGAAGGCGAGGGCGCGCGAATACGGGCTCGACGGCGCGGTAATCGGCACCAGCCTCGACGCGGTGCTCGACCAGACCAGGCCCGACGCGGTGTTCGATGTCGTGGTTCCAGCCGCCCGGCGTGATGTCGCCTTTGCCGCCTTTGCCCATAATTGCCATCTGCTGACGGAAAAGCCGCTGGCCGATACTCCGGAAAATGCGCGCGCCATCGTCGATGCGGCACGTAACGCGGGGCGTATCCATGCGGTCGTGCAGAACCGCCGCTACGTCGCCAATGTCCGGCGCATCAGGCGCTTTCTCGACTCCGGCGCCATCGGCAAGCCAACCAGCATCCATGCCGATTTCTTCGTCGCGCCGCATTTCGGCGGCTTTCGCGAGGAGATGGCGCATGTGCTTTTGCTCGACATGGCGATCCACACATTCGACGCCGCCCGCTACATGGTCGCAGGCGATCCCGCCGGCGTCTTTTGCCAGGAATGGGAGCCGGCGAATTCCTGGTACCGGCAGGGATCGTCGGCCAGCGCTATCTTCGATCTCGGCGGCGGCAAGGTGTTCACCTATGCAGGCTCTTGGTGCGCGGCGGGCTTCCGCACCAGCTGGGAGAGCACGTGGCGCATCGTCGCCGAGCACGGCAGCCTGGTCTGGGACGGCGAGGACGGACTGAAGGCCGAAGTTGTGTTGTCGGTCCGCGACGGCCTGTTCGACCTGACCCAGCCCATCACAGTACCGCCGCTCGATTCCGCCGACCGCGTCGGCGGTCATCTCGGCATCATCAAGGATTTCATCCACGCCATCGAGACCGGCAGCGAGCCGGAAACCCGTGGCAGCGACAACATCAAAAGCCTGGCCATGGTTTTTGGCGCCATCGAAAGCGCCGAGACCGGACGGCGCGTCGCAATCACACAGGAAGCATCATGATGCCAAACCCGCTTCTCGACATCCGCATCGGCACCATGGTGCGGGCCAATCTCGAAGACCCGGCCGCCTACATCAAAGAGATTCTGCCGCTCGGCTTCGAGAGCATCCAGCCCTTCTTCTGGCAGACGCTGGGCGGCAAGGATTTGGCGCGGCTCGCCGGTGAGATTGGCGAGGCGATCGGCGATGCCGATGTCGCCGTGTCGTCGATCGGCGTGTTCGGCAATCCGCTGGAGGATGGCGAGGTCGATCGCGGCGTGCTCGCGGCCTGGGAAACCGTCATCGACAATGCGCATCTGTTCGGCGCTTCGATCGTCAGCGGCTTCACCGGACGTCTGCGTGGCAAGAAGCTGACAGACAGCCTGCCGCGCTTCCGAGAGGTTTGGGGTCCGCTGGCCAGGCGCGCCGCAGACAAGGGCGTGCGCATCGCCTTCGAAAATTGCGCCATGGATGGCAACTGGGCGGCCGGCGACTGGAACATCGCCCACAATCCCGATGCCTGGGAGTTGATGTTCAACGAATTGCCCGACGACAATCTCGGCCTCGAATGGGAGCCCTGCCACCAGCTTGTCTACCTCATCGACCCGATGC
Source organism: Mesorhizobium sp. M0139 (assembly GCF_040322455.1). Taxonomy (NCBI): domain Bacteria; kingdom Pseudomonadati; phylum Pseudomonadota; class Alphaproteobacteria; order Hyphomicrobiales; family Phyllobacteriaceae; genus Mesorhizobium; species Mesorhizobium sp. M0139. The sequence continues at coordinate 416,792 of NZ_JAMYTN010000003.1, forward strand.
CGCAGATCCGCAAATGGGCGCCGCGCATTTTCCATGTCCACGGCAAGGACGCGACGGTGCGCTGGGATGTGATCCGCGAGCACGGCGTGTTCGGCAAGCTGCCCTTCGTGCAGATGCGCACGCCCGGGTTTGGCGACAGCGACTGGACGCGGGTGATCAGCGAATTGCGGCTGGCCGGTTACAAGGGCGCCATCGACATCGAGGGCTGGCACGACCCGGTCTATCGCGGCGACCTCGAAATCACAGGCCAGGTGCGCGGGCTGGAATACCTCAAGCAATGCCGGGGAGGAGCGACCTACCTGCCGAACCCGGCGTGACCGAGGGCCGGTGGGAGGAGCCGGCCTGACAGATTGCCAAGCACTGCCGACAAGCACTGCCGACAGGCGAACGACGAAACCCCTCGGCTCACCGAGGACAAAAGGGAGGAACGTGCATGAGCATCGCAATGAGAACGACACTTCTGCGCTCGACCGTCGTGGCCGCCGCCACGGCGCTGTGCGCTGCCATCTCCACTCTGCCGGCGCAGGCGCTCGACGCCCAGTGGTGCAAGGATGTCCACATCCGCTTTTTCGTCGGCGGCGCCGAGGGCGACGCTTTCGGCACCATCGTCTACAATGGCGCCAAGCAGGCGGCGTCCGATCTCGGGCCGAAGGTCGACTACATCTTCTCGCAGTGGGACGTCGAGAAGATGGTGCAGCAATTGCGTGAGGCCGTCGCCGTGAAGCCAAACGGCATTGCCATGATGGGCCATCCGGGCGACGCCGCGATCATGCCGCTGGCCGAACAGGCGCATAAGGACGGCATCAAGATGATGTACCAGAACGTGCCGGTGCCGAAGGTGGTGGACGCGTTCGGCGGCGGCTATGTCGGCGCCCAGCAGGAGCAGCAGGGCCGCGCGCTCGGCACTGAGGCGTTCAAGCTCGGGAAGCTCAAGTCCGGCGACAAGGCGATCATGATCGGTCCGTTCGAGAACGAGGCCCGCGGCGCGCGCGAGCGCGGCACGGTGGCAGCACTCAAGGAAGCCGGCGTCGAGGTCATCCAGCTGTCGTCGCCGCCGAGCGGCGAATGGGCGTCCGACCCCAATCTGGCGATACCGGTGATCACCGCGGCCCTGCTCAACAATCCCGACGTCAAGGCGGTCGGCTATCCCGGCGGCCAGATGCTGGGCAACGTCGCCACCTACATGCAGGCGGCAGGACGCAAGCCCGGCGACATCTTCAACTTCGGCTTCGATACCAGCCCGCAGATCGTCGAGGCGTTCAAGGGCGGCTGGGTGCAGCTGACGGCTGATCAGCAGCCGTTTCTGCAAGGCTATCTGCCGATCCTCAGCCTTTGCCAGCAGGTGGTGCTGGGCCTGGCGCCGATGAATGTCGACACCGGGGCGGGCTTCGTCACGCCGCAGAATTACGAGATCGTCGCCGAGCTCGCCAAGCAGGCGCTGCGCTGACCTCCCAAACTGCCGGCTGGGCGCAAGCCCGGTCGGCGGGACCGCCGGCACCAGGCCGGGATGATACCACAGGAGCGAGGATCGCCATGGCCGAACGCATCATCGAACTGCGCGACATCAGCAAATCCTATGGCCAGGTCTATGCGCTGGGCGGGGTCAATCTCTCGGTCGACCGCGGCGAGGTGGTTGGCTTGATCGGTGACAATGGCGCCGGCAAATCGACGCTGATCAAGATCCTGTCCGGCGTCGTCAAGCCGACCAGCGGCGAGATCCTGGTGCGCGGCAAGCCGGTGACCGGCTGGAGTGCGGCACGCTCGCGCGACGCCGGCATCGAGACGGTTTTCCAGGACCGGGCGCTGGCCGTGCAGCAGACCATCGTGCGCAACATCTTCATGGGCCGCGAACTCACCGGCTTCATGGGCTTTCTGAAGGTCAATAAAGAGATAGAGGAGGCGAGCCGGCTGATGCGCGAGATCGGCTTTACCTCGAAAGTGTTCACGCCGCATTCGATCGTCGGCCAGCTCTCGGGCGGCGAACGCCAGGGCGTGGCGATCGCGCGCGCCATCTACAAGCAGGCGGAGCTGATCATCCTCGACGAGCCGACGACGGCGCTGTCGCTGACCGAGACCGCCAAGGTCTTCCATTTCGTGCGCCAGGTGCGGGCGAGCGGCCGTTCGATCCTGTTCATCGGCCACAACATCCACCATGTCTTCGACATCGCCGACCGCTTCGTGGTGATTGACCGCGGCAAGGTGGCGCTGACCGCCGATCGCACCGAGGTCAAGTCGGCCGAAGAGCTGATCAATTTCATGGAAGACGTTGCGCATCCCGGAGGACTGCCGGGGCTGCACGAGGCCGGCGACGCGGAGAGGGCAGCACGATGAGCAAGACCATGGAACCCGATCTGCAGAGCCCGCTCGGCGGCAAGGCAGCCCGGCCTGAGTGGAAGCACCCGTCCGACCATTGGCTGCGCGGTTTCGTCATCGACAACCGCGCAGCGCTCGGCACGCTCGCCGTGTTCATCATCATGATGGCGGCGTTCCTGATCGCCAACCCGACCGTGTTCACCACCTGGTATCTCTACAGATCCGTGCTGACCACGCTGCCGGTTGCCCTGTTCGTGGTGGTGCCGCTGGTCTTCGTCGTCACCTGCGGCGAGATCGACCTGTCGTTTCCCGCAACCATGGGCTTTGCCTCCTGGGTGTTCGCGCTGGTGGTGCAGGCCGGTTACGATCCGTTTCTCGGCATCGCAGCGGCGATTCTCACCGGCACGCTGCTCGGCTTTCTCGTCGGATCCCTGGTCGTTTATGGCGGGCTGTCGTCGCTGATCGCCACGCTCGGCATGAATTTCCTGCTGCGGGGACTGATCCAGATCATCAACGAGGGCAGATCGACGGCATTGACCGGTCTCAGCGACAGCTGGGCGTACACCATCTTCTCCAGTCAGGTGTGGGGTTTTCCGGTGCAGGTCTTCTGGGCACTCGCCTTCGTCATTTTGTCGGCAATGCTCTACAACCGGCACCGCTTCGGCGCGCAGGTGAGGGTCGTCGGCGACAACCCCGACAGCGCCCAGCAAATGGGCATCGACGTCAAGCGTGTGCGGGTGAAAGTGTTCATCTTCACCGGCATCGGGGCCGCGATCGCCGGCACGTTTTCGGTGATGATCAACTTCACCTGGTGGCCGACCGCGGGCGACGGCTATCTGCTGCCGGTGCTGGCGTCAGTGTTCGTCGGCGGCACGCCGACCTGGGGCGGCATCGGTACGGTTGCCGGCGGCGCCATCGGCGCGGTCACCGTGTCCTTCATCCAGACCGGCGTCGTGGCGGCGGGCTTGAGCGGCTTCTACGTGCAGTTCTTCAACGGCCTGATCATCATCCTGTCGCTGCTGGGGCATAAGTGGAACCAGGCGCGGTACAGGTGAGGGGCGGGCTAAATTGACGGGGACGCTCATGTTGCGGACCGCATGCCCCGACGACTGGGCAGACGCCCGTCGCTTCGTCATTCTAGGGCGGAGCAGGAGCGAAGCTCCGTCGCGTAGACCCTGGAATCCATTCCGCGACCTTGGAGTGCAGCTGTGCAGGATTCCGCACCGTGGCAACGCGTTGAAGACGCGGGATGGATCCTCGGGTCTACGCTGCGTCGCTACGCTCCTTGCTCCGCCCGTGGATGACGAGGCGGGGAGGGCTCCGCCAGACTACAACAATGTGGTCGCTTGTAGGACAACAGGACAAGCGGGCGCTCACACCGCCGCCACAAACCCGTCGAGCACGCGTTTCTGGCCGGCCTTGTCGAAGTCGATGGTCAGCTTGTTGCCTTCAATGTTGGAAATGTTGCCGTTGCCGAATTTCTGGTGGAAGACGCGGTCGCCGACGCTGAAGGGCGAGGGCGTGTCGGCGACGGATTTGGCGACCAGTTCGCCGTCGATGGTGCGGCCTTTGACCGAGGTGCGGCCGGCGCCATAACCGCTGTCGGTCTCGCCATAGCCGATGCGCTCGACCTGATGGCCGGAGCGCGAGCCCCAGTTGCGGTCGGTGGCCTCGGTGCGGTTGGCCTGCGCGCGCTGCCAGCCGGGCGTGGCATAGGTGTTGGAAAAGGCGCCGGATTTTTCCGCGCCGACATTGTCAAAGCGCGAGGCGCCGTAGGGGTTCTGCCGTCCTGCGCCCTGGCCGCCACGGCCCGACGCGAACGAACCGCCGCCATAGGAATTGCCGTAGCCGCCGTAGGAATTGCCGCTTTCGGCGACCTCGACATGGGCTTCCGGCAGTTCGTCCAGAAAGCGCGACGGGATGGTCGACTGCCACAGGCCGTGGATGCGGCGGTTGGAGACGAACCACAGATGCAGGTTCTTCTTGGCCCGGGTCAGGCCGACATAGGCGAGACGGCGCTCTTCCTCCAGGCCGGAGCGGCCGCCTTCGTCCAGCGCGCGCTGGTGCGGAAACAGGCCTTCCTCCCAGCCGGGGAGGAACACGGTCTCGAATTCGAGGCCCTTGGCCGAATGCAGCGTCATGATGTTGACGGCGTCAAGCTCGGCATTCTGCTCGGCGTCCATGACCAGCGCGACATGTTCGAGGAAGGAGCGCAGCGATTCGTACTCCTCCATGGAGCGGAGCAGCTCTTTCAGGTTTTCCAGCCGGCCCGGCGCCTCGACCGAACGGTCGTTCTTCCACATGTCGGTGTAGCCGCTCTCCTCCAGAATGGTCTCGGCGAGTTCGGTGTGCGGCGTGGTTTCCAGCGCTTTCTGCCAGCGTTCGAAATTGGCCGCCACTTCGCGCAAGGCCGCGCGCGGTTTCGGCTTCAGCTCGTCGCTTTCCGCAAGCTTGGCGGCTGCCTCCAGCATCGGGATGCGCAAGCTCCGCGACGTGTCGTGGATCTGCCGGATGGTGGCTTCGCCGAGGCCGCGCTTGGGCACATTGACGATGCGTTCGAAGGCGAGGTCGTCGGCGCCTTGGGCGACGACGCGGAAGAAGGCCAGCGCATCGCGGATTTCCATGCGCTCATAGAAGCGCGGACCGCCGATGACGCGGTAGTTGAGGCCGAGCGTGACGAAGCGATCTTCGAATTCGCGCATCTGGAAGGACGCGCGGACCAGGATGGCCATGTCGTTCAGCTTGTGCTTGGCACGCTGGTAGGTCTCGATGGTTTCGCCGACGGCGCGCGCTTCCTCTTCGGAATCCCACGCGGCGTGGACATGCACCTTCTCGTCGTCCTCGGCGACCTTCTCGGTGAACAGCGTCTTGCCGAAGCGACCCTCATTGTGGGCGATGAGGTGCGAGGCGGTGCCGAGGATGTGCGCCGTCGAGCGGTAGTTGCGTTCCAGCCGGATGATGGTGGCGCCCGGGAAATCCTTGTCGAAGCGCAGGATGTTGTCGACCTCGGCGCCACGCCAGCCATAGATGGACTGGTCGTCGTCGCCGACGCAGCAGATGTTGACTTTGTTTTCGCTCACGGGCCGTTCCGCGCCTGCCGGCACAGGCCCTCCGCCCCCTCTTTTTTGCGCGCCTTCGGCGTCGCGGGAGTCGCCTCGCAACGGCTCGGACGCCTGGTCGGGCTTGCGGCCTTCGGCCGAGCGCGCTTTACCCTCCCCTGGATGGGGAGGGTCGCCCCGCACGGGCGGGGGGGGGGGGGGGGGGGCGGGCCACTGGCGCCGCCGCTGCCACCCCCACCCGCACCGCTACGCGGCGCGACCTCCCCCATCGAGGGGGAGGTAGGTCTTTGCGCCAGGAGCCGCAGCCACATGTATTGCGCGGTGTTGGTGTCCTGGTACTCGTCGACGAGGATGTATTTGAAGCGCTTGTGGTAGTCCTTCAGCACGTCCGGATTGGCGCGGAAGATGCGGATAGGGTGGCAGAGCAGATCGCCGAAGTCGCAGGCGTTCAGGGTTTTCAGCCGCTCCTGATAGGCCTTGTAGAGTTCCCGGCCCTTGCCGTTGGCGAAGCTGCGGGCGTCGCCCTCGGCAATGTCGGCGGGGCCTTGGCCCTTGTTCTTCCAGCCGTCGACCATCTGCGCGAACTGCTTGGCCGGCCAGCGCTTGTCGTCGAGGCCTTCGGCCTGGATCAGCTGCTTGATCAGCCGTACGACGTCGTCGGTGTCGAGGATGGTGAAATCGGATTTGAGCCCGGCCAGCTCGGCGTGGCGGCGCAAGAGCTTGACGCCGATGGAGTGGAAGGTGCCGAGCCACGGCATGCCCTCGACGGCTTCGCCGACGAGATGGCCGATGCGCTGCTTCATCTCGCGCGCGGCCTTGTTGGTGAAGGTCACTGCCAGGATCTGCGAGGGGAAAGCCCTGCCGGTGGCCAGGATATGGGCGATGCGGGTGGTCAGCACGCGGGTCTTGCCGGTGCCGGCGCCGGCCAGCACCAGGACCGGGCCTTCGGTGGTTTCCACCGCCAGCCGCTGCTCGGGGTTGAGGCCGTTGAGATAATCGGGTGCGCTGTTGGGTCCGCTGCGGGCCGCCATGGCGCGCGCGGCTATGCCCGACGGGGCCGCGGGCCGCGCATTGGGTTCGTCGAAAAAGGGCATGTCTTCCGCAAAGCCGGACATCTCCCCCGAATGTAGTGATTCGGGAGCGAAAGACCAGAAGTGTCTACGTTTTGTTCTGGTTTGGAAGTGAGATTCTGGGGCGCAGTGCGAATTTCATCGTCCCGACGCCCGACAATGTCGTGGAGGTGCTGCAGCGTGGGAGCGGAATGAAGTCGAGCGTTTGCTCTCGCCTTATGCTGGCAGGGCCAGCTTGACACACGCGGCCTGGGGGAGAAAGCTGGCGACAGGGCAGGGGCGGCTGCCCGTGAGGCGCTGCAAAGCGCATCAGTCGAAGGAGTATCGTCTTGGCTGTCGTCATCACCTCCCTCATCCTGTTCCTCATCGGCCTCGCACTTGGCGGCGGCGGCGTCTGGCTCGCGATGCTGGGCGGCAGCTGGTACTATGTCGTCACCGGTCTCGCCTTCCTCATCGCCGCATGGCTGCTCTTCCGGCGCAAATCGACGGCGCTCTGGCTCTACGCGGCGATCGTGCTCGGCACGCTGGCCTGGGCGGTGTGGGAAATCGGCTTCGACTGGTGGGAACTCGGACCGCGCGGCGGCATCATCGTGCTTCTGGCGCTGTGGCTGCTGACGCCTTGGGCAAGGCGGGGCCTGACCGGCCCCGACGCGCGAGCGCCGCTCATTCTGGCCGTGCTCGCTTCGCTCGCCGTCGCCGGTTATTCCATGACGGCCGATCCCAAGGACATCGCCGGCGACCTCAGCGCCGACAAGGTGACGCCGACTGCCGATCTCGGCGGCAACGTGCCTCCGGGTGAATGGCACTTCTACGGCCGCACGCAATTTGGCCAGCGCTATTCGCCGCTCGACCAGATCACGCCCGACAATGTCGCCAAATTGCAGCCGGCCTGGACATACCAGACCGGCGACGTGAAAGGGCCGGACGATGTCGGCGAAACCACCTATCAGGTGACGCCGCTGAAGGTGGGCGACGCGCTCTATATCTGCACGCCGCACAATTTCGCCATCGCCATCGATGCCGCCACCGGCAAGGAGAAATGGCGTTTCGATCCCAAGATCAAGCTCGACAAGGACCGCCAGCACCAGACCTGCCGCGGCGTGTCCTATTATGCCGATGCCAAGATCGCCGCCGGCCAGCCTTGCGCGACGCGCGTCTATCTGCCGACCTCGGATGCGCGGCTGATCGCGCTCGACGCCGCCAACGGCCAGGTCTGCCCGTCCTTCGCAGAGGCCGGCACGCTCAATCTGTTGACCAACATGCCGTATCCGAAGTCGGGCTATTATTACTCGACCTCGGCGCCGCTGATTGCCGGCGGCAAGATCATCATCGGCGGCGCGGTCAACGACAATTATTCGACGCAAGAGCCGTCCGGCGTCATCCGGGCCTTCGACGTCGACACCGGCGCCCTGGTGTGGAACTGGGATTCCGGCAATCCGGACCAGACAACGCCGCTGGCGGCAGGCCAGACCTACACCCACAACTCGCCCAACATGTGGTCGACGGCAAGCGCCGACGAGAAGCTCGGCCTGCTCTATGTGCCGCTCGGCAACCAGACGCCGGACCAGCTCGGGATGGCCCGCAGCGCCAATGTCGAGAAGTTTTCCTCCTCGATCACCGCGCTCGATCTGGCCACCGGACAAGTGCGCTGGGTGCGGCAGACCGTGCATCACGACCTCTGGGACATGGATGTGCCGGCACAGCCGACCCTGGTCGACATCACCACCGCTGCCGGCGTCGTTCCGGGCCTGGTTGGACCGACCAAGCAGGGCGACCTCTACGTGCTCGACCGGCGCAGCGGCGAGCCGATCATCCCGATCAAGGAAGTGCCGGCGCCGGGCGGCGCTGTCGAGGGCGATCACACGTCGCCGACGCAGCCGGTCTCGGATCTCTCCTTCAATCCGAGGCCGCTGACCGGCGCCGACATGTGGGGCATCACCATGTTCGACCAGCTGGCCTGCCGGATCGAATTCCAGGGTCTGCGCTACGAGGGCCGCTATACCCCGCCATCGGTGCAGGGCTCGCTGGTCTATCCCGGTAATTTCGGCACCTTCAACTGGGGCGGTGTCGCCGTCGATCCGGTGCGGCAGGTGATGTTCGGCATGCCGACCTATCTGGCGTTCAAATCGCAGCTCATTCCGCGCGACCAGGTGCCGCCCCCGGATGAGGGGCGCGGCAGCGAGCAGGGGCTGAACCGCAATGAGGGCGCACCCTATGCGGTGGTGATGGGGCCGTTCCTGTCGCCGCTCGGCGTGCCCTGCCAGGCGCCGCCATGGGGCTATGTGGCGGGAGCGGACCTCAGAACCGGCAAGATCGCCTACAAGCACCGCAACGGCACCGTCTATGACATGACGCCGTTGCCATTGCCGCTGAAGGTCGGTGTTCCCGGCATTGGCGGGCCGATGATCACCGCCGGCGGCGTCGTCTTCCTGGGCGCGGCGGTCGACGACTATCTGCGCGCCTATGACCTGACATCGGGCAAGCAGCTCTGGCAGGCCAGGCTGCCGGCCGGTGGGCAGTCGACGCCGATGACCTACACCGTCGCCGACGGCCGCCAGTTCGTGGTCATCGTCGCCGGCGGCCACGGCTCGGTCGGCACCAAGCCGGGCGACTATGTGATGGCCTATACGCTGCCGAAGTAGCAGCGATGCGACTTAGGTAGGTGATCGGCCCGGCAGATATTCTGGCAATGTCGCGCCGCCCCTCATCTGCCTGCCGGCATCTTCTCCCCGTATAGTGACGGGGAGAAGGGGCAGCTTCAGCGTTGGCGCCCTTTCCTGCAACGCTGGCGATTGGCGAAATCATCGATGACGGCATCCTTCTCCCCGTCACTATACGGGGAGAAGTGCCCGGCAGGGCGATGAGGGGCAGCAGCAGCCTTGGTCAGCTTGCGTAAGAGATGGCCTTTGAGGCTGGGCACGGAGCCCAGTACTTCATTGGTTAGCTGCGGCCCTGTTTCGGCCTGCTGGATCAGCGTGGTGACGGCCGACGCCGGTCGACGCGGACATTCACCATCCGAGCGGCGGCTGCGGCAGCAGCGGAGCGCATTGCCAGCAAGGCAGCAACAGCAAGCACGAGCGCGCTTGCAAGGATCGGAGTAGACAAGGTCATGGCGTTGTTCCTTCTCGTCGGGCTCGCCGCTACGAGCGAGACCATCATCAGCTTCCTTCCATATTGTGGCGGCACCATCGACATTCTCTGAAATGACCAAAATGTGATGGGCGCGTTCCGCGGGGCCGCCGCATCGTTCGATGGCGCAAGCGTCACCCATCCGAGACTGGACCGTGCGAGCTTGCACCCTATCTTGATCCGCGAGTCATCCCGGAGTGACCGCGAGGTCATCCCGGAGTGACCATGAGGTCATCCCGGAGTGACCGTGAGATCATCTCCTAACGAGGAGCACGCCATGACGAAACCCACCGCCGAAGCCGTCAAACCTGCCAAACCTGCCATCACCCAGGCGATGATCGATGCCTATGACGAATACACGCATCTGACGCTCGACCGCCGCCGCTTCATGGAACAGCTGACCAGGCTTGCCGGATCGGGCGCGGCGGCGGCCGCGATCGCGCCGCTGCTTGCGGCGAATTCGGCGCAGGCGGCAATCGTCGCCGACAACGATCCGCGCGTGAAGGCTGAAGATATCACCTATTCCGGCAGCAGCGGTGAGATGAAGGGCTATCTTGTCAGGCCGGCGGACCAGTCCGGCAAGCTCGGCACCGTCATCGTGGTGCATGAGAACAGGGGGCTCAACCCGCATATCAAGGATGTGGCGCGGCGCGTTGCGCTGGAGGGGTTCGTGGCGCTGGCCCCGGATTTCCTGTCGCCGCTCGGCGGCACGCCCGCCGACGAGGACAAGGCGCGCGACATGTTCACCAAGCTCGACGCCAGCCATGTCACCGCCGATGGTGTGGCGACCATCGCCTATCTCAAGGGCGAGAAGGACGGCAACGGCAAGGTCGGTGCTGTCGGCTTCTGCTGGGGCGGCGGCACGGTCAACAATCTGGCGGTCAACGCGCCCGATCTCGCCGCCGGCGTCGCCTATTACGGCATGCAGCCGAAGGCCGAGGATGTGGCGAAGATCAAGGCGGCGCTGTTGCTGCACTATGCCGGGCTGGACGAGCGCATCGACGCCGGCATCGATGCCTACAAGAAGGCGCTCGACGCCGCCCATGTCGAATACACCGTCTATGTCTATGACGGCGTCAACCATGCCTTCAACAACGACACCTCGGCCGCGCGCTATGACAAGAAGGCAGCCGATCTCGCCTGGGGACGGACGATCGCTTTCCTCAAGGAGAAGCTGGCGTAAGCTTCAGGCCGCCGACGACGCCCATACGCTTTCATAGGCCGGCGACAGCGTAAAACCGGCCGGCAGCACCGAGACCGGGGGCGGGCGCCGCACGCCCTCCTGCAGATAGCGCAACGCCGACACCAGTCCGTTCATCGTGTAGGGCTTGGCGATGACGCCGATCGCGCCGGCGAAATGGTCGGGGATGCGTTTTGGATTGGCGGTCATGAACACCACCATGGAACGGTTACCCTCGCGGATATGCTCGGCAACCTCGACCCCGGTTGGTCCGTCGGCGAGGTGGATATCGACAAAGGCAATATCGGCATCGGCGGTATCAATCATACCTCTTGCTTCGGCCAACGATGTCGCCCAACCCACAACGCTGTGGCCGGCTTCCTCGACGAGGCTTTCCAGTTCCATCGCCAGCAACGCCTCATCCTCGACGATCAGGACCTTGAGCGGTTCGTTCATGACAGCTTCCCTTTCTGCTGCGGTTGGTTCGGCATCGAGATGACGACCTTTGTGCCCGGGCCGGCGTCGCGCCATTCGATGTCGGCATGCAACTGACGGGCAAGCGACTTGATCAGCCGCATGCCGAAAGAAGCATCGCCACTGGCCTCGGCCATGCCGACGCCGTCATCGGAAACCTCGATGTTGAAGTGGCCGTCGGGCTGGCTCATCTTGATGCCGATGCGCCCCGCGGTGGTGCCGTCCGGCTTTTCCTTGAAGGCATGCTTCAGCGCGTTGGTGACAAGCTCATTGACCATCAAGGCAACAGGCGTGGCTTTTTCGGCCGGAATGACGATGGGTTCGAGGTCCAGCGTCGGCTTGATCTCGGCGCGCCCCGATGCGGTCAGCAGGTCGGTGACCAGATCCCTGGCGAAATCCGAGACATCGAAGCGGCTGACATCCTTTGACTGGTAGAGACGGCGATGCACAGTGCTCAGCGCCTCGATGCGCTCCAGCATGGTGGTCAGGGATCGCTTCGTCGCTTCATCCTTGATTGCCCGGCTTTGCATGATGATCAGCGAGGAGATCATCTGCAGGTTGTTTTTCACCCGATGGTCGACCTCGTGCAGCAGCGTGGTCTGCGCCTCAAGGGCGGCCTCAAGCTCGCGCGTGCGTTCCTTGACAGCCTTTTCAAAGCGGTTCTTGTCGGCGGTGATGCGATCCTCGGAGCGCTTGCGATCGGAGACATCGAGCTGCGAGGCAAAGAAGAACAGGAGTTCGCCTTTGTCGTTGGAAACCGGGCTGATGTAGAGCGCATTCCAGAATGTCGAGCCGTCCTTACGGTAGTTCAACAGATCGATGGCGATATCGGTTCCCGCTGCTATCGCGTCGCGCACGCTAGCCACAGCTGCCTTGTCTGTCTCTGGCCCCTGCAGGAAGCGGCAGTTCTTGCCCATGACCTCGTCGCGCTCGTAGCCGGTCAGGCGCAGGAACGCGTCATTGGCAAAGACGATCGGATTGTCCGCCTGACGGGGATCGGTGATGACCATCGACATGCGGGTGGCGCGGATGGCGGCCGCGAACGGATCGCCCTTGCCGTGCTCGGCATGCAGATTGTCCGTCATGTGCCATGCGTCGGCCGGTTCCCTGGTCCTTTTCCAGTCCATGCTTTCACTCCAAGCCGTTTTTCAGGGGTCACAACGGCTTAGACGTGGAATTGGTTCAATCTTGATCTTCTTGTCGCAGGCAGCCGTTTGCGAAACCGAATCGCCGGTTGCGCAAACTGTCGAAATGAACGGTTTTTGAAGGTTGTCGGATGTAGCCGATTCGCTGAAAGCAGGGCTGGCGCCGACCTATAGAAATGATCAGGTCGCAATGGTCCGTGGCGGCGCTCGCCGGTGGCGGCTTTCTCAGAACAGCGGAAACATCAGGCGTGGCCACGCTTCATGCGCGCCTGCTTCAGGATGGCGCGCCAGCGGATCATGTCGAAGGGGATAGGCTCGTTGTTGTTGGCGATGTGGAAGATCTCGTTGTTGACGTTCTTCAACGAGCGCCAGAAATCATAGTCGGTGATGCGCGGATCGGCAGCCAGCCTGTCCACCTCGACCTTGATGTCGGTTTTCATGCACGTTCCTCGAACCGCCTGTTGCCCGCCGCCCGCATCGCAACTCGCATGGCACCGTTCTCAAACGGTCCGCTGAGTCGTTCAATGGCCCAAATGGCTTGTTCACGTTAAAACCTTGGTAAGGTTAACGCGGGCGTGGCAGCGCTTCAAGCGGTCCTGCGGCGAATACCGATCGAACGGCCGGCGCGTTCGGGCATCGGCAGTGCAGAGTGGGCGGCGCGCATGGCTTTCACCTTGGCCTGCACATCGGCGGGGAAGGGCGCGACTTTCGGCCCGGACATGTCGACATGCAGCGACAGGGTTTCGGAAGTGGCGGCGAGCCAGCCATCGACATGGCGGATTTCCTGGTAGGCCCGCAGCCGCTTGTCGTCGTGATCGATCAGCTGGAAGGATACGACGACCTTGTGTTCGAGGTGCAGTTCCTGGACATAGCAAACATGGACTTCGGCCGTGTAGATGGTCAGGCGCCGCTCTTTGACATAGTCCAGCCCCATGCCCATCGCCTCGAACGCCTCATCCGACCAGCGGTCGAACAACACGTTGTAATAGGCCATGTTGAGATGGCCGTTGTAGTCGATCCAGTCCTTCTCGATGTCCATCGGTTTGGAAACGAAGGGGGCAGGGATGGGCATGGAAACTTCCTTGTTCTGGTGCTGGACCGAGTTCAGGGGCTGGACAGGGCGTGGACGCTGAGACTAGAGCGGTTCACCGTCTCGCGGAAACGGTGAACCGCTTTAGTTTTTGTTTTGACGCAATCCCGGACGGAAAACCGCTTCACACTTTTCCTGGAATTGCGTCATGTGCATCCATAATCGCATAACAAGCGTGGACGCTGGTCCATTCGCGGAGGAATTCATGGCTCTGAGCGACCTAAATCCGGTCGAACGCAACGAGGAAGGCATCGCCGTCGTGCTCGGCATTCTCAAGCAGCAGCTCGGCGAACGCTTCCAGACCGGCGCGGCGATCCGCTCGCAGCATGCGCACACCACCACCTATATTCCGACGCAGGCGCCGGACGGTGTCGCCTTCCCGGAGACGACGGACGAGGTGCAGGAGATCGTGCGCGCCTGCGCCGCGCACCGCGTGCCGGTCATCGCCTTCGGCGTCGGTTCCTCGCTGGAGGGCCACACCAACGCGCCGGGCGGCGGCATCTCGGTCGACACCTCGCGCATGAACCGCATCCTGGCGGTCAACCCGGAGGATCTCGACTGCACGGTCGAGCCTGGCGTAACGCGCGAGGATTTGAATCGGCACCTGCGCGATACCGGCCTGTTCTTCCCCATCGATCCCGGCGCCAATGCCTCGCTCGGCGGCATGGCGGCAACGCGGGCCTCCGGCACCAATGCGGTGCGCTACGGCACGATGCGCGAGAACGTGCTGTCGCTGACAGCTGTCATGGCTGATGGCGAGACGGTGACGACCGGCAAGCGGGCGAAGAAGAGCTCGGCCGGCTACGATCTGACGCGGCTTCTGGTCGGCTCGGAAGGCACGCTCGGCATCATCACCTCGCTGACCTTGAAGCTGCAAGGCATTCCGCAGGCGATCTCCGGCGGCGTCTGCCCGTTTCCGAGCCTCGAGGCAGCTTGCAACGCGGTGATCGCGACCATCCAGATGGGCATTCCGGTGGCGCGCATCGAACTGGTGAATGGACTGCAGATGCGGGCGATGAAGAATTACTCGAAGCTCGATTACCCCGAGAGCCCGTGCCTGTTCGTCGAGTTCCACGGCAGCGATGCCGGTGTCGCCGAACAGGCCGAAACCTTCGGTGCCATTGCTGAAGACAATGGCGGCGGGCCATTCCTTTGGACCAGCGTCGCCGAGGAGCGCACGAAACTCTGGAAAGCCAGGCACGATGCTTATTGGGCGTCGCTGACGCTACGGCCGGGCGCCAAGGGCCTTTCGACCGATGTCTGCGTGCCGATCTCGCGGCTGGCCGAATGCGTTGCCGAAACCGAGGCCGACATTGCCGAGATGGGCCTGGTTGCGCCGATCGTCGGCCATGCCGGCGACGGCAATTTCCATGTGCTGGTGCTGATGGATGTCAACGACCCCAAAGAGATCGCGCTGGCGGAGAAATTCGTCTCGCGGCTGAACATGCGGGCGATCGCCATGGACGGCACCTGCACCGGCGAACACGGCATCGGCCAGGGCAAGATCGGCTTCCTGCGCCATGAGCTCGGCCATGGTGTCGACATCATGCGCTCCATAAAAAAAGCGCTCGACCCGCAAGACATCATGAACCCAGGCAAGATATTACCTGCATAGCCGAAATGTGAGGAGCGGCAATGGATACCCTGATTATAAGGGCATCGCTTGGCAAGACACTGTTATTGCTGTCGGCCAGCCTCTTCTTTGTCCTGGCCTGCGCTTTCCTGATTTATGTCTCCGAGGACGGCGACACCGCCGGCCTTTGGTGGTGCGTGGCCTTTTTCGGGCTGGTCGCGTTGGTGTTTGCCTGGCAGCTTGTGCGGCCGCAGATTCTGGTGCTGAACGGACAAGGTTTCAGTCTCGGCGGAGGCCTTGTTCGATCGCCCAAGCTGGTCCCCTGGAAGAATATCGAAAGCTTCTTCGTCGTCCATCGCCGGCGCAGGATAGGCGATATGATCGGGTACAATTTCGCACCGGGGGTCAAGAAAAGCTCCGTCATGGGCAGCGTGACCAAAAGCCTCGGCGCCGAAGCCGCATTACCGCAGGGCTGGACATTGTCGCCTGAGGAGATGGTGGTGCTGCTGAACGAATATCGCCGACGGGCCATGGCAGGATAGTCTCTTGCGCACAGGCCGGACCGCGGTCAAAGGCGTCCAAAAATCTCTGCTCTTCCAGATACATCAGAGATCAAGCAACTCTGGATGAATTGCCTCTTTATCGACACGCTGATGCGGGTAGAGTGCGGCTGACTTTCAATCAACCCGTTCGGAGCTGATGCTCGCACGCCTGTTCGTGATCTTCGGTGGCTTGTTTGTGCTGGTGCTGGTTGCGGCGCTGGTGGTGCCGTATTTTGTCGATTGGACCGGGTACCGCGCCCAATTCGAGCGCGAGGCGAGCGCCATTCTCGGCCGCAAGGTGACGGTGCAAGGCGACGCCACGGCGCGGCTGTTGCCGTTCCCCTCGGTGACCTTCTCAAACGTCACGGTCGCCGGCGGCCCCGGCGGCCAGCCGGCAATGACCGTCGAGACCTTTTCGATGGACGCGGAACTGGCGCCGTTCCTGCGCGGCGAAGTGCTGATTTTCGACATGCGGCTGGTGCATCCGAAGGCGACGATCGACATCGCCGATAACGGCACGGTCGACTGGGCGATACGGCCGTCCTCGCCCTTCGATCTCAACCAGATCTCGATCGAGAAGCTCACGGTGACGGAGGGAGAAATTGCGCTCCGCCATGCCGCAGGCGGGCGCAGCCATCTGATTTCCGAGATCAATTCGACCATCTCTGCCAAGTCGCTGGCCGGGCCGTGGCGCATGGACGGAACGTTGCTGCTCGACGGACTGCGTTCGACGGTTGCGGCTTCGACCGGCAAGGCCGAAGGCAGCGGCCAGATGCGGCTGAGGCTCAAGGTCGATCCCGATGCCTATCCACTGGTCATCGAAACCGACGGCAATGCAGGCATCGTCAATGGGGCTGCCGTCTATTCCGGCCAGTTCAAGATTTCCGGCAACGACAAGAATTCGGCTACGCTGCGCGGCAGCGATGGTGAGGTTGTCGAGATCAATACGGGCAAGGTCAGCGCCGGCAAGCCCGATCCGGGCTTCCGGCTGAACGGCAAGTTCTCGCTTGATCACCAGAAGCTCGGCGTCGACGAATTCCGCTTCGAGACCGGGCCGCTCGACAATCCCTACACAGCCGACGGCAAGGCTTCGGTCGATCTCGGCCTTAGGCCGAACTTCGCCATCGAGGCCAATGGCGCGCAGGTGCAACTGGACGAGGCGGTGGGCGCTGAGAAGGGCGCCGGCCTGACGCTGGACCAGCGCATTGCCGGAATCGAGCAGGCGCTGCTCGAACTGCCGAAGCCGAGCATCCCCGGCACTGTCGAGGTCAAGCTGCCGGCGGTGGTGGCCGGCGACACCACGGTGCGCGACGTGCATCTCTCGGCCGAGCCGGTCGAGGGCGGCTGGTCGGTGAAATCGCTGGCCGCGACCTTGCCCGGGCGCACGACGCTGGAAGCCAGCGGCATGCTCAGCGTCGAAGATCATTTCGGTTTCAGCGGCTCCATGCTGCTGGCGGTGGCGCAGCCTTCCGGCTTTGCTGCCTGGTTGTCGAAAGATGTCGACGAGGCGATCCGCCGGCTGCCGGCCGCCGGCTTCAAGGCCAAGGTGGACCTGTCGGAGAAGCGCCAGGCGTTCAGCGATCTCGAACTGATCCTCGGCAAGTCGAAGTTCACCGGCCGCATCGATTCCAACCAGCCCGACGACGCCAAGTCCTCGGTGCTGATGCGGCTCGAGGGCGGCGAACTCGATGTCGACGGGCTGACGGCCTTCGCCTCGATCTTCGTCAGCCACAAGGGCGCCAACCGCTTTTCCGACCGTGACCTCGATTTTCAGATCAAGGCAGGGCCGGTCAATGCCGGCGGGCTCACCGCCGACACGGTCGATACCGCGCTCCGGCTCCGCGACGGGCTGCTCGAAATCGACCGGCTGTCGATTGGCGGCCTTGCCGGCGCCTCGATCAGCGCCACCGGCCGGATCAAGGATTTTCCGGCAAGCCCGACCGGCAAGCTCGATGCCTCGGTGGTCGCCGTCGATCTGAAGCCGCTGATCGACATTGCCGCGCAACACTATCCCGACAATCTGATGCTGAAGGGACTGGCTGGCCGCACGGCCGCCTATCCTGAACTGTTCCAGGACGCGCGCGTCGATCTGGTGGCGAGCGCCGCCGACAATGGCGACGGCACGACCGGGCTGGCGGTGAGCGGACAAGGCAAGGCCGGCGGTTCGGCCTTTTCGGCGTCGCTGTCGGGCAAGGGTGCCGTCGGCCAGTTGCTCGACGCGCCGGTGACGGTGACCTTCAACGCCAAAAATCCCGACGCCACCGTGCTGCTGGCGCTCTACGGCCTGCCGGCGCTGCCGCTCGGCATGCTCGGCCAGGCAAGCACCGATATTTCGGCCAAAGGCACGTTTGGCGGCGGCCTGGCGACGAGCTTCAATTTCGCCGCCGACGACTTCAGGGCGACGTTCGACGGCACCGTTGCTCAGACACCGCAAGGCGCCACCGCCAAGGGCAAGATCGGCCTCGACGCCTCCGACATCGAGCCCTGGCTGATGACGACCGGCGCCGGCCTGCCGGGCATGGGAACGGGCACCTCGACCTCGCTCAGCGCGGATGCCGATTTCGGCAATGGCCTGCTGGTGTTGAGCGGTCTCAGCGGATCCATCAACGAGTCGGAGATTTCGGGCGACGTCAACATCGATGCGAAGCAGGGGCTGCCGCATTTTGCCGGTGCGCTGGCGCTCGACGAACTGGACCTCGACCCGATTGCGGTTGCGCTGTTCGGTGACCAGTCGTTCCTCAGCAGCAACGCGAACTGGCCGACGGCGCCATTCAGCCAGAAATCCAGCCTGCCGTTCAGCGCCGATCTCGATCTGACGACGGCGACGCTTGCCGCCGGACCGCTGGCGACAGCCTATGATGCGTCGCTGTCGTTGAAACTGGACCAGGAAGGCATCCGCGTTTCGGACCTGAAGGCAAAACTGCTCGGCGGCGCGCTCACCGGATTGTTCGAGTTGAAGAACACAGACGGCACGGGCCTGTTCTCCGGCCAGATGAGGCTTGCCGGCGCTGACCTGGCGACTGTGCTGCCGGCTGCCGGATTGAGTGGCAACGGCGATTTCTCGACAGGGCTGTCGACCAGCGGCAAATCGGTCGACGCGATGATTGCCGCACTCTCCGGCTCGGGCACGGCGGCGCTGAAAGGCCTCACCATTGCCGGCGTCAATCCCGATGCCTTCGGCGCGTTGATTGCCAAGGCCGATGCGATCGGGCGCGACATCGACGTGGCCAAGACCGCGGGCTTTGCGCCGCAGATTGCCGGCGACGGCAGCTTTGCTGCCGGCGATGCCGACATCGCCTTCACGGTCGCCGGCGGCACGTTGCGGGCACCACCGATCAAATTCGAAAACCAGGCGGCGACGCTGTCTGCCGACATCACGGCCGACCTCAACACCGGTACCGTCGCCACCAAGGGCGCGGTCACCTACAAGCCTGGCGACGAGGCGCTGGTCGGCTCCGATCCGACGGTCAATTTCAGCGTCGATGGGCCGTTCGGGGCGCTGAAGAAGCAGTTCGACAGCGAGCCGCTGGCGCAATTTTTGACACAGCGCGCGCTGGAAAAGGAGCAGCAGCGGGTCGAGGCGATGCAGGCAGCACTGCTCGAGAAGCAGCGGCTGCGGCGCGAGGTGCGCTACTACGCCGCCCTGCAGACCGAGCGCGACAACGCCGCCGAGGAATTGCGCAAGCAGGAGGAAGCGGCACGGCTCAAAGCCGAGGCCGACGCCAAGGCGAAAGCGCAGGCCGACGCAAAGGCACAGGCCGAAGCGGATGCCAAGGCCAAGGCGGATGCCGAAGCAAAGGCCGATGCCGATGCGAAAGCGCAGGCAGAGGCTGACGCAAAGGCCAAGGCAGATGCGGACGCGAAAGCCCAGGCCGAAGAGCAGGCTGCCGAAGACGCCGCCAAGGCCGAGGACGAACGGAAGAAGGCCGAACAGGCTCGGATCGCTTCGCAGGAAAAAGCCAGGCTGGAGGCCGAGCGCAAGGCTCAGGAGCAGGCGCCGAAGGTCGACCGCTCACTTCCCGGCGTCAATGACGGTTCGGCCCCGGCGCCGCCGAAGCCCAGGACAAATCCGTTCTCGGTCGACAATTTGCTGAAGTCGCTGGGCAATTAAAAACCATTCAGACAGCGCCGCGCTTGGCCCAGTCCAGCACATGCAGCCTGAGCGCCGAGGACAGGTTCGCATCGCGCGGTCTTGTCTCGTCGATCTCCGCGACCAGGGCAGCAAGCGTCAGCTTGCGCGCGGCGGCGATGGCGACGAGATCGTCATAAAAGGGTTTTTCGAGGGAATAGCTGGTGCGATGGCCGCGGATGGTCACCGAGCGTTTTTCGACCGGGCTCACCGCAGGCCGTCCATCAATCGCCCTGGTCTTCCGGGCGTTCGCGGCGGTGGCCGGCGACGAATTTTTCGGCCTTGTCCGATGTAAGACGGTCACGAGTTCTTTCGGCTTTGGAACGGCCGTGCAGAGCGCGGTTCTCGCCGGCGAGCTTTTCGTTTTCGGTGCGCGCCTTCTGCTTGCGGACCTGGCGAAGGTTGACGATTTCGCCCATGTCGCGCCGACCGTCCCGCTACTTCTTGCGGAAGGCGTCGAGCGACACGACGTCGGCGCCCTTGCCGGCGGCGGCATCGGCCACGGCGGGCTTTTTCTCGACCTCGGTGGCAGCTGCCCTCTTCTCGGCCTTCGGCTTTTTCTCGGAGACGATAGCCAAAGGCTCGGCAGCCGGCTGGGCGGCTGCATCGTCTTCCGCCGGGACGTCGGTCTTAACGTCGAATTCGAGTTCGAAATTGACCGATGGGTCGTAGAAGCCGCGTACGGCCGAGAACGGAATTTCCAGCTTCTCCGGCACGTCGGAGAAGGACAGCCCGACCTCGAAGCCGGTATCGGTCACCTTGAGGTCCCAATACTGGAACTGGATGACGATGGTCATCTGTTCGGGATAGCGCTCGCGCAGCCTGGAGGACACCCGCACGCCCGGCGCGCCGGTCAGGAATGTGATGAAGAAATGATGATTGCCGGGAAGGCCGGTGCGCGCGACTTCGGCCAGGACCTTGCGCATGACGCCGCGCAATGCCTCCTGGGCCAGAATGTCGTAGCGGATGTGGTCGTCGGCCATGTGCTGGTCGGGTTCCGTTGAATCGTCCGCATAGCTGTAATCAAGCTTGAGCGCGGCGTAAACCGGATATAGATCGCTGATGCGCCGAAGCGAAGCCCGTAACGGACGATTTGATCGCCTGCTTTGGCGTTCAGGCGCTGGCCAGCTGTTTTTCCACCGCTGCCGCTGATCTGCGCTTGCCGAAGGCGCGCAGGAATGTGCGCACGCCGTGGGTCGCGGATTGCAGCACTTCATCTTCCGACGGCATGCCGCCGAGCATGAAGGTGGTCTGCAGTTCGGCGTTGGCTAGCGCCAGGAACTGGCGTGCGGCGACATCGGGATCGTCGACCGCGAGATGGCCGGCATGGGCGAGGCGGGCAAAACGGGCGGCAAGTGCCGGCCAGGTCCGGCCCGGCCCCTGGTCGCGCCATTCGGCGAAGAGCTCGGGATAGCGCTCGCCTTCGGTCTGGATCAGCTTGCGCAGGAAGCGTCCGTCGCGGTTGCAGATGCAGTTCTGATTCATGCGCACGGCAAAGCCGATCAGGTCGGCTTCCAGATCCTTCGGCTGGTCTGGGAAAGAGGCGAAGGTGGCGAAGATGCCGGCATTGCAGCGCTCCGTCAGATCGCGCACCACAGCCATGAAGAGCTTTTCCTTGTCGCGGTGGTGATTATAGATGGTCTGGCGCGACACGCCGGCCTCCACCGCGATCAGGTCGATATTCGCGCCGGCAAAGCCTTCCCGGCAAAAGACCGAAGCCGCCGCATCGATAATCGACATACGCTTGGCCTCGTGGCCGCGTGGGGGGAAAATGTCAGGAGAAACGGCAAGCTTCATAGAAATCTATATAGAGGTGATTGACGAATTAGACAAGGCTGTCTAAATTTGTGGACACAATAAATGGGGAATTCGCTCCGTAGAGACGAATAATCTCGCTCTGAGCCGTCGGATTTCAACGGGATGGAACGTCCTAGGGTTAGTCGTCGCGTTGGCGGCGCCAACCAGACTTGAAAGAAGCCTTTATCATGAGTCCCAAATTCCTCAGCATCGCGGTCGTGCTCGGCCTGTTGTCCGCTATCGGCCCCTTCGCCATCGACATGTATCTGCCGGCGTTGCCTTCGATCGGCGAAGATCTGCATGCCGGCACCGCCGCCGTTCAGATGAGCCTTTTGATCTTCTTCCTGTCGATGGGCTTCGGCCAGATCGTCGTCGGACCGATCTCCGACATGGTCGGCCGCAAGCTGCCGCTTTACGGCGGCCTTGCGCTGTTCATGGTCGGCGGTATCGGTTCGGCCATGAGCCCGACCATCGAATGGCTGATCGCCTTCCGCTTCCTGCAGGGACTGGGCGCCAGCGCCGGCATGGCGGTGCCGCGCGCCATCGTGCGCGACCTGCACACCGGCACCGAAGCCGCCAAGCTGATGTCGCTGCTGATGCTGGTGTTTTCGGTGTCGCCGATCCTGGCGCCGCTGACCGGCAGCCAGATCATCGAGAATTTCGGCTGGCGCGCCGTGTTCTGGACGGTGACGGGCGCGGCCCTGCTGGCCACCATTCTGCTGGCGACCTCGCTGAAGGAGACGCGGCCGGCGGAAGAACGCGTCGGTTCCTCCTTCGGAACCGCACTCGCCGGCTATCGCTTCCTCATGGGTGACCGCAATTTCCTCGGCCTGGTGGCGATCGCCGGCTTCGGCATCGCCAGCTTCTTCGTCTACCTCTCGAGTTCGTCCTTCATCCTGATCGACCATTACGGGCTGTCGCCTTCCGTCTACAGCGTGTTCTTCTCGATCAATGCGGTGGCCTTCATCGGCATGTCGCAACTGACGGGGATGCTGTCGGAGCGCTTCGGGCTGAAGCGCGTCGTCTGGGTGGCGGTAACCGGCTATGCCACGACGATGGTTGTGCTGTTCGCAGTCATGGCGACCGGCGTCGACCGGCTCGATGTTATGGCGGCACTGCTGTTCGTCGGCTACGGCTTCCTTGGCCTAGTCATCCCGACGACGTCGGTGCTGGCCATGGAAGAGCATGGCGAGATCGCCGGCACGGCCTCGGCGCTGATGGGCACGCTGCACTTCGCCATCGGTGCGCTGGCGATGGGCGTCGCCGGCATCTTCTTCGACGGCACCCCGCTGCCCATGGTGGCCGGCATCACGCTCTGCGCCGTAATCTCGTTCACGCTGGCCAAACTGACGCTCGGCCGCTCGCGCGAAGCCGTTGAAGCGCCGGCCGAGTAAGCTGACCGCAATCGACCGGAAAGGCCGGGTCATCCCGGCCTTTTTCACGTCTGGGGTAATCCGGCCCGGCCAGAACCACGGCCTTCGACCGACGCCAGCGGCAAATTGCACCAGCTCATGGCTCAATTTGGTGTAGGCTTCGCGGCCCATCGTCATGCGAAATCCGGCCAGCGGCAGCCGGCATTGAGCGTACGATATCGAGGAGGGGAGAAGTGGAGGTTTCTGTTGCCAGGTACCTCCGAACCCCGCCTAGAAGTGCGAACCTCTAGGGCTTGATTTGAAGCTATCGCACCGCTTACGCGGCGAGACGTGCTTCCGCATAGTTGTCATTTGCAACTACAGGTTTAGCCCGATGACGGTGGTACCATGCCGGGCAAAAGTACGATCTTTACACCTTCGTCGATCCTATTTCGCCCCCAGCAACAGCCGCTCTGATCACAGAGCGGTTCTTGGTGGAGGCGCCGGGTACCGCCCCCGGGTCCGAACGGCTTATTACATCGCCCATTTATCGCCATAGTCGGTCAAGCCCGACAAAACGAATATAGGGGGGCGGCGCACAAAATGAAAGGCCGCAATGACACTTCTTGGCCGCACCAAACTGCGGCGCCGAGGGTTGACTCGCGCGCGGTCTCAACCGAAGCTTTGCGACGGTGAGGAGTACCGACCGAGCGCACAAGTTGCGGCAGCGCGCCACAGCCCTCATCGATCGGATCCCGTGGCGCCGACATGGGGAAATTTGATGGCCGATTATCTCGCAGACGTGAAGAAATACGACGCCGCCGCAAATGCCGATGTGGTTGCCAAGATTGTGAAACATCTGGGCATCGCGCTGCGCAACCGCGACTCCTCGCTGGTATCCTGCACCGACCCCAAGGAATTGGAGCGCGTCAAGACCAACTGGGTTGCCAAGAAACTCGGCGTGACCGACGGGGCGAAAGCCGAGTCGGCGATCGAGAAGACCTGCAAGGCGTTGGCCGCCGACAGCTCCAAGAGCCGCGTGACTTTCTACTATCTGGTCGCCAAGGATCTGGGCAAGCTCGGCTCTTTGTAGAGATTATTTCCGATAGGCAGAGCGCGCGTTTGATTTTGCTCCTCACCGGAGGTCAGCACCGCCCCTCATTGCCCTGCCGGGCATTTCTCCCCGTATAGTGACGGGGAGAAAGGGCTGACCGCAGCCTTGGCTCTCTCTCTCGAACAAGCTTGTGATTGGCGAAACCGCTGATGACAGCGCCCCTCTCCCCGTCCCTATACGAGGAGAGGATGCCGGCAGGCAGGTGAGGGGCAGCGCCACCTCTTGAGAGATGGGGCAAGCCGCGTTCTGGTCCCTTTTGCTGTGTTCGGCCGGCGGCCAGTCGGTTATGATGGCGGTAACCCCGAATCGAGGCGAAGCCGATGCGCCAGTATCTCGACCTTTTGCAGCATGTGCTGGACAATGGCGCCGATCGTGGCGACCGCACGGGCACCGGCACGCGTGGGGTGTTCGGGTACCAGATGCGCTTCGACCTGTCGCGCGGCTTTCCCGTCACCACCACCAAGAAGCTGCATCTGAAGTCGATCATCCATGAACTCCTGTGGTTCCTGGCCGGCGACACCAACATCAAATACCTTAGAGATCATGGCGTTTCGATCTGGGACGAATGGGCCGACGAGAATGGCGATCTCGGCCCGGTCTATGGCAAGCAGTGGCGCTCCTGGCCGGATGGCCATGGCGGGTCGATCGACCAGATTGCCAATGTTCTGAAGGAGATACGCAGAAATCCGAATTCACGCCGGCTGATCGTTTCGGCGTGGAACCCGGCCGAAGTGGAGGCGATGGCGCTGCCACCGTGCCACTGCCTGTTCCAGTTCTACGTCTCGGAGGGCAAGCTGTCCTGCCAGCTCTACCAGCGCTCGGCCGACATTTTTCTCGGCGTACCCTTCAACATCGCTTCCTACGCGCTGCTGACCTTGATGGTGGCGCAGGTGACCGGGCTGAAGCCCGGCGAGTTCGTCCATACGCTGGGCGATGCGCATCTCTATTCCAACCATTTCGAGCAGGCGCGCGAGCAATTGCGTCGCACGCCCAAGGCGCTGCCGACGCTGTGGATCAATCCGGAAGTGAAGGACCTGTTCGCCTTCCGCTTCGAGGATTTCCGGCTGGAAAACTATTTTGCCGACGCGTCGATCAAGGCGCCGATCGCGGTCTGATCCGCCCACCTTCAATCAATGCCGACCATGACGCCCGATGCCTTGATCACGGCATAGGCCTGCTTGCCTTTTTCGAGCTCGAGATCGGCAACGGCCTCGTTGGTGATCGAAGCGGTGACGACTGAGCCGCCGACATCACCGCGGACAGGCGAGGTGCTTTGGCGATCTCGACGATCGTTCCCTTGAGGATGTTGCGGGCGCTGATCTTCATCGGAGTTCCTTTCCGGGATTTCGGTGCACGTCCAAACCACAACAATCATGCCGAACATACGCTTTCGCAGGAGGCGGCCTTCCCTTGTTATATTCATCCAGATATATCGGTCGGCAGGAGTCGAGCCAGCAGATTTCAAGCCCAGGGAGAGTTTTCATGTTGGGGCACAAAGGTTTTGGTTTGAGGGCGATCGCGATTGGCGGCTTTGCCGTAGCTCTGATGGCCGTGATGCCGGCGGCTCACGCGGGAGACAAGGTGATCGTGTTTGCCGCAGCCAGCCTCAAGGACGGGCTCGACGCCGTCACCAAGGCCTGCGAAGCCGATGTCGGTGAAGCGGCGACCGTCTCCTACGCCGCGAGCTCGGCGCTGGCCAAGCAGATCGAAAGCGGGGCGCCCGCCGATGTGTTCATCTCGGCCGACCTCGACTGGATGAAATATCTCTCCGACAAGAAACTGACCAAGCCGGACACCGAGGTGAAACTGCTCGGCAACCACATCGTGCTGGTGGCGCCGAAGGATTCCAAGGTCGAAACCAGGATCGAGAAAGGCTTCGACCTCGCCAAGCTGATCGGCGACGGCAAGCTCGCCATGGGCGACGTCAAGGCGGTGCCGGCCGGCAAGTATGGCAAGGCGGCACTTGAATCGCTCGGCGTCTGGTCGTCGGTCGAAGGCAAGGTGGCGCAGGCCGAGAATGTGCGCGCCGCGCTGAAGCTGGTTTCAACGGGCGAGGCCGCGCTCGGCATCGTCTATGCCACCGACGCGCATGCCGACAAGGGAGTCAAGGTGGTCGGCACCTTCCCGGAGGATTCGCACCCGCCGATCATCTATCCGGTTGCCCAGACCACCGATTCGAAGGACAAGGATACCCCGGCTTTCCTGAAGTGCCTGCAGTCCGCCAAGGCGGTGGAGCTGTTTAGGGATCAGGGTTTCACCGTGCTCACGCCGAGCAATTAAGGTAGCGGCTGACGCATGAACTGGCTGCTGGACCTCACTCCCGACGAATGGAATGCGGTCCGGCTGTCGATCAAGGTGGCGACGGTGGCGATGCTGTTCAGCCTGCCGCCGGGCATCTTGATGGCGCTTTTGCTGGCCCGCGGAAAATTCTGGGGCAAGACGCTGCTCAACGGTGTGGTTCACCTGCCGTTGATCCTGCCGCCGGTGGTGACAGGTTATCTCTTGCTGCTTACCTTCGGCCGGCGCGGGCCGGCGGGAGCGTTCCTGGCCGAGCATTTCGGCATCGTCTTCTCGTTTCGCTGGACCGGCGCCGCACTGGCCTGCGGTATCATGGGCTTTCCCCTGATGGTGCGGGCGATCCGGCTGTCGATCGAGGCGGTCGACCGCAAAATGGAGGCAGCGGCGGGAACGCTCGGCGCCAACCCGATTTGGGTCTTCGCCACCATCACGCTGCCGCTGATCCTGCCCGGGCTGATCGCCGGCTCGATCCTGTCCTTCGCCAAGGCGATGGGCGAGTTCGGCGCCACCATCACCTTCGTCTCCAACATTCCCAACGAGACGCAGACGCTGCCTTCGGCGATCTACACCTTCACGCAGGTGCCTGGCGGCGATGACGGGGCGCTCAGGCTGACGCTGATCTCCATCGTCATCTCGATGGCCGCATTGGTCGCCTCGGAAGTGCTGGCGCGGCGCGTCGGCCGGCGGATGGACATCGAATGAGCGTGCTGGTGGACATCAGCCATCGGCTCGGCGGTTTCGCCGTCGACGCGCGTTTCGAAAGCGCCGGGCGGCTGACGGCGCTGTTCGGGCCATCGGGCTCCGGCAAGACGACGCTGATCAACGTGATCGCCGGCCTGATCCGGCCGACCAAGGGCCGTATCGCGGTCGACGGCTGTGTGCTGGTCGACACCGATGCCGGCATTTTCGTGCCGAAGCACAAGCGCCGGATCGGCATGGTGTTCCAGGACGCGCGGCTGTTTCCGCATATGAGCGTGGCCGGCAATCTGCGCTATGGCCGCTGGTTCACGCCACCGGCGGAGCGCTATGCGGATGTCGACGCGGTCGTCGAACTGCTCGGCATCGGTCCTCTGCTCGACCGGCGACCGGCAAAGCTCTCGGGCGGCGAGAAGCAGCGCGTGGCGATCGGCCGGGCGCTGCTTGCCAGCCCGAAACTGCTGTTGATGGACGAGCCGCTGGCCTCGCTCGACGATGCGCGCAAAGCCGAGATCCTGCCCTATATCGAGCGGCTGCGCGACGAGACCAAGCTGCCCATCGTATATGTCAGCCACTCCGTCGCCGAGGTGGCGCGGCTGGCCAGCGACGTGGTGGTGATGGCGCAAGGCAAGGTCGCTGCCTCAGGCCCGACCGGCGCGATCATGCAACGGCTCGAATTGCTGCCGGCGGAGGAACGCGGCGAGGGCGGCGCGGTTCTCGACACCAAGGTGCTGCGCCATGACGAGATCTTCGGGATGACCGTGCTCGGCTCGGCGGCGGGGGAAATCCGGGTGCCGCAATTGGCGGTCTCGGTCGGCGCGCCTGTGCGCATCCGAATCCGCGCCCGCGACGTGATGATCGCCACCGAACAGCCGAAAGGTCTCAGTGCGCTCAACATCCTGCCGGGCGCCATCGTCGCAATCGGCTCGGGCGAGGGGCCGACGGTCGAAATCGGCATCGACTGCAATGGCGCAACCGTGCTTGCGCGCATCACCGAACAATCCAGGCAGGTACTGAACCTTCAACTCGGCGGCAAGGTGTTCGCGGTGATCAAGACGGTCAGTTTCGACCGTGCCAACACCGGCGCCGGGCTGCCGGCCGAAGCGGATGGCTGATAGCCGCTATATCGTTTTGGAATAGCGCTATGGGTCGAGAGGGGCTAGTGTGACTGTGGAGGACAAGAGATGCCGTCGCTGAGCCTGCGGATAAATCTCGATCCGGACGGGCGCATAGGTCCGGGCAAGATCGAATTGCTGGAGCAGATCGCCACTTTCGGCTCGATCTCGGCTGCGGCACGCGGCATGGAGATGTCCTACAAGCACGCCTGGGATCTGGTGGAAGATATGAACCGTGTGTTCGGCAAGCCACTGGTCGCGGCGCAGACCGGCGGCAAAAAGGGCGGCGGCGCACAGCTGACCTCAGTTGGCCTTGCAGTTGTCAGCCGTTTTCGCGCTATCGAGCGCGCTGCGGCGGCAGCGGCGGCCACGCATATGGACGCCTTGCAGGCGGAGATCGATGCTGGGTGAGGGTTGAAGCTTGCGATCCGTCACACCCCCCTCTGTCCTGCCGGATATCTCCCCCGCAAGGGGGGAGATCAGCTAGCCCGTAGACGGGCGCTAATCTGTTAGGCGATTGGCGAAATCCTCCGTGACGGCCAATCTCCCCACTAGAGGGGGAGATGTCCGGCAGGACAGAGGGGGGCGCGAAGGAACTCGACCTTTGAGCGCGCTATTCCTCGGGCTCTCCTGCTTTACGCAGCAGATAGGTGTCCATGATCCAGCCCTTTCTTTTCCGGGCTTCTTCTCTCGTCCTCTCAATCTCCTCGCCGACATCACCCAGGCGACCGGAAACGATGATCTCGTCCGGTGTGCCGAGATAGGCGCCCCAATGGATGATCAGATCCTTGTCTGCCAGCGTGTTGAAGGCGCATTTGCCGTCGAGCATGACCACGGCGCTGCCGGCATTGTGCGGCATGCCTTGTTCGGCGAGGCGGCGGCCGGTGGTGATCAGCACGGGGTCGCCGATGCGGTTCAGCGCCATCTTGTGGCCGGCGGCTAGCGCCTGGACGGCGGTGATGCCGGGAATGACCTCCAGTTCGAATGCGACATTGCCCCTCAGTCGTACGCGCGCGAGGATGCGCAGCGCGCCGTCATAGAGCGAGGGGTCGCCCCAGATCAGGAAGGCGCCGCAGCCGTCCTCGGCAAGTTCGTCGCGGACTAGGCTCTCATAGATCTGGGCGATGGCCTCGTGCCAGTCATCGACGGTCGAGCGATAGGAAGGCGCCGGCTCGGCGCGCACCGGCACGTCGAACTCGACGCGGCGCGATTTCGGATTGCTGACGAAACGGTCGCAGATATGGCGGCGCAATTCGGCAAGGTCGTTCTTCTTCGCCCCCTTGTCGGGGATAAACAGGACGTCCGCCCGGTTTAGGCCTGATATGGCCTGCACGGTCATATGGTCGGGATTGCCGGCGCCGATGCCGATGACGAGAAGCTTGCGCATGACGCGAACTCCTGCCCGATCGAAACCTGTTAGTCCAGACCGCCGATTGGCGTGTCCAGACACTGTGGCGTCCTGCTGGGAGACGGAAGGCTTTGAAACGCCACATTGAAACGGCTAGGGTCGCGGCATTCTTGGCGAGGGGCTTCGATGTTGCAATATGTTCTGTCCGTAGCGCTGGCGCTTTTTGCCGTGCCCGCGCTGGCCAATGATACGACCGCCGAACTCGGCACAGGTGGCCTGATCCTGTCGCGTAGCGACGCGGTGTCGATGCAAAGCGAGGATCTCTATATCTCGCCGGAAAAGATCACGGTCGACTACGTCTTCCACAACAACACCGACAAGGATGTAAATGCCATCGTCGCTTTTCCGCTGCCGGACATCGAAGGCAATCCGGAGGAAATGCCGGCCATCCCGGAAAACCAGAGCGACAATTTCCTTGGCTTCGAGGTGACGATCGACGGAGCGCCGGCAAAGCCGCAGCTCGAGCAGAAAGTGTTCGCTGTCGGCATCGATATCGGCGCCGATCTGAAGGCGCAGAACGTGCCGTTCAATCCGTTCGGCGATGCGGCCAAGGCGGCCCTGGCGAAGCTGCCGAAAACGGTTGCCGAGGATTGGGAAAACCGCGGCATCATCATCGACGATACGGGCAGCGACGGTACCGAGGCGAACAAGGTCTATACGCCGTGGTGGCAGTTGCGCTCGACCTATTGGTGGCGCTCGACATTTCCGGCCAACAAGGATGTCCATGTCTCGCACCGCTACAAACCGAGCGTCGGCGGCACGTCATCGGTCAGTTTCTTCTATGACGGCAAGTTCTCCGAGGGCAGCCAATATACAAGCTACAAGACCCGGTTCTGCATGGACGACGCGTTCGAGGATGCGGTGCGCAAGGCGGCCAAGGACGATCCGGACGGTTATCCCAAGTTTTACGAGAACCGTATCGCTTATATCCTGACCACCGGCGGCAACTGGGCCAATGGCAGCATCGGCAAGTTCAAGCTAACCGTCGACAAGGGAAATCCGAAAGCGCTGATCTCGTTTTGCGGCGACAATGTCAAGAAGGTCGGGCCGACGACCTTCGAGACGGCGGCGCAGGATCTCTATCCCGAGCACAACATCGACATATTGCTTTTGGAGCCGTCGGATGACGGCGCCGGGGGAGCCAACTGATGGACGTCGCGATCTATGTCGCCATTGCGCAGAACGGCGTCATCGGGCGCGACGGCGGCTTACCGTGGCGGCTGTCCACCGATCTCAAGCGCTTCAAGGCCGATACGATGGGCAAGCCCGTCATCATGGGCCGCAAGACTTATGAAGGCATCGGCCGGCCGCTGCCGGGCCGATTAAACATCGTGGTGACCCGCGACAAGGCCTGGCGCGCCGAGGGCATAGAGGTGGCGCACTCGCTGGAGGCAGCGATCCAGCTGGCCACGGTGCGCGGGCGTTGCATGGCCGGCGTCGACGAAATCTGCATCATCGGCGGCGGCGAGATCTATGCGCAGGCGCTGCCGCTGGCAGACCGGCTGCACGTCACCCATGTGCTGGCGGCGGTCGATGGCGACGCGCATTTTCCCGACATCGATCCGGATTTGTGGCGCCTTGTCAGCGCTCAGGACGTTCCGGCCGGTGAAAAGGACAGCCATGCGACGCGCTATTCGGTTTACGAGCGACGCCGCGGCGTGCATTGAGACGATAAAAGGGTCGCGAACGTCCAAAACGGACATGCTCGGCAGCGGATCGCGTTGAAAGCGCATCGCTGCGTCCCTATAGAAGAACAACTGGATTTTGCGCCGCAACGTCGGCGCTGAGGGAATCCCAAGCGAAAGGACATTCATGCCCTGGAACGACAAGAGCGGCGGCGGCGGCCCATGGGGCGGCGGCGGCAACAATCAGGGACCCTGGGGGCAGGGACCGAAGGGGCCTAGCGGCCCGCCGGGGTCACCTCCCGATCTCGAAGACATCATCCGCCGCGGCCAGGACCGGCTGCGGCGCGCGCTGCCCGGTGGCGGCGGCGCCAGCCCGGCCGTCTTTGCGCTGATCGCAGCGGCTCTGATCGTGCTGTGGGCGTTCAAGGCGGTCTACACCGTGCAGCCGGACGAGGTTGCGGTCGAGCTGCGCTTCGGCAAGCCGAAGGCGGAGCTGTCGCAGCCGGGTCTGCATTTCCATTGGTGGCCGGTCGAAACCGTCGAGACGGCCAACATCGCCGAACAACTCGTCGATATCGGTGGTGGCGGCGCGACGAGCGGCAACTCGTCGGGGCTGATGCTTACCGGCGACCAGAACATCGTCAACGTGCAGTTTTCGGTGGCCTATCAGGTCTCCGATCCCCGGGCCTATCTGTTCGACGTCTCCGATCCCGAAGGCATGCTGCAGCAGGTCGCAGAGAGCGCCATGCGCGAAGCGGTCGGCCGGCGACCGGCCCAGGACATCTTCCGCGACGACCGTCAGGGCATCGCCGCGTCGGTGCGTGAAATCATCCAGACGACGCTGGACGGCTACAAGGCCGGCCTGAATGTCAACGCGGTTTCGATCGAGGACGCGGCGCCGCCGCGTGAAGTGGCCGACGCGTTCGACGAAGTGCAGCGCGCCGAGCAGGACGAAGACAAGTTCGTCGAGCAGGCCAACCAGTATTCCAACCAGAAGCTTGGCCAGGCGCGTGGCGCCGCGGCGCAGATCCGCGAGGACGCGGCAGCCTACAAGAACCGTGTCGTCCAGGAAGCCGAAGGTGAGGCGCAGCGCTTCATCTCGGTCTATGACGAATACGCCAAGGCGCCCGACGTGACGCGCCGGCGGCTTTATCTGGAAACGATGGAGAAGGTGCTGAAGGATTCCAACAAGGTCATCGTCGAACAGGGCAATGGGCAAGGGGTCGTTCCCTATCTGCCGCTGCCGGCACTGCAGCCGAAGGCGCCGCCGCCTGCGACCACGGGAGGAGCCCAGTGATGGCCAATCGTCTTCCCATCATCGCGGTCATCGCGGCCGTGCTTCTGTTCCTGCTCTACTCCTCGGTCTTCGTGGTCAACGCGCGCCAGCAGGCGCTCGTGCTGCGGTTCGGCGAGATCGTCGACGTGAAGAATGAACCCGGCATCTATTTCAAGGCGCCTTTCGCCTTCTTCGACGCCGACAGCGTGCAATTGATCGAAAACAGGGTGCTGCGCTTCGATCTCGACAACATCCGCGTCCAGGTTTCGGGCGGCAAGTTCTACGAGGTCGACGCTTTCATCGCGTACCGCATCTCGGATCCGCGCGTGTTCCGCTCAGCCGTGTCCGGTCAGATCACACTGGCCGAAGCACGACTGAGGACGCGTCTCGATGCGGCGCTGCGCCGTGTCTACGGTCTGCGCGACTTCGAGGCGGCGCTTTCGGAAGAGCGGGCCGTGATGATGCGCGAAGTGCGCGATCAGCTTCGGCCCGACGCCACCTCGCTCGGCCTGCAGATCGAGGATGTGCGCATCCGCCGAACCGATCTGACGGCCGAGGTTTCGCAGCAGACCTTCGACCGCATGAAGGCCGAACGTTTGGCCGAGGCCGAACGGCTGAGGGCACGCGGCAAAGAGGCCGCGCAGCGCATCACCGCCCGCGCCGACCGCGAAGTGGTGGAAATCGTCGCCGAAGCGCGCAAGGAATCGGAAATCCTGCGTGGTGAAGGTGAAGCCCAGCGCAGCGCGACCTTTGCCGACGCCTACAAACGCGATCCGGCGTTCTTCGACTTCTACCGGTCCATGAATGCCTATGGCACGGCGCTGGACAACTCCGGGACGACGATGGTGCTGTCGCCGAACTCGGAGTTCTTCCGCTTCTTCCGCAATCCGGACGGGACGGACGCGAAGCCGGCTGCGCCTGCGGCTCCGGCGACGGCACCTGCCGCGCCGGCTGCACAACCTGCACCCGCCCAGTAGGGCGGTGCAGGATTTCCTTGCGGCCATAGGCCTGGTCTGCGTCGTAGAGGGTCTGGTCTATGGCGGCTTTCCCGGCCTTGCCAAACGTCTTGCCGGCGAAGTGCTGTCGACGCCGGAAATTGCGCTGCGCATCGTCGGGCTGGTGGCGATCGCCATTGGCGTCGGCATCGTCTGGTTGGTGCGTGGCTGAGGACCGCTGATCTAACCAATTCCAGGAAAAGTGTGAGCGGTTTCCGTCCGGAATTGCGTAAAAGCAAAGAGATTGAACGGTTCGCCGTTTCCGCGAGACGGCCAACCGTTCTAGAAGGTGTAACGGAGGATTTCTCCTCCTGATGTGGCCATAGCCGCAAACGTGCCGTATTTCTTGCCAACATGACGCGACGCGGCGTTTTGCCGAAGCGCTTTTTCTTTTCAGCAATCCGGGAGGCTTTCGATGACATCCAACACCCTTCTGCGCGCGGCGCGGCGGACGTTCATCGCAGGTGCTGCGGCACTTATGGTCGGCGCGCTTGCCGTTCCGGCTTTCGTGACGCCGACGGTGGCCGCGGACGGACCGGCTTCGGTTGCCGACCTCGCCGAAGGCCTGCTCGGTGCGGTGGTCAACATCTCGACCTCGCAGACCGTGAAGGGCACGGAAGGTCCGGGCGCGGTGCCGATGCCGCAGCTGCCGGAGGGTTCGCCGTTCCAGGATTTCTTCGACGACTTCTTCAAGAACCGTGGCGGCGACAAGGATGGCGGCGCGCAAAAGGTACAGTCGCTGGGCTCCGGCTTCGTGGTCGACGCCGAGCAAGGCATTGTCGTCACCAACAACCACGTCATCGCCGATGCAGACGACATCGAGGTGAATTTCTCCGACGGCGTGACGCTCAAGGCGACGCTGGTCGGCACCGACACCAAGACCGACGTGGCGGTGCTCAAAGTCGACCCGAAGGGCCACAAGCTGACGGCGGTGAAATTCGGCGATTCCAACAAGATGCGCGTCGGCGACTGGGTGATGGCGATCGGCAATCCGTTCGGCCTTGGCGGCACGGTGACGGTCGGCATCGTCTCGGCCCGCAACCGCGACATCAATTCCGGCCCCTATGACGACTTCATCCAGACCGACGCCGCCATCAACCGCGGCAATTCCGGCGGGCCGCTGTTCAACAGCCTGGGCGAGGTCATCGGTATCAACACGGCGATCATCTCGCCGTCGGGCGGCTCGATCGGCATCGGCTTCTCCATCCCCTCGCAGCTTGCCTCGGGCGTCGTCGACCAGCTGCGCCAGTTCGGCGAGACCCGTCGCGGCTGGCTCGGCGTGCGCATCCAGCCGGTGACCGACGACATCGCCGAGAGCCTCGGCATGGCCACCGCCAAGGGCGCGCTGGTGGCCGGCGTCATCAAGGGCGGACCGGTCGACAACGGCACAATTCTCGCCGGCGACGTCATCATCAAGTTCGACGGCAAGGACATCCATGAAATGCGCGACCTGCCGCGCGTCGTGGCGGAAAGCCCGGTTGGCAAGGCGGTCGACGTGATCATCGTGCGCAAAGGCGTCGAGCAGACGGTGAAGGTGACGCTCGGCCGGCTTGAGGACGGCGAGAAGGTTGCCGCCGGTGAGGACGGCACTACCGATGAGGACAAGGGCGGCGACAAGGCGCCCGCGGTCTCCACGGCCTCGGTGCTCGGCATGACCGTCGGCGAGCTCAATGACGACACACGGAAAAAGTTCGGCATCGCCGCCGACGTTTCCGGCGTCGTCATCACCGACGTCACCAAGGATTCGGCTGCAGCCGAGCGCGGCATCCAGGCCGGCGAGGTGATCACCGAAATCGCCCAGGAATCGGTCGCGACCCCGAAAGACGTCATGGACCGGATCGGCGCGCTGAAGGAGCAGGGCCGCAAGAATGCGCTCTTGATGCTGGCGTCGAAGACAGGCGAGTTGCGCTTCGTGACGATCCGGATGGATTGAGTCCGGTCAGGCCTGCAACGATCTGATTTCGAAATGAAAAGGGCGGCTAGTTAGCCGCCCTTTTTCTTGCCTGCCAGTCCTTGCGCGACAGGGTGTAGAGGACATGCCGCTTGAGGTGCGGGTGGCTGTCAGGGATGGATGGGTGGTCGAAATCGCGAGCCGGGTCAGGGCTCATGCCAAGACGCTCCATGACGGCCGTCGAGCGGCGGTTGGCCGCGACGGCGAAGGAGACGATCTCGTCGCGGTCAAGCGTTTCGAAGCCAAAGGCGAGCCAGGCTTCGGAGGCCTCCGTGACATAGCCCTTGCGCCAGAATTCCGGCGCCAACCGCCAGCCGATCTCGATCGTATCGGAAGGCAGGGACGGCACGTGATCGGTCTTTAAGAGACCGACGAAGCCGATGCATTCCCCAGTCGCGGCGATCTCGGCGGCGGCAAAACCAAAGCCGTCCTCGGCGATCCAGCCCCGAAACTCGTCCATCTTGGCATCCGTCTCGGCGCGGTCGCGGCGGAACGGAAAGAATTCCATCACCCGCTCGTCCGAATTGATGCGGTGGAAGAGTTCGCGATCGCAGTCTTCCCAGTTGCGCAGGATGAGGCGCTCGGTGCGCATCGGTTTCATTGGGCGAACTCTTCCTGGCGGTAGCCCTGGAGATAAAGCAGCGCGGTGAGATCGCCATGGTCGATGCGGACCTTGGCTTCGGCAGCAACGGCCGGCTTGGCGTGGAGCGCGACACCGGTGCCGGCCAGGCGGATCATGTCGAGGTCGTTGGCGCCGTCGCCGACCGCAATCGCATCGAATGGCGTCAGGCCGAGGCGGGCCGAGATATCGTTCAGCGCATCGGCCTTGGCGGCGCGGCCGAGGATCGGCTCGGCGACCAGGCCGGCAAAGCGCCCGTTCTCCTCGATCAGGCGGTTGGCACGGTTTTCCTCGAAGCCGAGCATGGCGGCGACACGGCTGGTGAAGACGTCGAAGCCGCCGGAGACAAGCGCCGTCCAGGCGCCATTGGCGCGCATCGTCTGCACCAGAGCGCGGCCGCCCGACGCCAGCGTCAGGCGGTTCGCGATGATGCGGTCGACGACGGCGGCATCGAGGCCTTTCAGCAGCGCCACGCGTTCACGCAGCGCCGGCTCGAAAGCGATCTCGCCGTTCATCGAGCGTGCCGTGATGGCGGCAACGCGGTCCTTGACGCCGATCTCGTCGGCGAGTTCGTCGATGCATTCCTGGTCGATCATGGTTGAATCCATATCGGCAAGCAGGATTGTCTTGCGGCGGCTTTCGGCCTGCTGAACGATCACGTCGACCGGCTCTGAACCAAGTGCTGTGCGCAAGGCCGCACTTGCCTCAGCGGCTTCTGCCCCCTCGGGCAACACCAGATCGCAGGCGACGCCTTCGCCCAGCCAGCGAACAGCGCTTGCGCCGACCGACCGTGAGGCCATATTCGCAAGCGAGGCCGACATCGCGCGGCGGACGGGGTGAGACACAAGCGTGGCAATGAGCGGCATCGAGACTTCCAAGCAGCTAGGCGAGGGCGGGCAGGCGGGCGAGGGCCGCGTGAAGAACGCGATCCTGATAGCCGGGCCGACCGCCAGCGGCAAGTCGGCGCTGGCGCTCGATCTCGCCGAACGCAAGGGCGGTGTCATCGTCAACACCGATTCCATGCAAGGCTACTCGGTGCTCGACGTGCTGACGGCGCGGCCGAATGCCGCCGATCTCGCCCGCGCGCCGCACTTTCTCTATGGCCACGTGCATCCCTCGACCGCCTATTCCACCGGCGCCTGGCTGCGCGACGTGATGAAGCTGATCGATGACGGCACGCTTGCCCGGCGACCCGATGGCGCCGGCTTCGAACGTCCGGTGATTTTCGTCGGGGGCACCGGGCTCTATTTTCGCGCACTTGCCGAGGGCATTTCGGAAATGCCCGACATTCCGCAGCAGGTACGCGACCGCTGGCGCTACGAGTTAAAGGAGCAAGGCGCAGCCAAGCTGCACCGCATCCTGATGCATGAAGATTCGGCGGTCGCCATGCAGCTGAAGCCGACCGACGGCCAGCGCATCGTGCGGGCGCTGGAGGTGCTCGACGCATCCGGCCGCTCCATCCTAGAATGGCAGGCAGCGCGCGGCCGGCCGCTGATCGACCGCGACAGCGCTCGGTTCTTCGTTATCGAGCCGGACCGCGCCCCCCTTGTCGAGCGGATCGAAACAAGGTTCGACCGCATGCTCGATCTCGGCGCGCTCGATGAGGTCAAACGGCTTGCGGCGCTTGGCCTCGATCCCGACCTGCCGGCGATGAAGGCGATCGGCGTTCGCGAACTTTCGGCTGCCATGGCGGGTGACATCAGCTTTCCTCAGGCCATCGAGCGCTGCAAGGCAGCGACGCGGCAATATGCCAAACGGCAAACGACGTGGTTTCGCCATCAGCTGGGACCGGAATGGCTGAGATTGCAGCCCGGCGGCCGCTTGCAAACCGCGATTTGATTTTCGTGCTGCCAATACAATTAAAGAAACAGAAGTAGGAATGAACATTCCCGCTCCGGTTGTCTGGATTAACCGTCCGTAAGGCGCCGGCATGCCATAGATCCGGGGGGTACTTTTGCAACGGGAAGCAGATGCGTTTCCACAAGGCGGAATCCGCATTTTTCGTCTTTATTTTCGTGATCCTGGCCGCAGGCCTGGTGACGCTTTATGCCTATGGTCAATTGCAGTTCATCGCGGTCGGTCACGATACGACTTCCCGGGTCGAGAGGATCGCCTATCTCAACACGCTGCTGTTTGTCACCGGGGTGCTGCTGGCGACAGCGCTGTTCTTCGGCGTGTTCTTCATCTACCCGCTGATCCGTAGGCAGGCCACGGAAGAGGGCAAGCTGCGCGCCATGACGGTTTCGCTCAGCGCCCGCTCGGAAACGCTGCAGCATGCGGCATTGACCGACGGCCTTACCGGCATGCAGAACCGGCGCTACTTCGATGATGCGCTGAAGGAATATCTCGAGGAATTCCGCCGCATCGAAAAGCCCGTCGGGCTGATGATCCTCGACCTCGACCACTTCAAGCAGGTCAACGACACGCATGGCCACGATGTCGGCGACGAGGTGCTTAGGGCAGTCGCCAATTGCCTCAAAGGCATGACGCGCTACCACGATGTGGTGGCGCGGCTTGGGGGCGAGGAGTTCGCCGTCGTCACGCCCAACATGGATGCGGAGTTGTTGGGGAAGTTCGCCGAACGCATCCGCAAAGCGATTGCCAACATGTCGGTGCTGTCGGGCAATGTCCGCCTCAAGATCACCACCAGCGTCGGACTAGCCGTCTGGGATCGGAAGGAAACCGCCGAGGAATTCTACCGCCGCGCCGACCGCCAGCTCTACGAGGCGAAGAGGCAAGGCCGCAACCGCGTCTGCGCCTAAAATCCCGAAGAAGAATTCATGAGGCCGGTTGCCTGACGTGGCTTTCTCGACTTCCGGTGCTCACGGACTAAATGTCCGCTCCGCTCCGGCTTCTCGAAAGCCACGCCATTCAATCCGGCCTGATGAATTCCCTTTCGGGATTTTGCCCAAGCGGGCCAACGAAGCCGAGCCCCGGCGCAACGGCGGCTTCTCAATTGGCCGGCAAAAAAGTCGCTACGCTGAAGGTCAATCGTTCTGCGGGCGCATGCCGAAGGTTGTGGGCTTGAGGCCGTAGCGCAGGTCGAAATCGTCGTCGGGCTGGATGCGCTGGGCGGTGGCCGGCTTGCGGTAATCGGGATCCCCGGCCTGGCGGCCAGAGTCCACGACCTCGGCGAAGGCCATCTGCTGCTGCGGTTTCGGGACGTTGCGCAGCCGCTCGACGATGGCGGCGAGATCGACGTCGTTGCCGTCCTGCGAGAACTCGTCCTGCTCTCGCTTGGCGGTGCCGGGGATCAGGTTCTCCGCCAGTTTTTCGAACTTCAGCCGCATGGTCGTCGCCACGCCTTCACCGAAGGCGATGGCTTCGCGCTGGCCCATGGAGGACAGAAAGGCCAGCGTCGAGGCGGAGGAATCGGCGATCGCCGAGCGGATGATTGCCTGGTCCTGCTCGTTGGCCAGCCGCATGGCGAAGAAGGTCGAGCATTGCGACAGGATGGTCGGATCGAGTTCACCCGGGCGCTGGGTGACGACGCCGAGATAGCAGCCATATTTGCGGCCTTCCTTGGCGATGCGCGACAATGCATGCCTTGTCGGGGCGAAGCCGAGGCGCGGATCGGCCGGCATATAGCGGTGCGCTTCCTCGCACAGCAGCAAAAGCTTCAGCCGGCCCTCGCTCCACAGCGCAAGGTCGAAGGCCAGGCGCGCCAGCACCGAACAGACGGAGTTGACCACTTCGGACGGCATGCCGGCCATCTCGAAACAGGTCACCGGGCGGCCATGATGCGGCACACGGAAAATATTGCCGATCGTCTCGTGGATCGTGTCCTCGATCAGCCGCGAATTGAACATGAAGCGATAGCGCGGGTCGGACGCGGCGGACTCGATGCGCGTCTTCAGCGATTTCAGCGTCGGGCGGTCGTTCTTGCTTTCCAAGAGGCCCATGCGCTCGTCGATCTGCTTGATGAGATCGACCATGCGGTAGGGCACCGGCGTGTCGGCGGTCAGCGCATCGCTGCCGCGGCGCACGTAAGAGCCTGAATTGGGATTGCGATAGAGGTTCTTGGCGGCGGGGATCAGGTCGCGCAGGACATCGACTTCTTCCGGCACGACCTCTCGGCCGCGAAACAGCACTTCGGCGAATTCTTCGAGCCTGAACATCCAGAACGGCAGATCAAGCGTCTTGGAATCGACCCGGACGCAGAACTCAGGCAGGGATGCCGCGAATTCATTGTGCGGATCGAGAATGAGGATTCGCAGATCGGGCCGGGCGGCGATCGATTTGCGCAGCAGCAGCGAGATGGCGGTGGATTTGCCGACGCCGGTTGTGCCGACAACGGCAAAATGGCGCGCCAGCGTGTCGTCGATGGCGATGTTGGCGTCGATCGACTCATCCTGCGACAGCGTACCGATGGTGATCGAATGACGCCCGGCGAGATCGTAGACCGCCTGCAGATCACGGGTACGGATGCGGTGCGCTATGGCGCCGATATGAGGATAGGTGGTGATGCCGCGGTCGAACACCGGTTTGGCCCCCGGTTCGGCGCCGTCGCGCACTTCGCCGATCAGCTCGACGCTGACCTCGATGGGATTTTGTCCCTCATTGCTCCAGGCGCGATCCGACTTGCCGATTTCGTAGACCAGACCAACGGTGCGCGATGTCCCGAGATTGATGGAGATCATCTTGCCGACGGTCCACAGGCCGGTGACCGCGCCTTCGATGTCGTCGGCATAGGCGCTGATGGTGGCGCGCGCACCGTCGCACTGCACGACGTTGCCGAGAATGCGCTTGTCGCTCTGCTCTGCGCGGCGGCGCTCCTGCGAGGTCGGTTCGCCGACGGAGGCTTCGCGCTCGACAAACATACGATCCGATCCCCATTCTCGTGGAGCGTCGATCCTACACAGACGGGGTTAAGGTGGCGTGATGCGGGATGGTGTAGCAGGGGTTAACCCGTCAGCGAAAATTCAACCGGCCGGCCTCTTTTCCGAATCCAAATATTCGATATATTGGACGAATGACTGATATAGCGAATGACATGTCGGCCACGATAGGCAGACGAATCCACGCCGAAAGAGCCTTGCGGGACTGGTCGTTGGCCGACCTGGCGAACCGCTCCGGCGTCTCCAAAGCCATGCTCAGCACTATCGAGCGCGGCATGACCAGCCCGACGGCCGCGCTGCTGGTGCGCATCGCCGCTGCTTTCGGCATGACGCTGTCGACGCTGATAGCACGCGCCGAGCAGCAAGGTGGCGGCCTGCTGCGCGAGAGTGAGCAGCCGGTTTGGCGCGACCCCGGTACGGGCTATGTCCGTCGGCATCTGTCGCCGGTTTCCGACACGCCGCTCGAATTGATCCGGGTGCAACTGCCGGCTGGCGCCAGTGTGAGTTTCCCGGCGGCGTCCTATGCCTTCATCAAGCAGCAGATGTGGCTGATCTCCGGGCGACTTGAGTTCACCGAGGGTGATATGGTGCATAGTCTCGAGCCCGGCGACTGCCTGGCGCTCGGCGCGCCGTCGGACTGCACGTTCCATGCCGTCGGACCGCAGCCGGCCGACTATCTGGTTGCGCTGGTCAGGGGCTGAAATCGTGGCAAGACGTCCCAAGCGCTCCGACAATGGCGGACCGCCGCTCGATGATTACAAGGGCCCGCCATGGGGCAAGGGCGATCCCTACATCTTCCTGGCCTGGCAGGCAGCGCATGCCAAGGCGTGGAAGGCGCCAAGCCGTGACGTGATGCTGATGCGCATGGAAAAGGCCGAGCGGCTTGGCCTGACGTATGAGGAATACACGCTCGAAATCCTCGAACGCGGGCTGCATCTGCAGCCGAAAGACACCGATCGCATCGCCGCGATCAAGGCGAGACGAAAGCGGCGCCGCGTCGCGCGTCTGGATTAGCAAGGGAAAGTGCAGGTGAGTCCCATCGAAATCAGGTCGCTGACTGCGGGAACACGCGACATGCTGGCCGACCTCCTGATCGAGACGGTCGCGGCCGGCGGCTCCGTCAGCTTCATGCATCCCTTATCCAGGCAAGCGGCGGAAACTTTCTGGAGCAACTCGTTGATGGCAGCAGAGAGAGGCGAAAGAGCGGTGCTGGGCGCTTGGTATGGCGACGCGTTGGTCGGCACCGTCACCTTGCTGCTCGACTTTCCGGTCAATCAGCCGCACCGGGCCGAGATCGCCAAGCTCATGACCCGCGTCGAACACCGCGGCAAGGGCATAGCGAGCCGGCTGATGCGGGCGGCCGAAACGCTCGCCGTCGAGAAAGGCCGCACGCTTCTGGTGCTGGACACCGCAACCGAGGAGGGCGCTTCCGGCCTTTACGAAAAACTCGGCTTCACGCTCACTGGCGAAATACCGGACTTTGCCCTGAAACCGCATGGCGGGCTGACCGGCACGCTCATCTACTGGAAGCGCATCGGCGGCGCTGCCTAACCCTTGTGGTGAACCTCTTGCAGCGCGTAGACCGGCGTGGCGATGCCTTCCATGCGCGCCTTCAGCTGCAGCGCCAGGAACTGGGAGTAATGGCGCGACTGGTGCAAATTGCCGCCATGGAACCACAGCGCCTCCTGCTGCGTCGGCTTCCACATGTTGCGCAGCTCGCCTTCCCAGGGGCCTGGGTCCTTGGTGGTGTTGGAGCCGAGGCCCCAGCATTTGCCGACCTTGTCCGCGACCTCCCGTGAGATCAAATCGGCCGCCCAGCCATTCATCGAACCGTAGCCGGTGGCGTAGACGATGAGATCGGCCGGCAGTTCCGATCCGTCGGAGAGCAGAACGGAGTGCTCCTTGATCTCCTTCACGTCGACACCGCTTTTCAGCTTGATCGACCCGTCGATGATCAGGTCGGAGGCGCCGACATCGATGTAATAGCCCGAGCCGCGCCGCAGATATTTCATGAACAGGCCGGAGCCGTCATCGCCCCAGTCAAGCATGAAGCCGGCCTTTTCCAGGCCCTTGTAGAATTTGTCGTCCCGCTTCTTCATCTCGGCATAGGCCGGGATCTGGAATTCGTGCAGGATCTTGTAGGGCAGGGAGGCAAAGACGAGGTCGGCCTTGGCTGTGGTCATACCGCTCGCGACCGCCTTTTCCGAATAGAGCGAGCCCAGGCCGATCTCCATCAGCGTGTCCGACTTGACGATGTGCGTGGTCGAGCGCTGCACCATGGTGACGTCGGCGCCGGCCTCCCAAAGGGCTGCTGCAATGTCGTGGGCGGAGTTGTTCGAGCCGATGACGACAGCTTGTCTGCCGACATAGGCATCGGGTCCCGGATG
This sequence comes from Mesorhizobium sp. M0139, assembly GCF_040322455.1. Taxonomy (NCBI): domain Bacteria; kingdom Pseudomonadati; phylum Pseudomonadota; class Alphaproteobacteria; order Hyphomicrobiales; family Phyllobacteriaceae; genus Mesorhizobium; species Mesorhizobium sp. M0139. The sequence continues at coordinate 459,967 of NZ_JAMYTN010000003.1, forward strand.
CTTCGAGGAGTGATGCTGGTCGCCCTTGAATGTGTCCATGCCCTTGAAGTTCGGCATGTTGGCCTTGCCGGATTGCCCCGTGGCCAGCACCAATTGTTTCGGCTTCAGCGTGATGTCCTTGCCGTCGCGGCGCACGACAACGGTCCATTCCTTTTTCTTGTCGTCATAAACGGCGCTCTTGGCCTCGGTCGATGACCAGTAATTCAGCTCCATCACCTTGGCGTACATTTCCAGCCAGTCGCCGATCTTGTCCTTGGGCGCGAAGACCGGCCAGTTCTTGGGGAAGTCGATATAGGGCAGATGGTCGTACCAGACCGGGTCGTGCAGGCAGAGCGATTTGTAGCGCTTGCGCCAGCTGTCGCCGGCACGCTCGTTCTTCTCGACGATGATGGTGGGCACGCCGAGTTGCCGCAGCCGGGCGCCGAGCGCGATGCCGCCCTGGCCGCCGCCAATGATGAGCGTATAGGGCTGCGTCTTGAAGCCGAGTTCGGCGGCTTCCTTCTCGCGCTCCTCCTTCCAGGTCGGGCGGTTCTTGCCATGGCCGTGCTTGGCGCCGAGCGGGCGGTCGAAACCGGCCGGCTCCTCATGGCCCTTGAGCTCGACCATAGTGGTGAGCAGCGTCCAGATCTTGCCGTCCTTCAGCCGGATGTGGCCGAAGCCGCGCGCGACAGACGTTTCGAAACTGATCCAGCCGTCGAGCACGCCGTCGCTTTCCGTGGCATCCTCGCCCTTGGCGATCGCCCAGTTCGACGGTTTGGTCCTGGCCAACTGGCTGACCAGCATGTCGCGCACCTGATCGCGGCCTTCCATCGTCTTGATGTTCCAGGTGAAGGTGACGAGATCGCGCCAGTAACAATCCTCCTGGAAGCAGGCGACCGCCTTGTCGATGTCGCCGGCGGTGAGTGCCGCGCCGAAGCGATCGAGCAGGTCGGAAAGCTTCTTGTTGGGGGCCTTGTCGAGCATTGAATTTCCTCCGCGATTTTTCCTGGCCGCCTGTAGCGAGCGGAACCCTGCCGAAGCTTGACGTCCGGCCTGGCGCAGTATCGCGACAAATTATGCGCCGCGTCACGTCGTCCAATAGTTTGCCGCGTATTCAGGGGCTTATCGGGAAATCGGGACGCCGAAGACCGTCACGAACCAGCGGCGGACCGCTTCTTCGGCAGGGCTCAGATGCGCGCCCGAGGGTGCGGTTAGATAGTGGCCGGCACCGCTCGACAGAGCGAAGCCGGAAAGGGTGACAAGCGATCCGTCGCGCAGTGCCGCGTCGGCCAACGGTCGCGATCCCAGCACCATGCCGGCGCCGTGCTTCGCCGCCTCCAACGCGGTAACGAAACTGTCGAATTTGTGCGTCGGCCCCAGCGCCGGCTTCATCCGGGCGACGGCGAACCACTCGCCCCACATTTCCCGCGCGCCGACCACTGTAAGTCTCGGCAATCCTGTCCAATCCTTGGCCTTGGCGAGATGCGGCGACGCCATCGGCGTCAAGGTTTCGCGGGTCAGGCGGTCGGCCTGCCGTCCGGCAAAAGAGCCGGGGCCAATGCCGAATCGGATGTCGAGACCCACAAAGCGCTCGCCATAATCGGCCGGTGTGTGGATGGTCTCGATCTGCAGCTGGACGAAGGGCAGGTCCTTGGCCATTTGCGGCAGCTTCGGCGCGGTCATCAGCACGGCAAACGAGATCGGCGAGCGTATCGTCACGCTCTGGACGGTCTTGGGTTCGAACAGCTCGCGCGTGCTGTTGGCGATCACGGCGAAGGCCGATTGCAGATGCGGCAGGTAGGCGGCACCCTCCGGCGTCAATTCGACGCCGCGCGCCAGGCGGATGAACAGCGGCTGCTTCAACCGCTCTTCGAGAGAACGGATGTGCTGGCTGACCGCAGCCTGGGTCAGGCCAAGCTCGGCCGCGGCAGCGGTGAAATTCGACAGCCGCGCGGCGGCCTCGAAACTCCGCAGCCAGTCGAGCGGCGGCAAGGGCAGGGTTGTTTGAGGCATAAACCGTTTATGGCCTTTGGCCGCAAAATGATAATTTGAGTTATGTCTTCAACATCATCACGATGCAACCGGAAACCCTGCGGAGTTGGCTGCGGGGCGCGGCGGACAGGAACGGATCTCCATGCTTACCCAGGCGCTGATCGGCGACGAAGGAAGAACGATCGACCTCGGTTGGAAGGACGGCGCGCGCACTCGCTTTCACGCCATGTGGTTGCGCGACAATGCGCTCGACGACAAGACGCGCAGCGCCGGCAACGGCCAGCGGCTGATCACCATTCTCGACATTCCGGCGCAAACGCGGATCGGCGCAGCCGCGATCAAGGGCGATGCGCTTGAAGTCAGTTTCGAACCGGAGGGAAAGACGGTGCGCTTTCCTGCGGCATGGCTGAGCGCCAATGCCTATGACCGCGATGCCGCCCGACAGCCCGGCTGGACAGGCGAGGGCATCGTGCGATGGACCAGGGCCTCAATGCAGAATTCGGTGCCGCGTGCCGGCTATCTCGCTGCCAGCCGCGACCGCGCCGTCTTGCGGCAATGGCTGTCGGCGGTGAAGACCTACGGCTTCGCGGTGATGGACGATTTGCCGGCCGAATCCGGGGCGCTGTGCAAAGCGTCCGATCTGTTCGGCTATATCAGGGAGACCAATTACGGCCGATGGTTCGAGGTGCGCGCCGAGGTCAATCCAACCAATCTGGCCTACACCAATCTTGGCCTGCAGGCGCATACCGACAACCCCTATCGTGATCCGGTGCCGACCTTGCAGATCCTGTCGTGTATCGAAAACACGGTCGAGGGCGGCGAATCCAGCGTCGTCGATGGTTTTGCCGTGGCGGCCGCGCTGCAGGCCGAAAACCCCGAAGGCTTCCGGCTGTTGAGTTCATACCCGGCGCGCTTCGAATATGCCGGCTCGTCGGGCGTGCGATTGCAGGCCAAGCGGCCGATGATCGAGCTCGGGCCGGATGGCGAACTCATCGCCATCCGCTTCAACAACCGCTCGCTGGCGCCGACCGTCGATGTGCCGTTCGCGGAGATGGAGGCCTACTACGCCGCCTATCGCCGGTTTGCCGAACTGATCGAGGATCCGTCCTTCGAAGTGACCTTCAAGCTCGAGGCGGGCCAGGCCTTCATCGTCGACAACACCCGCGTCATGCATGCCCGCAAGCAGTTCTCCGGCGCCGGCAAGCGCTGGCTGCAGGGCTGCTACGCCGACAAGGATGGCCTTTTGTCGACGCTGTCGGCGATCGAACACGAATTCAAGGAAGCAGCGGAATGAGCAGCCAGGATTTGAACGCGAGCAACATCGTCGAATTCATCGCCGATATTTTCGAACGCCGAGGGGCTGAATCCTATCTCGGCGAACCCGTCACCATGTCGGAGCACATGTTGCAGGGCGCTTGGTTCGCCGAAAAGGACGGCGCGCCCGATGTGCTGGTGGCGGCAGCACTGCTGCACGATATCGGCCACTACACCAGCGAGTTCGGCACCTATTCGCCCGACGATGTCGAGGACAAGCATCATGACGAAGCCGGCGGCGAGGTGCTGGCGCCGTTCTTTCCACCGGTGATCGTCGAATGCGTCAGGCTGCATGTCGCGGCCAAGCGCTACCTCTGCGCTACCGACCCCACCTATTTCGGCAGGCTGTCGCAGGCCTCGGTCCACACGCTGTCGCTGCAAGGCGGGCCGATGAATGCCGAAGAGGTGGCCGAGTTCCGCAAGAACCCGTTCCACGAGGAAGCGGTGCGGGTTCGCATCTGGGACGAGGCCGGCAAGATCGCCAACATGAAGACCCGGGCATTTCGGGACTACATGCCGCTGCTGCAGCGGGTTGTCCGCGACTTCGCCAATCGCGCCTGATCGCAATCCGGGGAAGGAACGGCATATGCACCGTTTCGACGGCAAACATGCGCTAACCTTATGCCGCCGCAGACTTGCCGCGAGCGTCTGCGTGCGCAGGCGCTCGCGCCTCGCTGCCGATCCCTACCGGTGACGAGCCTTGTCACCGCGGATTTTATTGCGACATCCGTCGGCGCGGCCCAAGATCAGTAGGTCAGACTTCGGTGTATATTTGACTCAGACGAAGGTCTGAGAATCGAGCTGCAAGCACGAAAGGAGAGTTTCCTCAGCGTTTGTGAGCCGCAATTTTGGGCTGTTCATTCTTGAATACCGTGACACATCATGATGTGATGGTGGCATGAATGGAGAAAGGCAGCCCCTGTTTTCATCCGTGCGTCGCCGGGCGTACTTTAGCTTGCGCGTATTCGCGGCGGTTGCGGTGACGATGCCGGTGCTTGGTCTGCGGTTGAGTCATGTCGACGGTTACAAGATCGAATTCGCCGCTGCCAGCGCCAAGAGCGGAAACAATGGCAATGGTAACGGTGGTGGCAACGGTAGTGGTAACGGTAATGGCTCAGGCGGCAACGCCGGGAATGGCAACGCCAACGGAAAGGGAAAAAATGGTGCCGGCGACAACGCCGCCGGTAGCCAAGCTCCCAGTAGCCAAGTCAATGCCGCTGGCGACACGGTGACGGTACAGGGCGCCAAAATCCAGGTCGTGCATCGCGATGGATTCAGCGAAAGCATCGAGGCCGGCCGCTTCACTATGAAGGATCCGCTTGGAAGGACAATTGTCGAACGCGCCGTAAGGGCCTCCGACATTGCTCGTCTGAAAGGGCTGTAACTGTTGGTTCGCCAACCAGCATCCGACCTTCAGACAAGCCCCGATCTCCCTATACAAGACCCGTTTTGGGCGCGTGCATAAGAATGGCTGCTTCGGTGCGGTTTCGCACCTTTAGCTTTTGAAATATCCGAGTCATGTGGTGTTTTACCGTTTTCTCCTGCAGGTTGAGACGTTTGGCGACTTCTTTATTGCTCAGTCCTTCGCCTACCAAGGAGATTATCCCAAGCTCGCGTCCCGAGAGATTGGCAACGAGATCGGTTGTGCGCTTTTCCGGCCGGATCAGTTCATTCAAAAGCTGCGCTGACAGGGTCGGCGAAACATATTTTTTTCCTGCGGCTATATAAGTCAGCACCTCGGCCAGCGATGCCGCCCCAATCCCTTTCAGCACATATCCGCGTACGCCCAGCCTGAGCGCCGTTGCCAAATCGGCGTTCGCCTCCGAGACGGTGAGCATGACGATCTTGCAGTCAGGCTGAGTTGCAAGAATATTTTCCGCTGCCGCTAGGCCCCCTCCCGGCAAACTGATGTCGAGCAGCAATATGTCGGGATTTGCCAAGGCCGCAAGCTGTTCGGCATCCGCCGCGGTTTCGCCCGCACCAACGACTTCGAAGCCGCCGATTTCGGCGAGGCTGCGAGCCACACCCTCGCGAAACAGCGGATGATCATCAACAATGGCAATCCTTATGGGAGCGGTCATTTCTGGTCCTCGATGTTGAGCGTTATGGTCAGCCGGGTCCCCCTGGGGCTCGAAAAGGTCTCGAAGTGACCTCCGATACTTTCGATACGTTCCCTCATACCGGCGAGTCCAAGTCCTTCACACGATCCCGACTGGAATCCAGGGCCGTGATCAAGCACTTGAATGAGGAGCTTGCCCTGCGTCACTCTCGCCTTGACAGCCTGCCCCTTGCCCAGACCGTGTCGCCAGGCATTGTTCAGCCCCTCCTGCGCGAAGCGAAAGATGCTTATTTTCTCGGACGTCCCCAGGTCGGGCAGGCGAGATGGCAGTGAAAGCGATACGGAGGAGGCCGTCCGGCGTTCATGTTCGGCAACCGCAAGCCGCAATATCTCCGCGACTGTCGAAGCTTCGATCTGTGGCAGCACGAGGCCGGTGCAGATGGCGCGGATCTCCCGCATCGCCTCGTCCAACGTATGATGGATATCGGCGATCTCGGTCTTCCGGTGGCTTGGGGATGCGGCGGGATCGAGCAGCAGAGGGCTGTCCATGCGCAGCGCAGCCAGTGCGACCAGCTGAGCTGGACCGTCATGCAAATCAGACCCGATGCGACGCAAGTAACGCTCGTTGATTGCCGTTGCGCGGCGCGACGCCTGCTGGACGCGCTCCCGCAAAGCGGAATTCTGCTCCAAAAGCAACTGAAGTTCGGCCACTTGTGTCTCAAGCGCTGAACGCTGCGTTTCGATAGTGCTGCTGCCGCGAAGCACGATTCCCGAGAGCATCGCCAAGGCGACCGCGGTCGCGCCAGCCACGAGCAGCCAGCTCGACCATAGTGCCGAGTTTAAAGTGCCCTGAAGATCGTCGGCTATCTCGTAGAACTCGGAAACGGCCACAACATCGCCCGACCACGGCTCTCGAACCGGATTGTAGATCTCGAGCAGCGAGGCGGTGGGGCTCTTCCGTTCCTTCCTTTCATTTTCGTCCAGATCATTGAATTGCGCCACCACGTTTCCACCGAACGCATGCAGCAAGTTCGCATTTGGCTCGAAGGTCTGGCCGATAAGAGCCGCGTCTTTGGCGTACAGCACCTTGCCATCACGCCGCCAAAGCACGAACGACGCCAGTTTTTTGCCGAGAGCACCCTGGTCCAGGGTTTCATCGAGCGCCCGTTTAACGGTGTCGCTGAGCTGCTGGCTTTTGCGCATATCCGGCAGGATTGGCGCGATGACACTGTCGACGTAAAGCGCGGTCGTGCTTGCAGAGTTGCGGATCACTCCATCTCGTATTTGCGAGGTGACCCATAGGCCGACGACCAGCATCAGCGACAGCAGCCCAATGCTTCCGACTATGATGAACTGCCAAGCCAACGATAGCCTGTTCCAGTTTTGATAGAGACTATCAATGTAGCGCACGTCTCAACCGACCCCGCGACTTTGGCCGTGCCAAAATGCCTAAGCCATCCTACATCTAGAACGGTCGATGGTGCGAGCAAGCGCTAGGTTGAATTGCCGGGGAAACCGCAATTTCAGGGCATGATCCCACCGCCACCCGCGGGGAACGGCGGTGGGATCAGCGTTACTGTATGATCTTGACAATCTTCCGCGTGCCGGGGTCGACCAGCACGGTTCGCCCGTCGACCACAACGTAGCGATACTTGACGCTCGGCACTTCATGCAGTTCCACCGTGTCGGGAATGGCGGTCCCCACGTTCAATTCGACACCTGGAATCTTCACCGACGCAAGGGGCTGCTTTTTCACGTATTCGCGCACAACCGTTTCCTGCTCCGGCGCGATGATGACGTCTTGAGCAGCAACTACGCCCGCGCTTGCGAGCAGCAAGAATCCGGCAATTGCGGTCGACTGGTACATGGTCGTCATGATTCTCTCCTTCATGCGAGCAACGCTCATGCATCTTGCGCGAGCTCGATTCCGATACGGGTGGTGTTAGGTGAGTTGATGCACACCGGGAGCCGAACGGGCTTTTCGCGGCTGCGTTCCCGCGTGGGGCTTCGGTCCGGGCGTCATCGGGCCAATGGACTATAGAGGGAGGGACCAAAGTCTGGTGCCAGGCTGTAGAGGTCCTAGAGCCTCTTCAGGGCGGAACACAGGGTTCCTCGCATCGTTGAGATCAGCACTTGTGGGAGGCGTTAATGGACAACAGCGTCCATCAGGCACGATGGTTGCTCTTGCCTGTTTTCGGGGTAGCCATCCTGGTCATGACGACGGGAGTACTTCTAAGCTTGTGAGGCTGGTGTCATCGCTACGGGATCACAAGCTCAGCAGATGTTACGTTGCATTAATTGTTTGATGCAATTTGTAGGTGATTGTTGCAAAATTACTGCCTACATTCATTGGTCTTCTTAGAACCCCGATTTTATTCACAATATGTGGAACAAAGTATTTTTGGCAGAGTTGGCTAGGCGAGGGACCGACTCTTTAAGGAGAAAGCAGATGAAACATGTGTTGATGACGAGCATGATTGCGCTTGGCGTCGGGTGCGGCGCCGCGATCGCCCAGACCCAGGCCGTGCAGCCGAGCGGTGGCGACAACTGCGCCGCCGGCGCGGCCGATTGCCAGAACGGCGGCAAGGCCGGCGAACAGGCGCAAGGCAAGATGAAGTCACAGACCGATCAGAATGCACAGGGCCAGGCTGGCGCCACGACCGATCAGCAGGCTCAGGGCAAAGCCAAGCTCAAGACGGGTGAACAGGCACAGGGCAAGGCCGGGACCAGTACCGAGCAGAATGCTCAGGGTCAGGCCGGCGCCACGACCGATCAGCAGGCACAGGGCAAGGCCAAGCTCAAGACGGATGAACAGGCACAGGGCAAGGCCGGGACCAGCACCGAGCAGAATGCTCAGGGCCAGACCGGCACCAGCACCGAGAAGCAGGCTCAGGGCAAGGCCAAGCTCAAGACGGATGAACAGGCCCAGGGCAAGGCCGGGACCAGCACCGAGCAGAACGCTCAGGGCCAGACCGGCACCAGCACCGAGAAGCAGGCTCAGGGCAAAGCCGGGACCAGCACCGAGCAGAACGCTCAGGGCCAGACCGGCACCAGCACGGACCAGCAGGCCCAGGGCAAGGCCGGGACCACCACCGAGCAGAACGCTCAGGGCAACACAAACGTTCAGACCGACCAGGGCAATACGGCCTCGATCAACAACGTGACCGTCGAGCAGAAGACGCAGGTCACGCAGATCATCCACGAGACCAGGGTTGAGCCGGTGAAGAACGTCGACTTCGACATTTCGGTCGGCATCGAGGTGCCGCGGCACAAAGTGCGCCTGCACCGTCTGCCGGCGCGCATTGTCAAGATCGTCCCGGCCTACGAATCCTATGAGTACTTCGTGCTGGCCGACGGGCGCATCGTCATCGTCGACCCGGATACGTACAAGATCGTGCTGATCCTGACGTGACACGGCAGTGGCTCTTGTTCCCGGCGCGGTGCGATTGAGGGGTATCGTATGCGCCGCGGTGGCCCGCCGACCAGAGGCGGCGGGCCACTTGCTTTGTCTTTCGCATCGCGCGTTTTTCCCGTTGACACCTTGCCTTTCACCCTCGTAGTGTCCGCCACGATGAAAAAGGCACTCATTCTCGTAGGAAAGCGCGTGGGCAAGGCGGTGTAACCGCCGGGCGAAAACCTCCCATGCGCAACACACAGGCTCCCATCGGGGGCCTTTTTTATTGCCCGAAACACGACTAAACGACCAGCAATCGCCTCATGGCTAGAAGTACGGGACCAGACCGATGAGCAACGGACAGAACGAACGGCGCGAAATGCCAAACAGGGAAATGACTGGCGCCGAAATGGTGGTGCAGGCGCTGAAGGACAATGGCGTCAAGCATGTCTTCGGCTATCCCGGCGGCGCGGTGCTTCCGATCTATGACGAAATCTTCCAGCAGGACGAGGTCGAGCACATCCTCGTCCGCCACGAGCAAGGCGCAGGGCATGCGGCCGAAGGCTATGCCCGCTCGACCGGCAAGGCCGGCGTCATGCTGGTGACCTCCGGCCCGGGCGCCACCAATGCGGTGACGCCGCTGCAGGATGCGCTGATGGATTCGATCCCGCTGGTCTGCCTGACCGGGCAGGTGCCGACTTCGCTGATCGGCTCCGACGCGTTCCAGGAGTGCGACACGGTCGGCATCACGCGCCCCTGCACCAAGCACAACTGGCTGGTGAAGGACGTCAACGAATTGGCCGCCACCATCCATGAGGCCTTCCATGTCGCGACGACCGGCCGCCCCGGCCCGGTGGTGGTCGACATTCCGAAGGATGTGCAGTTCGCCAAAGGCATCTATGTGCCGCCGCAGGCGGCGCCGCGCACCAGCTACCAGCCGAAGGTCCAGGGCGACCTGGAAAAGATCAAGGCCGCCGTCGAACTGATGGCCAGCGCCAAGAAGCCGATCATCTATTCGGGCGGCGGCGTCATCAACTCCGGTCCGGAGGCCAGCCATCTTCTGCGCGAACTGGTCGACCTCACCGGCTTCCCGATCACCTCGACGCTGATGGGCCTCGGCGCGTATCCGGCATCGGGCAAGAACTGGATGGGCATGCTGGGCATGCACGGCACTTATGAAGCCAATATGGCGATGCATGATTGCGACGTGATGATCTGCATCGGCGCGCGCTTCGACGACCGCATCACCGGACGGCTGACCGCCTTCTCGCCCAACTCGAAGAAGATCCACATCGACATCGATCCATCGTCGATCAACAAGAACGTGCACACGGAAGTGCCCATCATCGGCGATGTCGGCCGGGTGCTGGAGGACATGGTGCGGCTGTGGCGGGCGAGCGCCAAGGCCGACAAGAAGGCGCTCCATCCCTGGTGGGAGCAGATAGCCAAATGGCGCGCGCGTGACTCGCTCGCCTTCAAGATGAACCACGATGTGATCATGCCGCAATATGCCATCCAGCGGCTCTACGAACTCACCAAGGACATGGACACCTACATCACCACCGAGGTCGGCCAGCACCAGATGTGGGCGGCGCAGCACTATCATTTCGAGAAGCCGAACCGCTGGATGACGTCGGGCGGGTTGGGCACGATGGGCTACGGCCTGCCGGCGGCGCTCGGCGTGCAGATCGCGCACCCGGATGCGCTGGTCATCGACATCGCAGGCGATGCCTCGGTGCAGATGACGATGCAGGAGATGAGCGCGGCGGTGCAGCACAATGCGCCGATCAAGATCTTCATCCTCAACAACCAGTATATGGGCATGGTGCGCCAGTGGCAGCAACTGCTGCACGGCAACCGTCTGTCGCATTCCTACACCGAGGCGATGCCCGATTTCGTCAAGCTGGCCGAGGCCTATGGCGGCCACGGCATTCGCTGCGAGAAGCCGGACGAGTTGGACGATGCGATCAAGGAGATGATCGCGGTGAAGAAGCCGGTGCTGTTCGATTGCCGGGTGGCGACGCTCGCCAACTGCTTCCCGATGATCCCGTCGGGCAAGGCGCATAATGAAATGCTCCTGCCCGACGAGGCGACCGACGAAGCCGTGGCCAACGCCATCGACGCCAAGGGCAGGGAACTGGTCTAGGTCCAAGCCGGGGCAGGGCTGTCGCGAGAAGCCGTGCGCAAACAGAGAATTAGCTCAAAGTCTGAAAACGAGATTCATGTCATGAACGCACAGCTTCAACCGACCGGCTCCGCCTATTTCATCGCCAAGGAAACGGAAAAGCCGGAGAACCACACGCTCTCCGTTCTGGTCGACAATGAGCCCGGCGTGCTTGCCCGGGTCATCGGCCTGTTTTCCGGCCGCGGTTATAACATCGAGAGCCTCACCGTCTCCGAGACCGAACACGAGAAGCACCTGTCACGCATCACCATCGTGACGCGCGGCACGCCGCATGTGCTGGAGCAGATCAAGCATCAGCTCGAGCGCATCGTGCCGGTGCACCGCGTCGTCGATCTCACCGTGCGCTCGCACGAGTTCGGCCAGGAGCGGCCGCTGGAACGCGAGTTGGCGCTGGTCAAGGTCGCCGGCACCGGCGAAGCCCGCGTCGAGGCGCTGCGTCTGGCGGACGCTTTTCGCGCTTCGGTCATCGACGCCAACACCGAGCACTTCATCTTCGAGATTACCGGCAAGGGCTCGAAACTCGACCAGTTCATCGCCATCATGAAGCCGCTCGGCCTGGTCGAGATCTGCCGCACCGGCGTGGCGGCGATGAACCGGGGCCCGCAGGGGATGTAGTCTCAGTCCAACTATTTTAACGGCTTGGGATCGACCTTGCCGCTCGCCAGATTCTTACTCTCCCTTTTGATCGGGCGCGATACCGGACAGACGTCCTGGACGAAGCCGTTCAGCGTGTTAACCAGATTGTTCTGGACCAGCGAGTAGCGGATGAATTGTCCCTGCCGCTCCCTGGCGATGAGGCCGGCCGTCTCCAGGATGCTCAGATGCTGCGAGATCGACGGCTTCGACATGTCGAAGCGCGCCGCGATCTCGCCCGCGGTCAGCGAGGAGTGGGCGAGATAGGCGAGGATCTTGCGCCTCGGCTGCGATGACAGCGCCTCGAACACGCGCTGTATGGCGCTGCTTGCCCCGATAGCCGTGTCGCCATCCGCTGCATTGTCTTCGATCACCGCCTGCCTCTGTCGTTTCGCTTCCGGTATTTAGTCTATTGCCTAAATACCTAAATCGGAATAGTAGATAGTTAGCTTATTGCCTAAATAAGCGCCGGCGCGCCGGAAGGCAAGGCTCTTTGGTCCGGAAATGTTTCCTGCAGAGGAGGGGTACCGATGAAGACCATATCCACAGGCAGAATGATCTCGCAGCCCTTGAGCGATGCCGAAGATGGCGAGGTCGTCTGGATGCCGGCCAAGTCGATCTGGGTCGGTGCGATGACGCTGATTGCGTTGGTGTTCGGGCCGCTGACCTTCAGCTGGAGCGCTTTCGCCCTGTTCGTAGCGACGACGGCGGTGACGATCTGCGCCGGACACTCGGTCGGCATGCATCGCCTGCTCATCCATCGCTCGTTCAAGGTTCACATCTGGCTCGAACACGCGCTGGTCTATCTCGGCACGCTCGTCGGCATGGCCGGTCCGTTCGGCATGATCTATGCGCATGACATAAGAGACTGGGCGCAGCGCCAGACGGCTTGTCACGACCTGCACGCCCACCGCCGGCCTTTCTTCACCGACGCTTTCTGGCAAATGCATTGCGCCGTAGCGTTGCGCAATCCGCCTGACTTCGTCATCGAGCCGTCGATCAGAAACGACCGCTTCTACAAATTCGTCGAGCGGACCTGGATGCTGCAGCAACTGCCGTGGGCGATCCTTTTCTTGCTCCTCGGCGGGTGGAGCTGGGTGGTCTGGGGCATTGCGGTGCGTATCTCCGTGTCGCTGACCGGGCATTGGCTGGTCGGGCATTTCGCACATCGCAGCGGGCAGCAGGGCTGGCGCGTCGATGGCGTTGCCGTGCAGGGCTACAACCTGCCGCGTTTCGGCCTGGTGACCTTTGGCGAGAGTTTCCACGGCAATCACCATGCGTTTCCCGAATCCGCAAAGCTCGGCCTGGAACGCGGGCAGATCGATCTCGGCTGGCTCTTCATCCGCATCCTGGCTGCCCTCGACCTCGCGCATGGCGTGAAGCTTCCCGGGAACACGCCGAGGCGCAAAGGCCTGCGGCGTGTGGCTGGCCGTCAGGAGGCGGCCGCCGCTCCCAGCCTGTTGTCGGCGCGGGCCCACGGCAGGTAGACTGTGCCGGCCTGGCTGGCTCGGGATAGACGGATCGCGGCGCGGCGCTTTGGACCAATGGAATGAGGTTGCGTCCAGCGCCCTGTCGATTTAAGTCAGCATTGCTGACCTTTGTGAGCCGTCATGACCCTCGACGCTTTCCTCGCCCTTTTGGTCTACGCCTTCGTGACCTCGATCACGCCGGGGCCGAACAACCTCATGCTCTTGGCGTCGGGCGTGAATTTCGGCCTCGTCAGAACCATTCCGCATATGCTGGGCATCAGCATGGGTTTCCTGGTGCTGTTGCTTGCCGTCGGCTTTGGCCTGGGCGCGGTGCTGACGGCGTTTCCGGCCTTGCACACCGGATTGAAGATCGCCGGCGCTGCCTATCTGCTCTATCTCGCCTGGAAGATCGCCATGTCGCGCTCGCTGTCCAGCAAGGGTGAGACGGAGGCACGGCCGATGCGCTTCATCGAGGCAGCCGCATTCCAGTGGGTCAATGCGAAAGCCTGGGTGATGGCGATCACCGCCATGGCCGTCTACTCCAATCCGGACCACCCGTTCCTGTCGGTGGCGCTGATCGCGATCGCCTTCACCGTCGTCAACCTGCCGAGCGTCTCGGTGTGGGCCGGTTTCGGCACGGCGCTGCGCGGGTTCCTGTCGGATCCGGTGAGGCTGAAATGGTTCAACATCGCCATGGGCGTGCTCTTGGGGGCGACGCTCTGGCCGATGCTGAAGTAGACGCATCCCGCCTGAGATCTCAACCGCATCCTGGCTGGTTTTCCGACTGCTGAGCCGGCTGCATAGTCATTGTGCAGTGCACATTAAATCTTCGTAATGCCGTGTTTTGGCCCTTTTCCGACAAATGTGCGTCCTATCTACTTCGGTGAGATCGCGGCAAGACGCCGTGATTGGGTAGAATGAGACCACCGGGTTCGGCGTGTCGGATCATAGGGCTTTCAGTCGATGCGCGGAAAAGTCGTTCTGGCGGTGGTGGTGGCAGCGGCCTGTGTCGCCGCGGCATGGGTCTATTTTTCGCCGGCGGCAATGAGCAGTCTGCGGCAGATGCTGCCGGGCGCCAGGCAGGCGGCAGCAACGGACAAGCCGGCTGGATCGGACAAGGCTTCGGCCGACAAGGCTGGGGGCAAATCCGGCGCCGGCGGTAATGCCGCCCGTTCGGCCTCGATCGTCTCGGCCACCGCGACAATGGCCGATTTTCCGATCCGCCGTTACGCCATCGGCTTCGTGTCTTCGCCGGCCGTGGTCAACATCAACGCCCGCGTGTCCAGCCAGATCGTATCGATCGACGTCAAGGACGGCCAGATGGTGAAGGCCGGCGACCTGCTGTTCTCGCTAGACGACCGGGCGCTCAAGGCGCAGCTTGCCAAGGATCAGGCGACGCTCGCCAAGGACCAGGCCCTGCTGACCAGTTCGGGCTCCGACCTCCAGCGCGCCAAGGATCTCGTCGCCAAGCAGGCCGGCACGCAGCAGACCTACGACCAGGCGGTGGCGGCGCAAAAGGCTGCCGCGGCGACCGTCGACGCCGACAAGGCGACGATCGACGCCGACGATGTCCAGCTCGGCTTCGCCAGCATCAAGGCGCCGATTGCCGGCCGGCTGGGCGCCGTCAACGTTTCGGTCGGTGACCTGGTCACCTTGAGCAACGGCAACTCGAGCACGGCCACGCCGCTGGTGACGATCACCGAGATGGATCCGCTGCAGGTCAACTTCAACCTGCCGGAGAGCAACCTGGCGCTGCTGCACAAGGCGCTGGCCAACCCGCAGCAAGGCGCGGTGACGCTGACCAAGGATGGCGATCCGACGCCGATCGGCAAGGGCACGCTCGACTTCGTCGATTCCAGCGTCGACACCGCGTCCGGCACCATCGCGACACGGGCGAGCATTCCCAACGCCGATCTTTCACTGTGGCCCGGCCAATATGTGAATGTCGTGCTCGACGCTGGCATCATGCCGCAGATGACATCCATCCCGACCGTTGCCGTGCAGCCCAGCCAAAAGGGACCGTTCGTCTATGTCGTCAAGCCCGACAACACGGTCGAGATGCGACCGGTGCAGGTGGCGCTGACCGAAGGCGAAAACAGCGCCATCAGCGAGGGCGTCAAATCAGGCGAGAAGGTGGTGGTCGAGGGCCAGACCAGGCTGAAGGACGGCGCCGCCATTCACGAAGGCAAGGCGGCCGGCGGTGATCAAGCTGCTCCCAAGGTCGCCGAGGCCGGCAAGGCGGCTGCCCAATGATTTCCGAATTCTGCATACGCAGGCCTGTCGCCACGCTGCTGATGTCGTTCGCCCTCGTGCTGGGCGGGCTGTTCGCCTACAAGTTCCTGCCGGTGGCGGCGCTGCCGAGCGCCGAATTCCCGGTCGTCAACGTCTCGGCCACCCTGGCCGGCGCTTCGCCCGAAACCATGGCCACTTCGGTGGCGACGCCGCTGATCAAGCAGTTCGCCACCATTGCCGGCATCGATTCGATCTCGACCAGCAATTCGCTGGGACGCACCTCGATCGCCATCCAGTTCGTGCTCAACCGGGATATCGACGCGGCGGCCGCCGACGTGCAGGCGGCGATCGCGCGCACGCAGCGGCAACTGCCGCCCGAGATGACAGCGCCGCCGAGCTATCGCAAGGTCAATCCGGCCGACGCGCCGATCCTTCTGATGTCGCTGGTCAGCGACACGGTTCCGCTCACCGACCTCGACGCCTTCGCCGAAAACGTCATCTCGCCCTCGCTGTCGACCATCGACGGCGTGGCGCAGGTGTCGATCTTCGGCCAGCAGAAATATGCGGTGCGCGTGCAGATCGATCCGACGGCGCTGGCGGCGCGCGGCATTTCGATCGACCAGCTGCAGACTGCAATCGCGTCGGCCAACTCCAACACGCCGCTCGGCGTCTTGCAGAACGACAAGCAGCAGCTGACCATCACGGCCAACACGCAGCTCACCGATGCCGCCGGGTTCTCCAACCTCATCATCGCCACCAAGAACGGCCATCCGGTGCGGCTGGGCGAGGTGACCCGCGTCATCGACTCGGTCGAGACCACGACGACTGCAAGCTGGTATGACGGCACGCGCGCCATCATCCTGGCGGTGCAGCGCCAGCCCGACGCCAACACGGTCGACGTCGTCGACAAGGTCAAGGCGATGCTGCCGTCGTTCAAGGACCAAATGCCGGCCGCCGCCGACATCAAGCTGCTCAACGACCGTTCGACCTCGATCCGCCAGGCCGTCGACGACGTCCAGTTCACGCTGCTTCTGACGATCGCTTTGGTGGTGATGGTGATCTTCGTCTTCCTGCGCCGTGTCACGGCAACCATCATCCCGGCCGTGGCGGTGCCGATTTCGCTGATCGCGACGCTGGGCGCCATGTTCCTGTTCGGCTTTTCCATCGACAACATCTCGCTGATGGGCCTGACGCTCGCCGTAGGCCTCGTCGTCGACGACGCCATCGTCATGCTGGAAAACATCTTTCGCCATATGGAGGAAGACGGTCTCTCGGCCTTCGACGCCTCGCTGAAGGGTGCGCGCGAAATCGGCTTCACCATCATCTCGATCTCGATCTCGCTGGTGGCGGTGTTCATCCCCGTGCTTTTGATGGGCGGCGTCATCGGCCGCATCTTCAACGAATTCGCCGTCGTGGTGACGGTCGCCATCCTGGCTTCGATGTTCGTGTCGCTGACACTGACGCCAATGCTGTGTTCGCGCTTGCTGTCGGTGACCAAGGCCGATCGCGACAAGCATGCCCCCGGCCACAAGCAGGATATCGTCACCCGCGGCTATGACCGGCTTTTGACCTTCTGCCTGCGCCACACTTTTCTGGTGTTCCTCGTCTTCGCCGGCACGGCGGCAGGGTCGGTCTGGCTGATCGAGGTCTCGCCGAAAGGCTTTTTCCCGCAAGAGGATATCGGCCAGATCTCGGTTACGACGATCGCCAGGCAGGACATCTCCTACGACGCCATGGTCAAGCTGCAGAACCAGGCGGCAAGTGTCTTCTCGCATTCGCCCTATGTCTCGCATGTCGCCTGGTCAGCCGGCGGCGGCAACAATGCGCTGAACCAGGGCCAGCTCTATGTGCAGCTGAAGGACAAGAGCCAGCGCCCCGACATCGACAAGGTGCTGTCGGATCTGCGGCGGCAACTGGCCACTGTACCGGGGATCGATGCCTATATGCAGCCGGTGCAGAACCTGCGGCTTGGCGCGCGTTCTTCCGCCAGCGCCTACCAGCTCGTCGTTCAGGGCCTCGATACCGGCCTGACCGACACATGGGCGCAAAAGCTCAACGATGCGATGGCGGCCGATCATGCGAATTTCACCGACGTCACCAGCGATTTGCAGAACAATTCATTGCAGGCGACGCTGGTGGTCGATCGCGACAAGGCGGCGTCGCTCGGCATCGACACCGACACGCTGCGCTCCAGCCTCTATGGCGGCTTCGGCACGGAGCAGGTCTCGACGATCTTCGGCTCGGCCGACAGCTACGAAGTCATCATGGAGCTCGATCCCAACATCGAATGGTCGCCCGAGCGCATGCTGGCCATCCAGGTCAGGACGGCAAGCGGCAGCCTGGTGCCGCTCGGCGCCTTTGCCCGCGTCGACCGCACCGCCGGCGCGCTGACGGTCAACCAGCTCGGCCAGCTGCCGGCGGTGACCATCTCCTACAACCTGCCGCAAGGCGTGGCGCTGGGCGACAGCACGGCCCGCATCGCCGCGCTGAAGGAGCAGATCGGCATGCCGCCGGCGATTTCGACCAGCTTTGCCGGCACCGCCAAGACCTTCCAGGATTCGCTGGCCAATCAGGGCCTGCTGATCGGCGGCGCCATTCTGACCATCTATATCGTACTCGGCATCCTCTATGAGAGCTTTATCCATCCGCTGACCATCCTGACCGGCCTGCCTTCGGCGGTGCTGGGCGCGGTGGTGGCGCTGCGCTTTGCCGGCATGGACCTGTCGGTGATCGCGGTGATCGGCATCCTGATGCTGATCGGCATCGTCAAGAAGAACGGCATCATGATGGTCGACGTCGCGCTGGAGCTGCGACGAGAAGGCATGTCGGCCAAGGAATCCATACACAAGGCGTGCCTGATGCGTTTCAGGCCGATCATGATGACGACGTTGGCGGCGCTGATGGGCACGTTCCCGATCGCGCTCGGCACCGGCGCCAGTGCTGAGCTGCGCCAGCCGCTCGGTGTCGCGGTCGTCGGCGGGCTGCTCGCTTCCCAGGCGCTGACGCTGTTCGTCACCCCTGTCATCTATGTCTATTTCGAGAATTTCTCCGGCTGGCTGGTGAGCTTCTTCTCTTCGAAAAAGAACAGGCCGGAGCTGCATGCGGTCGAGAGCGGCGAGCAGGCCTCGCTGTTCGGTCCCGAGGATCGGCTCGAGCCGCAAAGGGCCGCCGCCGAATAGGCGATAGCCCGTGGCCCAAGCTGTCATGCTTGCGGCCGCGTGCCGCCGATCCTAATCTGAGGTCATGTCCCATGATCATGACCACGACAACGAACTCGACCCGTTTGCGGCGCGCGTGCGCGCGCTGGAGACCATCCTCACCGAAAAAGGCCTGATCGATCCAGCCGCAATCGACGTCATTGTCGAGACCTATGAGACCAAGATCGGACCGCGCAACGGCGCCAGGGTGGTGGCGAAAGCCTGGAGCGATCCGGCCTATGCCGAGTGGCTGAAGCGCGATGCGACGGGAGCGATCGCGTCGCTGAGCTATAGCGGCCGCCAGGGCGAGCACATGCAGGCGGTGTTCAACAGCGACGAGACGCACAACCTCGTGGTCTGCACGCTGTGCTCCTGCTATCCGTGGTCGGTGCTTGGACTGCCGCCGGTCTGGTACAAGGCGCCGCCCTATCGGTCGCGGGCGGTGACCGATCCCCGCGGCGTGCTCGAGGAGTTCGGGCTGACCTTGCCAGCGGAGAAAAAAATCCGCGTCTGGGATTCGACTGCCGAACTGCGCTATCTCGTGGTGCCGATGCGGCCTAGCGGTACCGAAGGCTGGAGCGAGGACCAGCTCGCCGAACTGGTCAGCCGCGATGCGATGATCGGCACGGCGGCGGCCAAAGAACCCGGGACAAAGAAGGTACCGGCATGAACGGGCCGCAGGATCTAGGCGGACAGATGGGTTTCGGGCCGGTCGCGCCCGAAAAGGACGAACCCTATTTTCATGCGGATTGGGAGAGGCGGGCGCTGGGCGTGACGCTGACCGCCGGCGCCATGGGCGCGTGGAACATCGACGAGAGCCGGCACGCCAGGGAATCGCTGCATCCGGCCGTCTATTATTCCTCAAGCTACTACCAGATATGGATCAAAGCGCTCGAGGTGCTGCTGAAGCGCCATGGCTTCGTCAGCGAGCGCGATCTGACGGAAGGTCGGGCGGTCGATCCGGCGGCGACGCCCAAAAGGGTGTTGAAGGCCGAAAACGTTCCGGCGGTGCTGGCCAAGGGCAGTCCCTGCGACCGGCCGGTCGAGACGGCGCCGCGCTTCAAGGCCGGCGACCCGGTGCGGACAAGGAATTTCAATCCCACCGCCCACACGAGGCTGCCGCGTTATGCGCGCGGCAAGTACGGAGTGATCGAGGCCGTGCGTGACGGTTTTGTGTTCCCCGACAGCAACGCGCATGGAAACGGTGAAAACCCGCAATGGGTCTATACCGTGGTCTTCGATGGCTCGGAAATCTGGGGCGAGGGCGCCGACCCGACGCTTACCGTCTCCATCGACGCTTGGGAGAGCTATCTTGAGCCGGCCTGAAGGTGCACTGCCGGCGGGTCTGGACGAACCGGTATTCGCCGAACCCTGGCAGGCCGAAGCCTTCGCCATGACGGTGGCGCTGCACGACAAGGGCCTGTTTTCCTGGGCCGAATGGGCCGATGCGCTGTCGGCGCAAGTGAACAAGCCGGGCGCCGCAAGCGATGGCCACGATTATTACGAGCATTGGCTGGCTGCGCTGGAGACGCTGCTGGCGGCCAAGGGCGTCGCGGGAAAAAGTGACGTCGACACGCTCGCCGCCGCCTGGGAACGCGCCGCGCATGCAACCCCGCACGGCAAGCCGATTTTGTTGGAGAACGATCCCGGGCCGACCAGAGGTAGCGGCGGCGGCGCGAACATATAGTCCGCCTGTGGTCGGTGTTTGAAATCTGGCGGCCGATACAACTAATTTTCGACGACCATGCCTTCGTCGTCCCCATAGACAAACGCCTCAACGACGGCGAAGCGGCCACGGTTTTTGGAAATGGCGACGAAGTCGTTGTCACCCAGGTGGAGGATCACTTGCTCGTCGCTGATGGTAACACGTTCTATGGTTCTGGCATTTTCGTCACTCAGACAGGCCGTGACCTCGGTATATATCGCGAACCCTGCGTCATCCGACAAGGAGACAACGATGCCATAACCAGGTTCGCCGATTTCGATCTTCTTTATCGACTTTCCGATCAGCCTGTCTGCGAACGACCTCATCAATATCCTCGCTTATAGGTGTCTGCGCCGATCTGCATCTCGATCATGTCCGTGATAGTGGCATTGCCCGATCTAGGTTCAAATGCCTGAATTCAAATCGTTCGTTATCCGCTTGCATGTTCACTTTACGTTCGCATTTGCGCCTGCTAGTTTGTCCCGTTGAAGGTGAGGCAATCCCATCGTTTTAAGCGGTGGTTGGCACCAAGCTTGTCTTTCTCTCGCGAATCCGGTCTGTCGAACCGATGGAATTCTCCCCCCAACAGGACGAGGGTCTGAAAGCGGTGGCGCGCTGGCTCAAGGAGGGCCGGCCGCAGGTCTTCCGGCTGTTCGGCTATGCCGGCACCGGCAAGACCACGCTGGCGCGCTATTTTGCCGAGCATGTCGACGGGCAGGTGCAGTTTGCCGCCTTCACCGGCAAGGCGGCGCAGGTGCTGCGTTCCAAGGGCGCGGTCAATGCCCGCACCATCCATTCGCTGATCTACCGGCCGAAGGGCGAGGAATCGGTGTCGGACGAGGTGACCGGCAAGACCTCGATGTCGCCGACCTTCTCGCTCAATCGCCAAAGCCCTATTTCACGGGCGAAGCTGGTGGTCATCGACGAATGCTCGATGGTCGACGAGCAGCTTGGCCGCGACCTTCTGAGTTTTGGCACGCCGATCCTGGTGCTTGGCGATCCGGCGCAGCTACCGCCGATCTCGGGCGGCGGCTTTTTCACCGAGCATGAGCCGGATGTGCTCTTGACCGAAATCCACCGCCAGGCGCGCGACAATCCGATCATCCAGCTGGCGCTCGACGTGCGCGAGGGCCGCGAGTTCATGCGTGGCGACTACGGCACCGCGCAGGTCATCGGCAAGGAGGACGTCACCCAGGAGCTGGTGCTGAAGGCGGACCAGGTGTTGGTCGGCACCAACCGCACACGCCGCCGCTACAATCAGCGCCTGCGCGAACTGAAGGGTTTCAATGCCGATTATCCGCAGGCCGGCGACAAGCTGGTCTGCCTGCGCAACGACCCCGCCAAGGGCCTGCTCAACGGTTCGCTGTGGAAGGTGATGACCTCGTCGCGCGAGACGGTGAAGCCGGGCATCAACCTTCTGGTCTCGCCCGAGGAGGACGATCCCGACCGCGGCGTCGCCAAGATCAAGCTGCTCAAGTCGGCTTTCGAGGATCCGGACGCCGATATCCCCTGGCAGCAGAAGAAGCGCTTTGACGATTTCGACTATGGCTACGCGCTGACCGTGCACAAGGCGCAGGGTTCGCAGTGGAACGATGTCGTGCTGTTCGACGAGAGCTGGGCGTTCAAGGAAACCCGCCAGCGCTGGCTCTATACTGCCATAACCCGGGCGGCAGAGCGGCTGACGATTGTTAGATAGCTGGCGTTAGATAGCGGCGTCAGGTAGCAGCCGGCGCAGCAGGGCTGAGTGGCGTCGCGCCCAGCCATGCCCAGGCGTCTGCTTCGTCCTCGGCATTGAAATGCCTGAACTCGATCGGTGGCGAAGCCGGAAGGAAGTTCCGCGCATCCGCTATCCAGTCGGGCTCACCGATCGTCGCGCACCGGGCGATATGCTCTAGCGCATGCACCGTGCCCTGTTTCAGCGTCTCGTCGTCCATATCGATCCAGTCGACGCCCTCATGGTCGACCAGCCGCACCAAGACGTCGATCCTCGGGTGCAGCGCGTAGGCAGCCTCCAGCAATCCGAACAGATTTTCGCCGTCGGCGGCAGAGACATGGCCGACGACGTCGATGGCGAAAAGGTCCTCACGGTCGGTTTCGAGGCGGCGGATCGCGGGCACGGACTGGAGAAAATTCATGGCTGGGTTCCCCCTTGCGAGCAGATGTCATCACTGGAACACCCGAAAGCCCCTGTCTGTTCCCATCAAAGGCAGTATAGATGCGCTGCACAAACAGCCGGACCTCACGCCATGCCCGCGAAACTCTCGGTCAATCTCAACGCCATCGCCATGCTGCGCAACCGCCGCAACCTGCCGTGGCCCAGCGTCACCGGGCTCGGCCGCCTGGCGTTGGCGGCCGGCGCGCACGGGCTGACGGTTCATCCGCGGCCCGACGAGCGCCACACCAGGCATTCCGACCTGCCCGAGATCCGGGCGCTTATCGACGACGAGTTTCCCAAGGCGGAATTCAACATCGAGGGCTACCCGACCGAGGATTTTCTGGCGCTTGTGGAAAGGCACCAGCCGGAGCAGGTGACGCTGGTGCCCGACGATCCGGCGCAGGCGACATCAGACCATGGCTGGAACTTTGCCGCCGAGGCGGCGTTCCTTAACCCGATCGTCAAGCGTCTGAAAAAAGGGGGCTTCCGCGTGTCGCTGTTTTCCGATCCGGATCCCACCGGCGTCAATGCCGCGCGCGACACCGGCGCCGACCGCATCGAGCTCTATACCGGGCCCTACGGCAGCTACCATTCCGATTCCGCCAAGGCGCGGAAGGAACTGGAAAGATTGGGAAAAACCGCGGATGCCGCACTCGCCGCCGGACTCCAGGTCAATGCCGGGCACGATCTGGTGGTGAACAACCTTCCGGCATTGGCAAAGCGCATTCCGGCATTGGCCGAAGTGTCTATCGGACACGGGTTGACAGCCGATGCGTTGGAGTATGGCATGGCCGGCACGGTGGGGCGGTTTCTGAAGGCTTGCGGTTGGTAGCGGTGGAAGGCTCGTGTCGAAGGTGATATCGCATGACAGCAAGCAAGGCGCACCGCGCGGTGATCGGGGAGTAGTCGATGGCTCTTTCCAGCATCGGTAGCGAGGCTGAACCCGTCGAACAACCGAACCACTCCCACACTGAACAGCACAGCACCAAAGTTCTGATGCTGGGCGCGCTTGGCGTCGTCTATGGCGATATCGGCACCAGCCCGATCTATGCCTTCCGCGAGGCGCTTCACGCTTCGCCTGGTACCGACACGCGTATAGATGTCCTGGGCGTGCTGTCGCTGATCGTCTGGGCGCTGACGATTATCGTCACCATAAAATACGTCGCTTTCGTGCTTCGCGCCGACAACAAGGGCGAGGGCGGCACGCTGTCCCTGATGGCGCTGGCGCGCAGCGCCTATCCAAAAGGCGCCAAGCTCATCCTCGGCATCGGACTTTGCGGGGCGTCGCTTTTTTTCGGAGACGCTATCATAACTCCGGCCATTTCCGTGCTGTCGGCAGTTGAGGGCCTGGAAGTGGTGACACCGACGCTGGAGGCCTATGTCGTTCCGATCACCTTGGTCATCCTGGCATTTCTGTTCTCCGTGCAGCGCTTCGGCACGGGGAAGGTGGCGGCAGTATTCGGGCCGGTGACGGCGCTATGGTTCCTGGCCATCGGCGTTTCCGGGCTCTACCACCTGATGGATGATCCTTCGGTGCTGTTGGCGATCAACCCGTATTATGCGATCGCCTACTTAGCCGGCACGCCGACCGCCGCTTTCGTGACCGTTGGTGCAGTGTTCCTGGCGGTAACGGGGGCCGAGGCGCTTTATGTCGACCTTGGACATTTCGGGCGCAAGCCGATCGTGCTCGCGTGGTTTTCCGTGGTGTTTCCTTGCCTGCTGCTCAACTACTTCGGCCAGGGCGCCTTTGTATTGGCGAATGGCGGCAGGCCGACCAATCCATTCTTCGAGATGTTGCCGGATTGGGCGCTGATGCCAATGGTCGGCTTGGCAACGGCCGCCACCGTGATCGCCAGTCAGGCGGTGATCTCGGGTGCTTTTTCGCTGGCACGTCAGGCAGTGCAACTCAACCTGCTGCCCCGCATCGAGGTGCAGCACACGTCCGAAATGCAGAGCGGCCAGATTTATATGCCGCGCGTCAACCTGCTCATCGCCATGGGAGTGATGCTGCTGGTTGTCGGCTTCGGCAGCTCGAGTTCGCTGGCTTCCGCTTACGGAATTTCGGTGACCGGCGAGATGCTGATGACAACCATTCTGCTGTTCGTTGTCATGCGCAATTTGTGGAAATGGCAGCTTGGGCTCGCCCTGGCATTGGCGCTGCTGTTCGGCACCATCGACATGGGTTTCTTCCTGGCGAATGTCGTCAAGATCGTGGAAGGCGGATGGGTGTCAATATCCGTTGCCTGCCTCATGGGGCTGATCATGACCACCTGGATACGCGGCAGCCGCTATCTCTTCGACAAGACCCGGCGCAACGAAATCCCGCTCGATTTCCTCGCCGGCAATCTGCTGAAGAAGAAGCCGCAGCTGGTGTCCGGCACCGCCGTGTTCCTGACCAGCGATCCGCAAAGCGCGCCGACAGCGCTGATGCACAGCCTGAAGCAC